>JAGXTH010000029.1 GCA_018333475.1 Simkania sp. | reverse complement strand
CGTCAATTTGTCGACAGCTTTCACGCAGCTCAAATATGAAATTATTTATTGCGTTTGGTATAAGTTCTAAAGTCTCTAACGCACGTATCTGTTCCCCATGCTCCACAGAAGGTCCTACCGACGAGGCTCGGGCATTTTTTTTAAAAGTACTGAGTTATGCAGGGGTCTCATAGATGTCTTTGTTTTCTGCGAATGTATAAGATTGACCAAATCCCATTCTGCTCCTTACAATGCGTACAACATATGAGGCCGCGCTATGGAACACGACTTATCTGAGGAAGATATCGAGAAACTCTCACACCTCTGCCGTATTGCGTGCACCCCAGAAGAAAAAGAGAAGCTACGGGCGAATCTTTCCAAAATATTGGGTTATGTCGACCAGCTAAAAGAGATCGATACCACGGGCGTTCCTCCATGCAATAGCGTCCTTGAAGGAATGACGAATCCCCTGAGAGAGGATGAATCCTGCGATACTATGTCTCGGGAAGTTTTTCTTGCTAATGCCCCAGCTCATGTTGGCGGTATGATTCGCGTGCCTCCTGTGATAAAATTTTAAATACTTGACGAATTGTTTTTAAGATAGATACGATACCCCTTCTATTGAGAGTTTCATGCATACCGCTAAAGAAACGCAGAGGCGATTCCAAGATGGAGAGATCTCTGCTCAAGACATCATCAAAGTATGCTTAGAGCGCATTGAACAGCAAGATGGCAAAGTAGGTGCATTCCTTTCACTTGCCAAAGAAAGAGCCTATAAAAGAGCAGTTGAACTAGATAAAAAGCGGAAAGAAGGCAAACCTCTTGGCAAACTTGCTGGCGTCCCAATTGCTATCAAAGACAACATCCATATTGAAGGCGAACTCACGACCTGCGCCTCGAAATTTCTGACAAATTATCGAGCCCCCTTTAGCGCAACCGTTGTAGAATCTCTTGAGAAAGAAGATGCTCTTATCGTTGGAAAAACAAATCTTGATGAATTTGCTATGGGCTCTTCCACAGAGACCTCTGCATTTAAACTGACCAAAAACCCTTGGGATCTTGCTTGTACTCCTGGCGGGTCCTCTGGTGGTTCTGCAGCAGCTGTTGCTGCCCGTTTTGTTCCCATTGCCTTTGGTAGCGATACCGGCGGATCGATTCGACAACCCGCTTCTCTTACAGGTGTCGTAGGCTTCAAACCTAGTTACGGTAGAGTCTCCCGTTACGGCCTTGTTGCCTTCGGGTCTTCTCTCGACCAAATCGGTCCGTTTGCAACACGAGTCGAAGATGTCGCTCTCACGATGAACGTAGTAGCCCACCACTGCCACAAAGATTCTACCAGTGTTACCAAAGCACCTGAAGACTATGCAGCACTACTAGGCTCACCCTTTCGCGGCTGCAAAATTGGCGTCCCTTGGAATTTTATGGCAGATTTGGCTGGAGATGCTAAAGACAATTTCCTAGCAAGCCTCGAAATTCTAAAAAAGCTTCATTGCGAGATTGTAGATGTAGATCTTGAAATTCTCAAGACGTCGATCGCTGTTTACTATATTTTAGCCACAGCTGAGGCCTCTACAAATTTAGCCAGATTTGACGGCATTCGTTATGGTGCTCGATCTCTTAAGGCCAAAACTCTCGATGAAGTGTACGATCTGTCTAAACAAGAAGGTTTTGGTCCTGAGGTCAAAAACCGTATTCTCCTGGGTACATACGTCCTTTCTTCTGGCTACCAAGATGCTTATTACCGTCATGCACAAAAAGTGCGTACGCTCATCATTAGACAATTTGCTGAAGCATTCAAACAATGTACAGCTATTGCTATGCCCGTCTCCCCCTTTCCAGCCTTCCCTCTGGGTTCGATTCAAGATCCTCTGCAAATGTATTTGCAAGACATCTATACAATCGCCGCTAATTTAGCCGGGCTCCCTGCTATCAGCGTTCCATCTGGGTTTAATCAGGAAGGCAAACCTTGGGGATTACAACTCTTAGGCCCTCAACTACAAGATGGAAACGTCTTGCATATTGCCCATGCCTTTGAACAAGTAACTCAATATTCTCATCAACTCCCTCCACTATTTGCATCATGAATAACTCTACTTGGGAACCCGTTATTGGACTTGAGATTCACGTCCAACTAAAGACTCGATCCAAACTCTTCAGTACGGCACCTAATCGTTTTGGCGATGAACCTAATATAAATATCGGTGTTGTTTGTACAGGGCAACCTGGTAGCCTTCCCGTCTTGAATAAAGAAGCGGTGAAGAAAGCCGTACAATTTGGGTGTGCCATTGGCGCCAAAGTAGAAAAATTCAGCAAGTTCGACCGCAAATCCTATTTTTATCCTGATAGCCCACGTAATTTCCAAATTACTCAATATGACCAGCCCATCATCATCGGTGGCAGTGTCCAAGCTGTTGTAAATGGAGAGATCAAAAACTTCTCTGTGCACCGTGCACATATTGAAGATGATTCTGGCATGCTCAAGCATTTTACCGGATTTGCTGGCGTTGACTATAATCGCGCTGGAGTACCTCTGATTGAAGTGGTTTCAGAACCTTGTATGCACTCTCCTAAAGATGCAGTTGCTTATGCGACGGCCATTAAGTCGATCATGGAATACCTCGATGCCTCTGATTGTAATATGGACGAAGGCTCCTTAAGATTTGATTGTAATATCTCGGTTAGAAAACGTGGTGAAACGAAACTACGTAATAAAATCGAAATTAAAAACATGAACTCCTTTCATAATATGGAGATGGCGCTTGAGGCAGAAATTGCTCGCCAAATCGCCATATACGAAAAGGACCCTCATGCCGAAATCATCAAAGGTACATTTCGTTTCGACCTAGAAAAAAAAGAAACCGTAATGATGCGGTTGAAAGAAGAAGCAGATGACTACCGTTATTTTCCAGAGCCAGATCTTCCTCCGCTCGTATTAAGCGATGAATATATTGAAGCTATTCGTAACTCTTTACCAGAACTTCCTCTGCAAAGACTTCATCGTTACATGGAGACGCTCCATCTCTCTGACTATGCAGCCAATCTTCTGATTCTCGACAAGGAGCTTTGTCATTATTTTGAAGAAGGGCTTGCTCACTGTAGTAATGCTCGTAATTTATGTAATTGGATCACCGTTGAGTTCGTGGGGCGCTTAAAAGAACAAGGGAAAACCCCTATGAGTGCCGGCATTGCAGCTCGTCATATTGCTGAGCTTGTTGAACTCATTGAAAAAGGAACGATCACCGGAAAGATTGCAAAACTCGTTGCTGATGATATGGTGGCTACTATAGGAACCAGCCCGACTGAAATCGTTCAAAAAAACCCAGACTACCAACCCGTTAGCGACCAGGGAACTATCGAAGCTTTGGTCGATGCCGTGCTCGAAAGTAATCCCCAATCCATAGCCGATTTTAAAAGCGGTAAAACAAAAGCTTACGCCTTTCTTATCGGTCAGATCATGAAGCTTTGCAAAGGCAAAGCTGACCCCGCCGTAGTAAATAAAATTTTGACACAAAAACTGCAGTAACGTACCAACGGAATAAGGGGATCGTGGGGGCCCTTGTTCTTGCGTAGTTCTTTTTGTGCATACTCTTTAATTTTCGGCATTCTTTCTGGTTGTGCTGCTGACCGAGCAGTGGTATTGCCATGGAACTACGCTCCCCCTTCCCCTAGCCGCTATTGGAATGACAAACCCACAGAAAAATTAGCCGCTACTCAAGCGGCTAAAATGGAATCTGCCTCTCCAGTAGAAATTCCTCAGCAAAAAGAACCGTTAACTTTAGGAGAACTCATCGATGTGGCTCTGCGCAACAACACGCAAACACGCCAAACTTGGGCCACGGCAAGAGTTGCAGCTGCAGAATATGCTCAATCAGAGCAAAATTTCTTTCCCCTAGCCACCACAACGTATTCCTTACAAAGAAGCCGTTCTCTTTATGGTGCAGGATTTCCTATCAACGGCATTCTCTACTTAAGCCAGTGGGGACCTCAACTATCCTTAAGCTACCTCATTTTTGATTTCGGAAAGACAAGAGCTACAAGTCAAGCAGCTCTCATGGCTCTATATAACGCCAACCTTACACACAATCGCGAAATTGAGACTGTTGTGCAAACGATCACGACAGATTATTACAATTATCTCTATCAAGTGAAATTACAGCAATCCTATGTCGAAGACATTGCCGATGCTAAAGTCACTCTTGAAGCTGCTAATGCCAGCCTTAAAGCCGGTGTACAAAACGTCTCCGATGTGCTCCAAGCTAGATCTCAACTTCTACAATTAGAAACCGAGTGGGTAAACCAACAACAAACAGTCAAATCTTCTTACGCTCAATTACTCACAGATATGGGACTGCCGGCGAATATGGATCTAGTTATGGAAGAACTCCCTGATAATCCACCGACCTATGAGATCATGTCCACTGTGAACGAATTGATCAGTTTAGCTCTAGAAACACGGAGCGATCTTATCGCTGCAGAGGCTAATCTCATCTCCCAAGAAAAAAGTGTTGAGGCAGCTAGGCGTAATATGCTCCCAACACTCTCTACAATTTTTGACATAGGTCGTACAACATATACGGATAACCTCACCGACCACTATGACTTTACAGCTCAACTTTCTGTTTCATGGCCTATTTTTAATGGTTTTTTCGATCTTAATACCATCCGGCAAGCGCAGGCACAATACGAACAATCTGCAGCCACCTTAAGACAAACGGAATTGCAAGTGATTGAAGATATCACTACAGCACATTTCAATGTCGCCGTAGCTCGAGATGCTCTTAAATATACGACTAATTATCTCGAGGCTGCCATGGAAGAATATGATGTAGCCCTTGCTCAATATAAAGCCGGAACAACGACGATTTTAACAGTAACCAATGCACAATCTAATTTGGCAGATGCCAGATCTAAACGGGCAAATGCACTACAACAATGGTTCGTTTCTCTCTCGACGTTAGGCTATGCCACTGGAGTCATGGAGCAGGACTTAACTCCCTATCTACGAGGTGATACCCTATGAAAAAAAATCATACGATCCTACTCACACTTCTTACGTTCTGTGCTTGCAATAGCGCCCCTCCACATAACCCCCCTCCTGTTGCCGTAGCAACGAGTAAAGCTCTACAGTGTGATGTCCCTCTTTATTATGATTATGTTGGACATGTCGAACCCTTTAACACCGTACAAATTGTTCCACAAGTTCAGGGCTTTTTAACAAAAATTCTTTTCCAACAAGGACAACCAGTCAAACAAAACGATTTGCTATGCACGATTGATGCACGTCCTTATGAAGCTACCTTAGCTCAAGCAGAGGCCACGTTATCCCAAACAATCGCAGCCTTAAGACTTTCACAGGATACCGTGGAACGTTATGCCAAACTTGTACAAAACGATTTCGTTTCTCAACTAGACTTCGATAATTATGTTACAAACGTCTTAAGTAACGAAGCTGTTATTAAACAAAACCTTGCTGAAATCGAAGCTGCTAAGCTCAACGTAGACTATTGCTATCTCAAAGCTCCCATGAATGCCATAGCTGGGGTCAAACTCGTCGATGAAGGCAATTTCATTCCAGCAGGCAGCTCGCAAGCCATTGTTATCCTCAATCAAATTCAACCCATCTACGTGAACTTTTACGCTCCTGAAGAGGATTTATCAAAGATCAGACCTTTACAAGCAGAGTCTAATCTCAAAGCTCATGTATACCTAGAAGGCGACCAAAAACACTGCCATAAGGGTGAACTGACCCTCATCAACAACGAGGTCAATGAAGCGACCGGTTCGATTTTGCTCGAGGTCACTCTCCCTAATGAAGATCAAGCACTTTGGCCAGGACAATTTGTCTCCATCCGACTATTTCTTCAAGAACTCAAAGGAGCCATCGTAGTCCCCACAGAAGCTGTAGGAGTAGATCAAAATGGCCATTTTGTCTATGTCATCAAGGAAGATATGACGGCGGAGCTGCGTTCTATCAAAAAAGGAGCCTCTTTAGGAGAACAAGTTGTAGTTTCTTCGGGACTTTGCGAGGGGGAATCGGTCGTAGTTCAAGGACAAGTGAATTTATTACCAGGAGCTGCGGTAGTGGTCAATAATTCCCTAATGACTCGACCTACATTTGATAATGGACTAACAGCCCCATGAATAACCTTTCAGCCCCCTTTATCCGTAGACCTGTCATGACCACTCTTGTCATGGCTGCCATCCTATTTTTTGGCATCCTATCTTTTCAAACCCTACCTGTTAGTGACCTGCCCAATGTCGACTATCCAACCATCAAAGTGACCACGAGTTATCCAGGTGCAAGCCCAGATACAGTGGCTAACAATGTAACTGCCATCTTAGAAAAACAGTTCACTTCGGTAGATGGCATACAACTGATCACCTCTTCGAGCACAACAGGTTCAAGTACGATTGCATTGCAGTTTGACCTGAATAAACCTATAGAAGATGCTGCCGTTGATGTTCAGGCAGCGATTAACCAAGCACAGGCCAACCTACCTAGTAATCTGCCCTATTTACCCACCTACACTAAAGTCAATCCTTCAGCAAGCCCCATTCTTTATCTTAGTATCACCTCAGCCACTGCCCCGTTGTGGGATCTTTATACCTATGCTTATACGCTCATAGGCGAGCGACTCAATATGATCTCCGGTGTCGCTCAAGTCTCTACATATGGATCCCCTTATGCTGTCAGAGTCCGTTTAGATCCACGTAAGCTTACCGTCCGCAATATAGGGCTCGATGAGGTAGGAACGATTGTCAAAAATCAAAATGCTGATATCCCTGTTGGTACTCTGTATGGTTCAAGTACTGAATATACCATTGATGTCGATGGCCAGCTCATGGAAGCGGCCCCCTATAATCAAATCATTCTCAAAAGCGATGACGGTACAATCACTCGTATTTCTGATGTTGGCTACGCTATGGACGGCGTGCAGTTCGATAAATACAATCTCACATACCTCGAAAACAACCTCAAGCAACCTTGTTGCGTATTAGCTATTATCAAACAACCTGAAGCCAATGCCCTTAGTATTATCGATGCCATCGATAAATTGCTCCCTACCCTACAAAGAGAAATCCCTGGCTCTGTTGAAATCAAACGTCTATTCGACCGTGGCGTGTATATAGAAGAATCGGTTCATGACGTCGAACTTACCCTCCTTCTTGCCTTTATACTCGTAGTATTGGTGATTTTTATCTATCTAGGAGAAGTCACTGCTACAGTGATCCCTTCCTGCGCTCTTCCTTTGTCCTTGGTGGGAACTTTTGCTGTTATGTCAATGCTCCATTTCAATATCGATATCCTCTCATTATTAGCTATCACACTTTCTATCGGGTTTTTAGTCGATGATGCGATCGTCGTTCTCGAAAATATCATGCGCCATGTCGAGATGGGAAAACCAGTCCTACAAGCAGCTCTAGACGGCTCTAAAGAAATTAGCTTTACCGTCCTTTCCATGACATTGTGCTTGTGCTCTGTTTTCATCCCTTTGATTTTTATGGGGGGAGTTCTCGGTCTTCTTTTTAGAGAGTTTTCCATCACGATCATGGTGGCTGTTCTATTTTCCGGTTTTATTTCACTCACTTTAACTCCACTGATGGCCAGTCGATTTGTCACGCCACGTCACCATGGTACGCAAAAGCCTTGGATGGAGAGATTTTCTGAAACAATTAACACTAAACTCCTCGGCATCTACAAACCAATGCTCGAATGGGTCGTCCACCACCGTAAAACCACCCTAGTTACTGGCCTAATCAGTTTAATTGCCACTGTCTACCTCATCCTCACCTTGCCTAAAGATTTCCTGCCGGCAGATGACCTTGGATTTATTCAGGGATTTAGTGAGGCTGCAGATGGCACCTCTAGCTTCATGATGGAAAATTATCAAAATACCCTCACATCCATCGTAAGTAAACACCCTGCAATCGCCTCTGTCGTATCGATTGGAGCACAACCACAGGACAACCAAGGTCTGTTTTTTATTCGTTTGAAGGATCAAAGTCAAAGACCTCCTATCCAAGAAGTGATCGGCCAACTTTATCGTGAAACTGTAAAAATCCCAGGACTCAAAGTATTCTTTAAATCCCTACCTCTGATCAATTTAGAAGTAGGTACACAATCAGCCCAGGCTAACTATCAATACACACTTTACTCCCTACACCCAGAAGCACTGTATCCTTCTTCTGATCTCCTTAGACGAACACTCCTACAGACCCCGGGTTTTACTCAAGTCAACAGCGACCTGCATATTTCCCAGCCCCAATATTCGATGAAAATTCGGCGCGATAAAGCCTCTATGCTCGGTGTCACTGCTGGTTCCATTGAAACTGCGCTCAATCTCGCCTATGCTAATACCCAGCTCTCCCCCATCAACACACCACACTATCAATACTATGTCATTATGGAAACCGTACCAGAGTTCTATCGCAACCCTCTAGCACTAAGACAATTATGGATAAGCTCTGCAAATGGAAACCTCGTACCATTAAGCACGATAGTGTCTGCAGAAGAAACGACAGGACCTCTTGCTGTCAACCATGTCAACGGACTACCTTCCGTCACAATCACCTTTGACGTAAACAATATCCCCTTGGGCACAGCCGTCGCCTCTTTAGACAAAGCGGCTCAAGATATCCTACCACCTACCGTCTATGGAGAGCTCCAAGGTTCAGCTAACGTATTTCAGGAGTCTTTTGCCAATCTACAACTGCTTTTGCTCGTTATGGTTTTTGCCGTCTACATCATCCTAGGAATTCTCTACGAAAATTTTATCCACCCCCTTACTGTGATGTCAACACTCCCTCCAGCTGCCCTTGGTGGACTTCTTACCCTAATGCTTTTTGGACTACCCCTCTCTTTATATGCTTTTGTAGGCATTGTCATGCTCCTTGGCATCGTGATGAAAAATGGAATCATCATGATCGATTTTGCCAACGAACGGATCACAAAAGAAGCTATGAACGTTCATGATGCTATCGTCAGTGCTTGCCTAACGCGATTTCGTCCTATTTTAATGACAACGATAGCAGCTCTCATGGGAGCTGTTCCTATAGCACTCGGCGTTGGAGGATTGACTGCATTGAGTCGAAAACCACTAGGAATTGTGATCGTAGGCGGGCTGATCTTTTCACAAATCCTCACCCTATTTTTTACACCCGTTATTTTTATCGAATTAGAAACTCTCAGAGAAACCTGCCGCCGCAAGTTCTTTAAGAACCCATCTCAGGATAGCGCTAATACATAATGTAATTGTGATTCCTTTTAAGGATCCTCGTATAGATGAGCCTTAAAAGGAAGCGCAATTGCATTATGTATTAGTTATACCAAACGCAATAAAAATTTCATATTTGAGCTGCGTGAAAGCTGTCGACAAATTGACGATCATAAACAGCATAGTATTAATGGAATACAATGCCGTTTACGATCGCCGATTTTCGGCGCTTTGACGCGGCTCAAATGTGAAGTTATTTGTTGCGTTTGGTATTATCCAGGCTCCCTATGGACGAGGATGAAACCGTTCGAAAGATTCTTGAAGTTTGTGATCGCTAAGATGTGTATAGCGATCAGTGGTAGAAATATTGGAATGCCCCAAAAGCTCTTGAATGACCCTAAGATCGGCGCCGCCTTCCAAAAGATGTGTCGCAAAGGAATGTCGAAACGTATGCGGTGAAATGTTTTTGGTGATGTTTGCCTTTTTAGCATATCCCTTCACCATCTGCCAGACAGATTCTCTTCTAATTCGCCTACCAGAACAGCCTAAAAAAAGAGGTTGTTCTATACCTTGTTCCCTTTGACTCGTTAAAAGATAAGCATCCAGCATGTCAATGGCCTCTCTACCCACAGGAATCATTCTTTCTTTACCACCTTTACCACACACTCTTACCCACTGATCGTCCACATCTCGTATATTCATGCCACAAAGCTCAGAAACCCTGAGACCACAAGCATACAGAAGGTAGAGAATCGCTCTATCGCGTTGTCCCCACTTGCTAGCAGGATCGGGCAATGCAAGAAGCCGTTGGATTTCTGCCAAACTTAAAACCTCCGGAATACTCTGCCAGAGACTCGGCTGCTCAAGCGTACTGCAGACATCTTCTTTTAATACCCCTTCCTTCAAGAGGAATCTGCTGTACACTCTGATCACAACAAGAGCACGAGCCATGCTCGATCCAGCAGCCCCTTTCTCTTTGAGAACAGATAAAAACCTTATGACAGCTCGTAAAGAAAGCTCTTTTCCTGCAACGGAAAAATACGCCTTGAGGTCGCTATGATACGCTGCAAGCGTTGCATGCTTGAGCCCTTTTTCTGCACTTAGGTAGGAAAGAAAATCAGAAAGGTAGCGCTGCATATCTTAATTAGAGCTCTTTCGAAACCAGGCTTCAGTCGATTTTAAGGTTCTTTTGTGCCTCTTTTCTTTGGGTAATACCAACATTCGTATATTACCCAAAGAAAAGAGGCACAAAAGAACCTTAAAATCGACTGAAGCTGAGTTTTTTGCAACTACCTCTTTATACGATATGAGGCCTCCACGCCTCTTGAGCCCTTCTCCAGAACTCATCAACAAAGTCCTTTTCAAGTCGTATGTACCGTGTTTTGATCGCTTGTTTAAGTTTATCGCGATAGGACAATCCTGAGCCCTCCAGGCTATTGACTAACCCTTGCACCTTGTGTTTTTCGTTCGCATCTAACTTTTCTATAAGGCGATTATCTTGTATGAAAGCCTTAAATTTCTTATTTGGTAAATGCTCACACAAATAATCAAGCTCCTTAAGGTTAATCGTGCGCTTTTTCAAAAGAGCATCCATATAATTTTCTTTGCGTTTACCAATACAACGCACATGGTAGATGTTCGTTCCTATCCAAGTAGCAGCAATGATCACTCCAATGATCAAGGCTGGTAAGCCGAACCCGAAGACGTTGGCTAGTACAAAACCGGCAACCACACTACCTACGGCAAGGGCCGAACTTAACATTGGTATTACTTTATCATAACGTCCTGGAGGTGTAGGGTCTTTCTTAAGGGTTTCCATTCTTTTCACAGAAATCCTAAGCTCTGCCAAGGCCACTAACTCATAAATACCAGCTAAAACTATAGCCCCTATTCCACCAGTAAATACACACATCAATGCCATCGTAATGGCTCCTACGGCGTACACTGGAAATCGTTGATAACGCTCTTTCTTGTGAGCATCGATTTTACTCAAAACGACCTGTGCTACTTCAGCATCTGTAGCTCCAGGTTTGTTCACAGCTTCTACTACAGCTTTAAAAGCCTCTGGCCCCCCTAGATCTCTGCTCATTTTTTGAATTTTTTTAGAGCGCAACCTCTCAGCCAATACCGTTTTTCCGTACTCCACCAAATTCTCTTTTCCAAAGTAAGCGACCACAAGATCATCTAATTTACGAGCACTGATTCCACTTGTTGTCTCTATTTTATGGTATTTCCCTAACAGTTGCACATTTCTTTTAGCCATAGGCCTAAGGTCTTCTAGCGCTGCTTTTTGAAACTCTGCTTCGCTTTTGCCTTCACAGGCTTTTGCCATCAATTTCTGATTATCTAGTCCAAGACGGTTCTTTAGGTAATTAACTTTCTCGTGCGTCCCCTTTTTTTCAGCCAGTTTACTTGCCAAAGATTTACTAAAAATCCTTCCTGGATGAACTAAAAACTCATACAATGCGGCGCCCGCATACAAGATAGCACCTAAAATCCCTCCCACCATTCCAAATGTTTTGGATGCGTTAGCAAAGCCCTGACTTGTTGGACGAATCATAGATCCTATTGCAGTAGCCCTCACCCCTGCGTAAGAAGCCCCCATGGAAGACCAAGCAACGTTTGTGAATGTATCAACTCCCCCAAGAATCACCCCTCTTTTATCACCTAATCGATAAGCTGTCTTTGTCGACCGTGCCGCCTGGTAGGCAAAGTAAGCCCCTATGGGAGCATTTGTCACAGTAGAAGATCCAAGCAACTGTAAAAGAGCTGAGTTGGGTACATCAGGATATACCTTAGATCCCATCCAGGAAGGAACAGGAAGACCCGCCAGCGTACGAGTTGCACCAGAAAGATCGTTCACCTGTATCTGACTGACTATCCCCATTGAACTAATGGGAACTTCAGTCTTTTTGGATACGTCTCGAGTAAAGAGCTCCCTCACTGTAGGATCCTCTGAAGTACTGGACCCTGGTGTAATACTATGACGTCTTAGAACACCGCTCTGCGGAGATGCGCCATGAATCATGGAGGAAGGAATAGCACCTGCATTAGAAGCAGGCCTTTCTCTTGTGTAGGAGCGACCACGCAAAAATCTCGGTGGGCTGCTTAGAACAGTCCCTGCAGAATTCTTTCCCGCTGTGTTTCGAGCTTCAATCACGGTTGACATGGTTATTTCCTCCTTTTAAATCAAAATGGCAAGTGTTTTAAACACCATTCTTTACACCATTTTTCATGCAAACAAAAACAATCGACACAATTATTTTATAAAAAATGCACATAAAAACAAAGATTTATTAGATAATCTTGCATAGTAAAAATAAACTGGAACAAAAAAGATAAATGTATGCATATAAACTAAACACAGTAAAAAAACTTAAACTATTGACAATCAATATTATATGCAAACAAAAAAACTAGCATGCACCTACAAATCAGTTGGTTATGCAACAGAAAACAAGTCACATGGTTAAAAAAAATCAACAATACAGAATAACACATCAAACAAAACCACTAAACACGAACAATTTATGAAAAATAAAAAAACAAATAATAACTTTTGCGTTTTATGTAAAGAAGATGTTATAATAATGACTATAAACACTACAGTTGTTGAATAATAAAAACAATCAAGTAAGTAATAATGTCGAAGATTGCAATAAAAGATGCTTTAAATTTACAGGGAACGACCTTAGGACAAGCTTCAGGGGAGCTGTCAACACCCCTTCATGGCCACACCTATACCCATCATAAAAAAGGTTTTGGCAATTCTTACACAGCAGAGAAAGCAGCCCACAAAGCCAGCTGTTCCTCAAAAATTATCACACATCCATTGACTTCAAGAAAAATGACCCTCTCCGCTCAACGCAAACATGAATATCAAGAGAAACACAGAAAAGAAAAAATCGCAAAGGTAATATCCCAACAACTGCCCCCCCACAAAAAGGCAATCGTCAAAAGAACTAGAACGTTCAATCCAACTGCTCGCATTACCAACCCTGCATCTGCCATATCGCTAAGCACAAATACATCTAATATCCAACAGAATCTTGCTCTAACTACCAAGATCTCGACCGCACAACTAAACGTACCCGTAAATAAGAACCCTCAGTCGATACCACCCCCTGCCCGTACAGTCCAATCTAAGCCTTCCAAGGCAGCAACTATTTCTCCCCCGATTCCAACTAGCAATGGAGTAGTGAGGGCTGCTGTTATGCCTAATCCACTACATCTCTCTACGATAACCCCAGCCTCTCCCACTTCTCAACTTCCAGTAAGTGGTAATCCAACCAGATCTACAATCTCTGAATTGCCCCCGACCGCTGCATCTGCTCACTCAACCCAATCTCCACTACTCGGAATAAATTCCCCTCCACCAAGTCCAACGGGCAGCGGAAGCCAGCCAGGGGAGATTAGTGCCCTGTTCGACCCAGTACCTCTCTCTACAATCACCTCATCCCCTTCAATTTCCCCACCCCTACCAAATGGCGATACAACAGGATTTGCTATTAGCGTCAATGATCACTTTGCAACGGCCTTTGGGGGGGCTGTAGGACTTAGTTATGTTACGACTCAAGCATCTGCAATAGGCTCCCTAGTCCAATCAACAAACCCAAATGTACACCGAGCCACAAGTGGTATTGGAATCGCTGGCAATATCGTTTCCATACTGTCGGCCACATTTTGTGGAATCGGAGAATTTTTAAAGCATCCGGGAAAACTTTTTGGTAAATCTTTCGCAACTAAGTTATCTGAAAAACCTACCGATGAAAAAATTGCTTACCTAAGGAACCGCCTTGGATTAGACAAAGAAAAATTAAAGGCCA
>JAGXTH010000028.1 GCA_018333475.1 Simkania sp. | reverse complement strand
TTACTTGGGAACCCTTAGCCAACCTGTAGTGTTTTACACTTAGAGGGTTTTGCTAAGTAACCATGAGCACACGTTAAGATAGCGTGCATCGTCTAGCGATGCTATTTTGGAAAGAGTGTACAGAAATTAGCGTTTTAAGAAAACGCGGCTTGTATCCCAGTTCTGAAGAACTGGGTTTTACGCCGTCAGGGATAAAAAATTTACATACATGCAGAGCACATGCCCAGAGGCAAGTTTTATTTTTAGTCTCTCCGCTGGCATGTCGTGACATGTGTCGGCTAAAAAACTTGAAAACAATATTCGATAGATTTTATCGCAGGCTTCCTGCAAAGAGAACTGAGCCGTTATACCAAACGCAACAAATAACTTCACATTTGAGCCGCGTCAAAGCGCCGAAAATCGGCGATCGTAAACGGCATTGTATTGCATTAATACTATGCTGTTTATGATCGTCAATTTGTCGACAGCTTTCACGCAGCTCAAATATGAAGTTATTTATTGCGTTTGGTATTATTTCCAAGATACCAGAGTGGGGAAAATAGGCGCTCTTATCCTCGCTTCTATCATCTTCTGAGGCTAAAAATCGAGGCTAATACCCAAAGATAATTTTTGGAAGTACACCTTACCCCCTATTCCCACTTCATCGCCTGCTTGTGGTATATGTTGGCTGATCAATTGCCCTGGGGCTGTAGCCACCCCCCATAAACCCATTAAGCCAAAACCAAACATCGCTCTACAATAGGCGCGAAAGCGATACACAAGAAGCAGATCCGTGTCAATGAGATAGCTGCACCCTACTGCCGAGGAGTGATGAGAACGAAGAACTACGGTGTTATTTTGATCCCCTAACCAATTGATATCTGTAGCCCAATTAGCAAACACCCCTGCTTTGGCCGTCCATTCCCAGGACCAATGGCGCCAAGGGTTCACCTGTAAATTCCCGCCTACCTGAGCACCATACAAACGGTTCTTGCTCATCGTCCAGAAAGAGCTTCTATCTGGTGGTTTATGAAACTCTAAGCGGAGATGCTCTCCTAAATAAAATCCACGAAGCCCTATGATCCCTGACACAGAAAAATAATCAGCATCACGTGGGGTATAATGACGCCAATAATTCACCTCCGCGTCCCAAAGATGCGAGGTATAACGCCCCGTAGCCTTTGAAGCCTCACTATAGTCCAGAGCATAGTCCGGATCTCCAAAATCATGCTTTAACGTCTGATCTGCGGTCGCTGTTTTTTTGGACTCCCATTCATTGATCCAAGACACTGCAGCAATGACAGATTGTCTTGCATTAGGAGAATATCCCAAAGTGGCCCTGACCCCAGGTTCCCAAACAAATAAATTCATGAGTTGATTGCTGGTAATCACACGCCCCTGGGGGCACATACACAATGGATCGATATCACCAGATACGCTGGTATCAACAGCCAGAAATTTTTGCTTTACCCCCTTTCTTTTGACAAAGAGTAATTCTAAGTCTGCACTCCAAAAGGGATCGCCTACTCTCTGCCTAGGTGAAGAACGTTTAGCATAAGTTGCTGAATAGTCACCTGAACCACTTTTTTGTTGTAAAGAATCTGAAGAAAGAGAGTCTAGCGTCTCTGACGGTTCTTGGTTAAAAGGGGCTGGCAAAGGTTTTATTGACGAGGGCCTAGTTTTTGCCCTTGGTGGATTTTGCTCTGGTGTAGTGGTGGGATTTTGCTCAACTTCCCCAGGTGCAGATGAAGCTCCAGATGTGGCCGAATTTCCGGTTGTCGTATCCGCAAATTCTATCGACGGAAGACTAGTAAAAATTACTGTTGAAACTAATGCAATAATTTTTTTTGACATATGCGCCATAGTTATTATTTCACAAAAAAACCCTAGTCCAGTCAGAAAAAGTGACTACGACTTTTTTGATAAATCCTTCACAGGGTAATTCAATCGTTTTTTTGTCGCTAATCAAATTTTCACTCCTCGATTAAATCATTTTTTACGACTTCAGTTCATTGAATTAAAATGATGATTGTTGTAAAATCTTTGTGGCTTAATACGAAATAATGAAGTTACAAAATAAACTAATTTAAAACAGAGATGCTTTTATGGCTTTTATCTTTAATGGCGCCAAGAGGGTGTTCCAAACGCTTGTCGTCTCCCCTGTGTCTTTTACATGGGAAGCTGTAAAAACTACCTATGAACTAGGTCCGACCAGAGCCTTCCAGGCAGCTTCAAGGAGCTTTCAAAAAAATCTTTGGTACACTCCACATGCTGCCCTTTCTCAAGCAAGAACTTCTTTGATTGCACTCCGCTCCATCTTCACAACCACATTGACTCCAGAAAATCGGGCTAAATTAAGAAATAGTCTTACTACAGCCTCCGATGATCTTGCTACAATGCTCGGCGAATTAAATACCCACCGTGATTTTTACTCAATCACGCAAGAACAAGAGGACGTTCTTGTCGGATTGCAACGGTACCTTGTTGGGATGGCTCAATTTATTCAAACACAGCAAACAGCCACCGAACTTCTTTTTAGTAGAACTTCCCCAAAAGCAGAATTTTTACGTTTTCTTACAACAGCTCTTGAAATTGCTGACCCATGGGGACAACCACACGGTCCAGGAACAGCGATCAAAAAACGTGTCATAAAACCTGTTTATCAAGCTTTAGTTTTACGTCCTACTGAAGAAATGAAAGAGTGTCAACGCCTTACAGAAGCGCTACAAAATCCAGGCCCTAGTGCTACTCCTGAACAAATAAAACAAAGAGCCGAGCGCCTTGTGCACGTTATTGATTGCATTGTCCAACAACGCTGTCCTACCGGCATCAGTAGCTATGAAATGCTTGAGTTAACGCCTCTTTTACTGTTACAAGCTGATCTTGAAGAGATTCTCTCTACTAGGTCGGGACAGGCACTCTCCACCGACTTACTCACTGTTCGGACTATATCACCAGCCCGAGAATTTCTTTCCTATTATGCGCAACCAGGTTATAGACCTCGTTTAACACAGAAAGAGAGCGATTCCAGGTTAACTCAAACAAGGCAAGCTCTTACAATATTTCGTGAAACGCCAAATCTTGCTGATATTCCGTCTCTTGAACGACAAATTGACCAGGTGCTAATCAGCTATGCTAATCGCAGTGAAGAAACATTAGTTCCTTTACGAGAAGCTAAAAAGGCTCTTCAAGAAGTTCGTAGATCTAGGGCAATCACAACTTTAGATCCAAGATCAATTGAGCAAATCCGCTTTGCTGAAGAACAACTAACAGAGTTACATACAGCCCAACAAGGGTGGGTTCCTAGGACCACAAGCTCTATTAGCTTTCGACCTACGTACACTCCACCTCAGCCTCTTGTAAATGCATACCACAATATAAAACGGGTAGCTCTTATTCTAGCTAATGACACTATACCCAATCATGATTTAGTCACAAGCGCACAAGCTGCTGCGCAAGAGATCCATCAATTCCTTACATGGCTTCGATTACCGGAAAACGACTCTCTCTACACCATCTACTTTCGTCGTCGGCTTCAAGAATTAGCCAATCATCTCCAGACACTTCCCTCACAAGCAGACCCTCGTGCCTTCTTAAGGACTACTCATAGTGAATTATTCTTATTAGTAAAAACCAGACTTGAAGTGTGGAGCCAACCCGGAATCTTTGGTGGCAAGACCCTACCATCGATCAATACTCACGCATGTCATGCCTTACAAGTAGTCAAACAAACTGGTGGGATACTAAACCAAGCCTTTCTTTCTCGCACAGAAGATCGGGTGGTTGTACCCACCCAACGCTTTGAGCAAGCGTTGAGTTTACTGGAGGCTGAGATCAACGCAAACTTGATCGAAATGCAACCACAGGACAGAGTACAACTTCTAAGAAGCATCCAAAGTTTTAAAACAACGATCCAAATTCCCAACTGGCATACAGATATCCAATCTAGAGAACATGTTTTAGAATCCTATCGAACACTAGAATCTGATCTAGTCCAATTCATCGACTCTACCACAAGTCGACCGAATGCTCAGCCTCAAATAGAATGGAATCCTCAACAAGCTATTATGGCTCCAGAATTCCGTATTTTGCTAGATAGGCTTGAACGGTTAAACCAAGCTTTTATCTCAAGAAACCCGGAGGAGATTTTAAATCACGTTCGCACTACTTGGTCTTTGAGCCAGGCTATGCTTGAACAAGATCGTGGAAATGAATCTCTACTGGCAAAACGGTATCATCTAACCCCTAAAATGATCTTTTCTCTAAGAGAACTTTCCAATGCATTGGATCGAGCCCTACGTAAACAAAACACCGGAAGTTGCGATCCTACTAGCCCTGGTTTTTTCTTCCGACATCAGCCCTCTGCAACAGATGGGGCCTTGGCCACTTATAGCTCTTATAATGCTGTGCAAGAATCGCTACATTTTCTTCTTTATTGGAAGGAGCACCATGACCCTATCCCAGTCTTTGGTGATGCGCAAAGATATGTCGGCCAGAAAACAACCCAATATATGCTTGGCGATCCCCTCACCTCACTTCCACAACTTCCTTCTGCTCTTATGCGCCGAGCAGATCGTTTATATGTCGACTCACTAAGCATTACCGAACTTAAAGAGCGCTCGACTTCCGTTATCAAAGAGCTAAAAAGAAACCTAACTAGGGCCTCTGCTAGCGAAGAATCTGTAACCCCTATTCTTCGCCCTTTACAACGTTTTCTAGAACCAGCTACATCCACAAAATCCCAAGATGAGAAAGCAGCAAGAGAGGCTCTAGCACGATTCATCAGCCAAGAACAAATCAAGCATCATAAACGCCACTTAGAGCAAAATGCACGTAGACCGCTTACAGATGGCGGCTTGTTTGGAAGAGCTTTAAATAGTGCAGTAGGAAAAGTAACAGGTACTCTGGGTCTCTCAGAAAACAGCATGATTAGCTCTAAATTAAGAGAAGGAGTGCAATGGGTACATTCCCAGGTTTCAGAAAGGATCTCGTCAAGTGATGTATTGCGAACGCCCAACCCAGCTGAGGAGGAAAGAACGGAACGTCATGTGCACTTTGCTACCGATACCGATTCTCCAGAAATTAAGTCAGAACGAACAAGACGAGCCCCCTCAAAGGTTGCTAAGCGAGGTGAGCGTTTAGAAGAGTCTGTTGTTCACTCTCCTCCCTCAAAAACAAGCAAACGTTCTGCTCCTGTGCACACGCCTCTTCGACCTAGTTTACATAAGGCAAACACTAGCATCATGGGAACAATTGGTTCTGTATTAGAAAATTCCCTGCAATTTTTTAATAAAGCTAAACGAGAGGGCTGGACTAAGACCGCAATAGAAACCGTTGCAGAACAAACAGCCAAACGTTTGCACGGATACATTGATGGACTCGACCCTACCACCGATAAAGAAAGCATTTCTAGGCTAAAAGGCATTGAACGTACGATCCGAAACGCAGGCAGAGACCATGCTGTACTTGACGATGTCATTTCCGCCACAACTAAAGGTTTAGAATACATGGGCGTTCTGCCTAGCAGTGATACAGATGGATCTGATACCCATTTTCTAGATTTAGAAACTATGTGCGATGATGCACTGCAATTCAATCAACGAAGAACACCCATCCAACGACCTATTCAGGAGTTGTTAAACGAAGAAAAAGAAAACTTCGTTAAAAATAATAGCACGTTTATTCCAATGAAACTGCTTTATGAATATGTCTGTGGAAATCCAGCAAAAGATATCAGTTTTTATTCGGAAATGATCCAAAAAGCAAAAGCTGCGGGTCCAGAAAATGAAGAACGAGTCCTTAAAGAAGCTCTTATTGAAGAGCTAAAAAAAGCAAAAACTAGTTGGTTCTTACGAACCGTTGTAGGCTGGTTCTACATCCCCATTATATCCATTGCTAGGCATTTCTTAGGCAAGTTCTCCGGTCGAGGCGTCGATTGGGTTCGTGATTTCATTGCAAAAAACAATAGGGAAACCTCCTCTGCTTTTGCCAACCGTGTGGTCGATAGGACCAATGGCTTTATGGCAAAATTACAAAGCGCTTATCGAAGAATAGCCAATAAACAGGTCATCTCAGGCAATATTTCCGATGAGCTAAAAAAGGAGTTAAGCCATCCTGAGGTCAATAATGGAATCAGTCAAGAAGAACTCTACCAAAAGGCCGCAGATAAGTTTTTCGATGAATTCATCGCTCCAGATCTTTGTAACTGGGGTCATGCTCTGTGGAAACGATTGACCACTTACCATTTTGAAGAAGGTTCAACAGCAGATACTGTTGTTCACTACTTCCTAACAGCCTTGGCTTGCGTAACCGCCCCTGTTGCGTGGATCCTTTCTTGGCCAGCTTCTTGGGTTCTCTCCGGAACTCCGTTCTATCGCGGCCTTGGAAAACGTTATATTGTCAATGGACCATTGATCCATACTCTTGTCAATGAAACCGTTGGATCTATTGAACAAAATGGCTATACCCATGCCCTTAACTGCGTCCTTTACGAGTGGCTTCGTGATGTCCTTATCACGCTCCGCCGTCAATTTAGCAAAACACAGGGTACGGATCCTCAAAAAGATGGGCCATCCAGTCCTGACCTTAAAGAAATGAGCATGATTGAAAAGGCAAAATTACACACCCTCTTGAAAGAAACATTTAGTGTATTGAAAAAACACAAATGTGGCTCGCCTGAGGAATTGCGTAAATTGGTGAACAATGACTCCATGCTTGGAAAACTCAAGGGCGAGGTCGAAGATCGAGTCTATGATAAAGCTACTGAAGGAGCTCTGGAACTTATCGGAGCTGCTTTCCACTCGCTCTTAAAAAAAGACCAACTCGAGACGCTATTTTACCAACTCACTTCCACGATTAATGGAATCTATGAGAAAGCACAACCGATACCTAAAGAAGAATTTAAGGCTAAAGAAGAAGGCATCAACAAACTACTTGATGCTATTCTAACACTCGTAGTCAGCAATGCAGTCGATGAAAACCTTGATCCTTCTATTGGTAGAGAGAAAGAAGAAAAAGCAGCAAACCGTTTCTTGAGAGAGTTAGAAAAAACTTCTAAAGACTTAAAAAAGACATTAAGAAAGCGGTACGAAATACTACGCACTCAAGCACCTCATGGGAAGCTTCCTACAACACGAGAAGCTCAAGACGCTTTGGATAGCTTACTACAGCAAGTACAACACTCGATTCATAAACTCATCGATTTACGTACTCGTATTGATAGTTGCGCCGACCTCTCAGAGACAAAAGGTCAACTACAAAAACATCTCACAACTTTACACCATAAACTCAAAACGATCGTCACCTCTTTGACATCGTTAAAACATCCTCATGCACGAAGAGTTCTTGCTACTAAGGTCAAAGAACCCATTGCTTTATTTAATCGTAATTTAGCTTCGATCCAAGAGCACCTTCAGAGCCCCACAAGAAACACGATCGAATATGCAAGGCAAGAGATTGGAGAACTCTACAACTTACTTGAACGCTTCCGACATGAACCTAGCCTAGAAGATGTTGCTTATAACTTAGAACAGGAACTCCAACGTTTAGATCTCACTTATAAACAAACGCTATCTTATTTAGTTCTTGAAGATGAGCTTCAAGGGGATCTTAGTATTTCGAGTGGTTACTTATGTAAGTGGTACGGCATGCTCGGCACAGCTGCGATGAACGCAAATCCAATGGATGCAAGGGAAGCCTACGCTAGAGTGCAAACTTCCCTAAGAAATTTAGCTGAATCTCCAGAGGAACAGCATCAATTACAAGAACTTGTTGATGAGATGAAAAAACATCCCAATAATAAGGTCTCTATATTTAAAAAATTGATGAAAACACACGCTGCGATTTTACAAAAAAATCGCTTGAGCTACGAAAAAGCTAAAGAAGCACTCGGTTCTATCAGAAGACACTGCGAGAAAACGCTTAAAAGTTGCCGTTTTGATCAAGCTATTCCACCAGCCAATGGGCTCTTTTCTATCGAACAAGGGATCGAACATTTCGAACAATGGACTCAAGAGCATCGAGCTGTTCAATGTAAAACAAATAATACCGGCTTACTACAACGCTCTGTAGAATCTATAAAGCATGCTGTAAAGAAACCAACAAAAAAAGCCATCGTGAGCTATGTGAGAAGTGAGGTAGATAACCTACTAAGCTTTATCCGTAACCCAACGATTTGGCGTGCAGGGCTATTTCACAGTAACATCTTAGAGCCCTTTATAGAGGAGTCTTAAGAGACACTCCATGCTTTACTTTCATAGTAGACCAATAATTGTCTCCATAATCTACAAGTAATTCTTCTCCTGCAGAAATCTCTCTCATTGTTGCATAGACAAAATAGAATGCACCGCGATGAACAGTCCAGCGCGCCATCACATTAGGTTTAGGTTGTAGCCCTCGATAATCATTGATAAAAGCAAGCTCATTCGCCACCTTCCCAGCATCTACGAAGAAGAAGCACTCCTTGATTGGTATCATCCATGTATATTCTGAAAAACCCGCTCTTACCTTGGCATTTTTATCTGTCAGATAGACTTCCCCCACATACTCTCCTAAATCCGTATCAGCAGGAATGGTTTTTGTAGCAAAAAGCCCTCGTTGGACGTGCCCTCTTAATGTAGAGATTCCAACAAGGGGGTGGGAAGAATTTCTGCCATTTTTTTTGTTGAGAATTTGTATCTTGACATAGGGATGTACCTGTTTATTTTCAATCACCCAAGAGACTCTATTTAGATCCTCGGCATCTCCAGTCAAAAGAAAGAATCGTAAAAAGGCAATATCCACCTCTGGAGCTATAGATTCTTGCCTATAGACGAAACCTTTTGGAAAAAATTTTGGAGCCACTTCTCTTTTGAACATATTCAAAACAAACTAATGCTGATTATTATAATCAAGCTCAAAAACCACCTATATCACTCTGCTGAGTTTTAGCAAGGAGATTATCTTCACATTTACCCATCATAAATGGTCTTTTTGCAAGAAAATCTGTAGAAAAAACAGATCAAAAGTCAAAATTTTCGAATAGTGGTGAAGCTCATCAATCCAATTACTTGAGTGTAATACCAAACGCAACAAATAACTTCACATTTGAGCCGCGTCAAAGCGCCGAAAATCGGCGATCGTAAACGGCATTGTATTGCATTAATACTATGCTGTTTATGATCGTCAATTTGTCGACAGCTTTCACGCAGCTCAAATATGAAATTATTTATTGCGTTTGGTATAATACATTTTGACGATGCAACTACTTTGCATTAGAATGCTACGAACATGGCATCCTCCATTATATCGCAAAAGCCCATCGATGGACTGCAAAGCTTAAATAAGCACACCTACCAGCTATCTCACCACTTAACTGGTTATCTTACATGGAAAGTTGCAACTGTTTTTTGTTCCCTCCCTCCCCTATCTCATGAAAGAGTTCGACAACTCTCAATAAATCATCTACTAGACGACCATCTTGCCTCATTCAGTGGATGGCGAGTGTATTTAACCCGTCATTACCTTGTCCCCTTTTTAGATAAACACCTTCCTAAAACTATCGAAGAGGCTCTGCTGAAACTACACACCGTAGCAGCCCAAGAGATCCATTTTCCTAAGGAATTGGTTCATGGGATCCTTCAAGATACCCTTGCCTACTATAATGACGTCGAAAATGCTTCTAGACTTGTCGTCAAAAACAACATCCTAGCCGACTCTATAGATCTCTCCATAGAAAAAGCACTGGATCAGCTTGCTAAGGAAAATGCCCGTTCCGAAGAATCCCTACTTTCTTTAAGCACTCAAAAATTGCTCGATGAGGTAATCATTTCTGCCCTATTAAGTAAAATCCCAGGGTTTCTTAAACTTCCTACGACCTGTCTCTTGCGTGCTATGAGCTGGACGATACAGTTACTTCTTTTTCCTTTTGCACGACTAGCCAGCCCCCTTTTGCCCACAATACGCCTTGCAGACCCCACTATCGAACAACTGCTTATGCCAGGGCGCATAGCAGCTTGCGACTTCCTGAATCAGCTGCTGCGAAATCTAGAACAGGAATGGCAGCATCCCACACATCCCCAATTAGGATTGGATAAGGCATTATTAAAACGCTTTTTAAAAGCCCAGATTAAAATTATTCAACTTAGCGACTGCGATTCTCCAGAGAAATTAGATGCCACTCTTAAAGGTGGAACCCTGCAAAACATCGCGGATACAATACAGGATCAATATGTACTCGATGACGTCTGTGCAACCATTGAAGAAATTCTAGCTGTTGCTTGGAAAATGATAAAAAGTTCCACTTGGAGACAACGACAACTTGAGCGTTTTTATAGCACTATGAATCACTGTTTTACAGCTCCAAACGCTCTATCTAAACGTCAAAATTCTCCAGAACAAGCAGTCGACGCACTGGTAGCTGGAATTGTCCGACATAAACTCAGCCAAGGTTTTACCATGATGGGAAAAAGCTTAGATAAACGTCTTACTCCGTGGTTTAACTGGCCTTCCGTCAAAAACCATATAAATAACTACGCCAACAAATATTTAGGATCCTCAATACAAGACACAGCTCTCAATCATCTCGTTCCACTTGCCTGCAAAGCAAATAAAACCGTTACGCAAAAAGTGGCTAAGTTTTGGGGTAAACCGTATAGTCAACGCTATGGAATTCTACATAGGCATCTTTTGATGCGCTGGTTAAAAACATGACAGAAAGACACTTCACTGTTACGACATATATTTTCCATGAGGGATCCACTCTTCTCGTTCATCATCCAAAATTTCAAAAATGGATGCCTCCTGGAGGACACCTAGAAAAAAATGAAACCCCTCCAGAAGGAGCTAAACGAGAGGTTCTAGAAGAAACAGGACTTCACGTAGAATTTCTTCCTCAAGAATCCCTCCGGCTACATACACCTCAAGTTACACACTTAGAACGTCCTCATTTTTGCCTTCTAGAAAAGATTCCACCTTTTGGCTCTACCCCAGCTCACGAGCACATCGATATGATTTTTCTTGCCAAACCCACCTCTTTGACGATCGTTTCAGATCCAGCTCATTCTAATCGCTGGTTTAATTGGGATGAAATCCAAGCTCTTGAAATCGGGCGTGATATCTTCGAAGATGCCTATCAAATTTTACATCATGTAATGAACTCCTCCAAATGATGAACCATCGAGCTATATTTATTGCTTCTACTGGACAACATGTCGGAAAGACTACTACCTGTCTAGGATTAGTGGGCGGCCTAAGTAAGCGTTTTCCTACGATAGGTTTTATGAAACCTGTAGGTCAAGAACACGTTGAAACCGCCACGGGTGCCCATGTGGATAAGGATGTTATCCTCTTTAAAGACTACTTTCATTTAAGTAGCGATGAGGAAGCAATGAGCCCCGTTTTATTACCTAGAGGTTTCACTCGTGATTATCTAGATAATAAAGTTAACCTAGCCTCGCTACATGAAAAAATCCATCAATCCTTTCAACGTCTCTATGAAAATAACGAGATCACGATTATCGAGGGCACCGGGCACTGCGGGGTAGGTTCTATCGTTGAACTCAATAATGCACAAGTAGCGGCTATGCTGCAGATCCCCATCATCTTGGTAGCCTCTGGAGGGCTCGGTTCTACTTTCGATGATCTCACCTTGAATCACACTCTCTGTAAAGTACAGGGCGCCAAAGTGGCCGGCATCATTCTCAATCGGGTACTTCCAGAAAAACGTGAAATGATCGAAGAGTATATGAAAAAAGCATTAAAACGCTGGAACGTACCTTTACTTGGTTGCATCCCTTACGATGCTTTTTTAAGCAATCCTTCGATGAAGGACTTTGAATCGCTTTTCAATACCACCTTGCTGTCCGGAGAAGAGCACCAGATGCGCCATTTCCGCCACACTCGCCTTGTAGCCACCTCTTTAGAGAACTATCAGAATCTCATCTCTCATAACCAACTTGTCATCACACCGGCAAACCGCGAAGATATCATTCTAGCTACTCTCTCCAAGTACTGGGATATCAAAATAGAAAATCCCAAGGATGACATCGAGGCGGGGATGATTTTAACAGGTAGCACTCCGCCTAAACACTCCATCGTTGAGCAACTCAAAAAAGCCCATATTCCTATGCTTTATGCCCCTATGGCAAGCTATGCTGCGATGAAGATGCTCACTACCTACACAGTCAAAATTCGCAAAGAAGATGTCGCTAAGATTAAGGAAGCTGTTGATCTTGTCGAGAGACACATCGATTTTGACACCTTGATCTCCATTCTTGGAAATGGCCCCAAAGATCCTCAGCGTGCATTTGCTTAAGACATGCGCCACTGGTACAAGTTCTTAAGCGAGGGCATCGTCGATCAAACTCAAAACCATATGGACATTTTCCTTGAATGCTGCTGTGCTGCTTGCCAGAAGGTTGATAAACAGTGGCTAATGAAGGCCCAAAAAAACTCAATGTGGCGACTCCTGCTAAACCTCCGAGATGTAGCCCCACGGAATCTACGGCAATCACCCCATCCATTCTACCCATCATATTTTGCCACACAGGTAAAGACATCGGAGACAAAAGCGTTGCCTTCCCCTGAAGATGCTCGATGAGCCTCTCCGCCTCTTTTTTTTCTTCCTCATTTCCATAGACAATCCACAATCTATCCTCTTTGGCTACGCGAAAGAGAAACTCCTTCCAAACCTCTGTAGAAAGCTTTTTATTTTCCCAGCGAGACCCAAAACATACCATAAAGCAAAAACCAGCTGTTTGCTTTAATTGAGGCAAAGTCTTATCCGTGTGTAAAAGCAATGGCGTTTGTACCCAAGGCGTCTTGTCTTGATAGAATTGCTGTATAACAGATAGATAGCGCTGAACCATGTTTTCATCGCCCTTAGGATTGAAGCGGCGATGGGTCACAAATAGATTCGGAAATTCCGGAACACTTTTATATCCAAAGCCAACCTTGCATGTTGCTCGAGAAAAATAAGTCAAAAGCGCTGATTTGGTATTCCCTTGTAAATCGAACAGAACATCATAATGACGTTCTCGAAGACGTTTGATAAAAGTTATAATGTCTTTTCTAGAGATCCATAGATTCTTACGCCAATATTTTGTATCGACAACAAGAGTTCGATCAATCAAGGGACAAGCCTTCACCAAGTCCGCCCCTCCCTTTTCTACTACCCAATCTATCGTTGCCTCAGGACATCTGGCTCGAAGATAACTAAGCAAGGGTAAAGCTTGTACGATGTCCCCTAATGCTGAAGTCTTGACAATAAGAATTTTTACAGTCATGAGGAAAGGATATCATAAAGCCAAAAACTATAGGAGTATTTCACTATGGCCAAGACTTCTAGCCTACCAACTAGACATCCTCCGGAAATGATTCTTCTAGCCTTTGTCGAGATGTGTCAACGATTTGCGTTCTGGGGAATTGGCAACCTCCTAGTCCTTTATTTAGTACAAAATCACGGTATGGCCGATGCAAAAGCAGATAATATTTTTGGAATTTTTACAGGTGTAGCCTTTGTCCTTCCCATTTTTGGCGGTTACTTGGCCGATCGCTGGAATTATCGACAACCTGTAATTATTGGTTGCCTATTTACAGCCATTGGCTGCTTTCTTATTGCCTCTAACATTCTTTCTCTTGTCTATTGCGCCCTTGTCCTCGTGGCCATTGGGGGCTGTATTTTTACACCCAGTATTTATTCTCTACTCGGTAGTGTGTATCAAGATAGGCACAACTTACGCGAAGCGGGTTTTTCGATTTACTACGCCTCAGTAAATATTGGCACATTTGCAGCTATGGTGATCTTAGGCGCTTTTGGTAATGCAGAACATTGGAGCATCGCATTCACTATTGCAGGTGTAGTGCAAATCTTTGGTCTATGGCCCCTCTATAAGGCATTCAAAATGCCTAATCTTAAGAAGGTTCCTAATACGCATAAATTTACCCTCTCCTTCAATGTCAACAATCAGGCTCTTACAAAAAGAGAGAAAAATAGAATCACTGTAATCTGTGTATTATCCCTAATTTCCATCCTTTTCTGGCTATCCTACAATCAGGGCGGATCATCCATGACACTGTATGCTCTTAAGTATACGGACCGTCATATTGGCTCTTTTGAGATCCCACCTTCCTGGCTCCTTTCCTTTGAGAGCCTCTATTTGGTTATCTTAGCAGCGCCTCTTGCTTCCCTTTATATTTTTCTCTCACGCCGTAAACTCGATCCCTCTCCCCCAATGAAAACAGCCTTTAGTCTGATCGCTATGGGTTTATGTTTTGCTATCATGATGTTCGCTTCAAGGCTAATCCCTGATGGCGCTAAAACTGCAGCAACAAGTCCCTTCTACCTGATTTCTGCCTATTTCCTTATGGCCGTTGCAGAAATGCTTTTAGCTCCAATTGGGCTAGCACTCGTCACTCACCTTTCGCCACCGAAGTTCACCGCATGCCTTGTCGGCCTATGGTATGTCTGTATTGGAATCGCTTTTTATTCTGGCGGTGTTGTAGCAGGCTTGATGTCTTCTATCAAAAATCTCGATCTCTTTTTCTTGATTTTTGTAGTACTAACGATTGTTCCAGGTATCGTATTGATGTTTTTTAATAAAAAACTCAATCAGTTGCGCCATCTAGAATCTCTTTAGGGATAGGAGCTTCAAAGAGCATTTGCTCCCCTGTAATAGGGTGGGCAAATGCCAATTGAAAGGCGTGCAATAAACACCGTTGCACCTCTTTCTCATTACTTCGTCTGCCATATTGTAAGTCGCCGAGAATGGGGTGCCCCACAGAGCTCAAATGCACCCGAATCTGGTGTGTGCGCCCCGTGATCGGCTTACACTCGATGAGCGATGTAGTTTGTCTTTTTTCAAGCACCTTCCAATACGTGATGGCTCGTTGACCATTACCGTGTGCAACACTCCCATAAAGCGTCTGCCCACAAAGACGTTTCTTGACCACCATCACCGAATCAATCACCCCTTTTTGGTGAAGCATTGATCCGTGAACAACAGCCAAATACACCTTATCCACTTTCTTTTTTTTAAACGAATCAATCAATAACTCTTTTATCTTTAGTGATTTAGTTACCAATAAAACACCGCTAGTTTCTTTATCTAGGCGATGCGCTAGCCATAGCCTGCCCCCATATTCAGGCAGAGCCTTCCGCATGGCTAAGTCATCACAAACCCACCCAACAGGCTTATTGATAACCAGCAGATGCTCGTCCTCAAAAAGCTTGACCAGACAAGATTCCTCCGGCTCTTCTTTCCAAGAGTCCAAAAATTCGATGATATCATTTTTTTTAATAGATCGGGATCCAAAACGCTCTATCTTGCCATTGACAAGACAGGCGCGCGCTTCTAATGCTCTTTTAATAGCTTTGACAGAGGGGGCACCCCTTACCCTGGTCTTCAGAAAGTTAAGTAAACTCCCCTCTTCCTCTAGAACTTTGTATTTCATCTTTGCCAAGTCCTTTGGCAAAAGTATCTATAAGATCTTACTAAATCGCAAGGGCCCTAGATTTTTTTAATATAAAACCGACTAAAGGTTGATTTCGAAAGAAGTCTTTTATCTAAATTCTTAGAGACAATCTCCGAATTAAAAATCAGCGATTTATGCAAGTTATTTCATTTTAATATAATATACTTCTTTTTATTAACAAGTGGCATTTTTGTTAAAAAAACAATCACGAAAATTAAAAAAACAACAGTTCGACAACTGTTTCTTATCACTTTTCCACTTCATGACATGGGATAACAATCTGAAATTGAATTGGTTATAAAACAGTTAAATCTTAGCAGTCTCTGGAAAATTAGAAGGTTTATTAGATCTAAGATCGTTGTTTATTAAAAAAATATATACATTTTAATAATTAATTTGTTTTTATGTTTTTTTATGTTATAATTATTATAAAAATTAAATTTAATTTCTATGAAGATAAACAAAGCGGATAAGACTCATACTACACCCCATTATCCATTAGCATGCCCTACGGATGGGGGGAGAACTAGTGCCGCGAGGATTCAGAGGCAGTTTTTTCAGGTCTCGGTCGATCAACCATTAGCCCATAGTGCTGCTACTGGTACGACTAACCCTGCTTCCAAAACGTCCCCAATTCGAGTAACTAGGGCGATACTGCATGACTCCTCTACAAAATCGACTATCTCTAAGCGCGCAAGAGCCCTGGATTATATATCCAGGCTTCAGTTTCCTGGTAAAAAAAATGTTCGAAAAGCAGATCCTCAAGGCCCTGTAAAAACGCCCCGCTTAGATTTTCATACACCTTATATAGTCTTAGAAATTCCAGAAAACCGGTACCAAGAAGTCAAAAAAGAGATGTCGATCTTCATCGATGTACAAGAAGAGAAGATCCAAGATAAGCCTGGATATGTCTATTTACGCTTAGGGTGCACAGAAGAAGAAGTGCGTCACTCGAGCATTTTAGAAGAGCTACTAGAACAACACTCTTTTCCAAGAAAAACAAAACCAGGAACCACTCATCAAGAGTTTTGTGAGGAGGCTAAGGGCTACTTAAACAGTAGAGAATTCAAAGGCTTAGTGCCCCTCCCTGAAGATATTCAGGGAATACCTATTCGAGATTGCCTGGCTGCAGAAACTGCAGTGATGGAAAAAATACTCCATCACTACCGAGGTTTTTGCTTAGGAGAAACTCACACTACGATAGCACCGAAGCTACTGCTTGCAGAATTGATGCCTGCACTTGCAAAGCTCGGAGTAACCACCTTATTTTTTGAAGGGGTGCTGTTTGACACGATGCAACCCCTACTTGACAGGTATAATGCCTCTCCACCTGATGCCCTTTTCCCCCCCATTCTTCAAGAGCGTTTTAAAAACATCGATCTTGGCCAAAGAATGCCCCACTCATTGAATTATAGCACGGTCATCAAAGCAGCTCATCTCCACGGCATCCAGGTTGTTGGCATCGACACAACACGCGCTTACTACCAGGAAAATGGTGATAAACAAAGCCGGGTGATGCTCATGAATTACGATGCCCTACGCATTATCGAAGAAAAACTCACCCATATAGGGGGTAAATATGTAGTATTTACCGGATTAGCTCATGCAATTAGAACGTCGGATCCTCACGATAGCATTCCTTGGGTAGGATTGGGAGAATTACTCCAGGTCCCCTCCATAGAAATCTCCAGTTCTTTTAGAGAACAAGACCTCCCACTATCGATCCAATTTTGGGATCGATCGATCTGGTCACCTGTAGATCCCGTACAGGTACTGATCCAAAGGCCGCTCATACCAAACTTATCAGGGCAAGAGCTGGAAATGTTTCAGTTTTTCCTCGACATACAACTGGATGGAAGGGAAAAAAAAGATATTCCTGAAGAAGAGTTATCAACATGGCGTAAACGTTCTAAACACTACCTAAACCTGCTATACCAGTACGCTTCCTCTCCGCTACTCACTGACCTCATGAAAACTATTCACTTCTATTGCCAGATTCAATCTTCCATAGAAAACGAAGCAAAAAGACGTAAATTTTATGCCTCTCAATACCGTTGTGAGGGAGTGTTTAATGGAGAGCTGTCTAAACAGGTGTGTCATCTATTGAATGCTCAAAAGCCAAAACACCTAAGATTTAACCCTGCTAGCGTGGGAGAGCGATATATCACTGGGGGAGCCTGTACTGCCTTGGCCCTAGACTATATCAACCGTCTGCTCTCGTTTAAGTCTCTTTTTGGCATATCTAGCACATTGCAGCTAGTCGCTGATATGGACCTAAAAGCCTCTGACAACTATCAAGATATGAGAGTGATCCAAGCTGCATTTAATGCGATCCAAAAGGTAGGTGAGTGTTCTGGAGATTTTAAACGGGATAAAATCGATGCTATGCTCGGGCTCTATGGTAGAACGACCTCTGCAGCCTCTAAGACGATACAATTATCTGATGAACACTCCTTAGAACACCTCCAGCAACTTCTCCCAACTCTTCCAGAAGGGATTTTTCTCATTAGAACACTGCTGCCAGCAAGGAATCTCAAAGAAGAAGAGCATGGACACTCCATGGTTCTTATCAAAGAGGGGGACGCTCTATTCTTCTACGATCCCAACTTAGGTGGATTCGAACTTCCTAAAGAAAACCCTGTAGAGACTTTATATGAGTTTTTACAGAGCTGTTACTTGGAATGGAACACTCCAGATCTCCGCTTTTATCAGATAGATGAGAGCACTGGATTCTCAGCTGTACCTTTTATCTTACAATCCAATACAACGAAAATCCCATCTCATGCATTCTCTTCTTTAGATCCACAAAGACAACAGATTTTGTTGTGGCACCCCAACCAAGTAAATCAATACATTGATCAAGTAGGTTCCTATGAAGGGCTTCTCACCTGCCCATTGAAGGGATTACTCCATCTTATAGGAGGATTAACCTGGGTGATTCAGTTACGTCAAGAGGGGATTCCTTTAGAGCTCTTATCTAGATATCCTGTTGAAAGCCTTGTCGCATTGATATGTTCTCGTGAAAATGCTCTGGTACTCTATCGAGAAAGCTTTCTAGAGAATATAAGCTTGCAGCAACAGCCTAAGTTGTTACAACAATTTCTATGGAAGCTTGATGCAGCAATCTCATTATCTAAAGCTGGAATGACCCCAGAAGTGTTAGCTGCCTATTCGATAGAGAATGTTAGAGCCTTCCTGCAATATCCAGAAGCTGCCATAGAGCTGCGACAAGAGGGACTTCTAGATAACGACTTTTTACAACAGCACCCGGAACTAGGAGAATGTATACCACAGAATTCCAAGGGAGCAATCTCATTATCTAAAGCTGGAATCACACCAGAAGTGTTAACTGCCTACTCGATAGAAAACGTTAAAGCCTTCCTTCAACATCCAAAAGCTGCCATAGAGTTGCGACAAGAGGGACTCCTAGATAATGACTTTTTACAACAGCACCCAGAGCTAAGAAAATGTATACTACGGAATTCCAAGGAAGCAATCACCTTATCTAAGGCTGGAATCACACCAGAAGTGTTAGCTGCCTATTCGATAGAGAACGTTAAAGCCTTCCTTCAACATCCAGAAGCTGCCGTAGAGCTGCGACAAGAGGGACTCCTAGATGACGACTTTTTACAACAGCACCC
>JAGXTH010000027.1 GCA_018333475.1 Simkania sp. | reverse complement strand
ATATGCATTTTGCAATGCAAGTGTATTGAAATCAACCATTTGTTGATTTTTAGGCGACTCAAAAGTTTTATCGTAGTGTTTTTATTTATAAATAAATTTCACGTTTAGTTTTTGCGTTATATTTGAAAATTTGTTTGATATTAATTTTAGTTAGAAATAATAATAAAAATAACAAATACCAGGTTAATTTATTATGAAAAAGCCAAAGGAAGAGCTCTCGGTTATAGAAGCTGTTGACGAACTCTCCAAAATTGCCGAAATCGATCATAGCTTAACTGGGTCCGAACTCGAAAATCGTGAGATAAAACAAGAAAAAGTAAAACAAACATTCCGAGTGCTTCATAACTACCTAAAACATGTGTATGAACAAGATAAAGAGCATCTGGAAGATCCGCAGACTAGGCATGGGGTGCAGGCAATTATGGTCATGGCCAGTGAAGCGGCGAAGAAGATCGATCGATTCACAGTGCTTTTCAAGGGTGCTCATGGTGAAGGGGGAGTCCAACAGCTTCAAGAATTTCAAGATTTGCAAGATTTTTACTTAACAAAAATCATGAAAAAATTTGAGGCCACGCTAGCTAGTGAAGAAGCTTGGCAAGCTGAGTGGGGGGGGCAAGAGGTCGATCTACTAGACATTCAAAGACGTGGGCTTAAGGATTTGGAAACGGTTAGAAGAGATAAAGAATATGAGCTTTTTTTTATTCGCAAAGAAGATGGTCGTCCTTTCTTTAACCGTAATTTGATGCGGCATATTAAACTCGTCGGGGAACTTGATGAATCGATTAGCGACCCTTCAGGGGAAGACCCTTTTTTAAAAATTAAGGCCATTGAAGATGTTCAGTTACATGCAGGAGCAAAGCAATTTTTAGAAGAGACAAAATCACTGACGGAGGCGTTTTTTAAGGAAGCATTCAAACATAAGGATTCTGCTTTTATAGCAGAACTTTCTAAAGCTCTGATGGCTTTATATCTTGCTGCAAATCCACGTAACCTCATGCAAAATACAACTGGAAAATCTGCTGTGCTTTACTTTTCAGATTTTCACTTATATTTACGTCGGGCATTACAGGTGCAAGAGTATCAAGAAGCTCTTGAAAATCGGACAGGGCAAATAGAACCTTTCATAACAATGGCATTGCAACTTGCTCATCGTCTTTCAGCGCAGTTTTTTTTGAGAAAACTAAGACGCGATGAGGCTACAGGGTTTCTCTTAAAGATTTTTGAAAAAGCTACGCATCGTCAACCTCTACCTCAAGAAGGAAAAAATCCTCTTTGGTTATGGAACCATTTGTTAGAAGAGGATGAAACGTTACATAATTTTCTCAAGCACTATCCAAACGGCCCTCTTATGAAAACGTTAGATGTAGTGCGTGAAATTGACAGCCAAATAGGATTTGATTCCATCGCAAACGGAAATTTCCCCTATGTTCTTTTTAGAGTTGAGGGAGGAGTTATCAGTACAGAATTTCTACATTTGCCAGCCCCTCTAGTGCAAACACGTATTGACCAGGTCCAAGTTTTAAAAGAATTTCAGGCATTTTTACGAGGCTTAGCGCAGAAAGGAAAAAAGGAAAAACTCCTTCTTATAAACCTTCAAAATCGCACTTCCTGGCAGGAGCATGCACGAGCAAATGCCTTAGAGGAGTTGCAAAAGAATGCAGAATTCACTGAACAGTTAGTTGTGATTACTTTCCCAATGGACACCGATTTTTATAATCAATCAGAAAATTATGAGACCCTTGATGAGGCTAAGATTTTTATAGGGCAGTTGGTCGAACAGTTGACAAGCGGGGAGGGGTGCGGTTATTTCTTTCCAGCACCGTTGATTGGTAAAGAACTAGAAAAGTTTTCTAAAAAGTGCTGTTCGACGATCCATCACTGGTTCTTCGGGGACAAAAAGCAGCTAACAAGAAAAAACCGTCTTGATTTTATCGAATTGTTCTATCTTTTCTTGACTCTGTATTTTATTGAAAAGATTCGCCCAGATTTTACTAGCTATACTTGTAAAGATGCTATTGATACTGGGGCTGTGATGAGCGCTGCGATGTTTTCATTACTCAAGGTGTTGGGTCGTAATCCTGAATGGAAAGATCATGAGAAACATCAATTGCTATATCTCCTCTACGGCTCTTCTCTTATGCTGCGTGAACGGGCTGTAGACAAGTCTCGGTTGCTTAGGTTTGTGAGTGCTTTATCCTTAGTCCAGGCAGAGCTTGAAGCCAAAGGCGAGGTATTGCGTAAGGAACTGGATCAGCTTTTTGACGAGCCTATATTTCATCTTATCAATCTTGAAGAGATCAGTTAAGAGAGAGATCTTCGGGAATCATCGAAAGAGAAGCGAATTTACCACCCATATCGCGCAAAGCTATCTGCCACACTTCTTCAGGGGGAGTCTCAAAAACAAGCTTTTTTGATGCAGGATGCAAAAGCCAGTTGCCACCTAGGAATTCTCGTTCTAATTGTCCTGGCCCCCAGCCTGAATAACCAAAACAGAGGCGGATAGGAGGAGTGGAGGGATCAGTGGCTAGTTGTTGAAGAAATAAAAGATCGCCGCCAAGATAGACGCCATCACAAAGTTTAATCGAATGTTCCTGTGCTTCGTTAAAACCATGAAGAAGCATCAATTGGTTTTGTTGAATCACACCCCCAATGCGCAGCTCTAGGTTGGGATTTGTCATTTCTTCGAGTTTCAGCACTTCTTGTGGAAGTTCCATGGAGAGGGGTTTATTAATGACGAGTCCAAACGATCCTGCTGGACTGTGATCACAAAGCAAAATAATACTACGAAAAAGCAATCCGCTATCGATATCAGGGCTGGCAATGAGCAAGGTGCCTCGATCGAGATGAGAATAGGGTAGGTGATCCACTGTTATTGCCCTAGGGTTTCTACGAGTTGTTGATTATACAAACGTAAATTATCGCTTAGTTCATCGACTTCACGTAATAGCTCGCTAAAATCGCGTTTAAAGGGTACGGAGTCCATGATCTGAGATCGTTCAGAGGATTCATCAGCTTTTTGAATGAGTTCAGAGAGACGAGACATCGAGGTGTTGATTTGATCGATCTCTTGCTCAAAAAAATCACGAAATTCGCCAGGGGATTTTAAAGCATTCATAAGGCTTGCCCGCTGAGTCCTTAATCGCTGCCAGCTTTTGTTTAAGTGAAAGAGTAACCCGTAATGATTAATGTCATTCATTAGGGTATCCACTTTGCTCAGTATCGCAGTAAAGCGTAAATACATCTCATCGCCCTTGATCAAGCGACCAACGGTTCCTTTGCCTTCGGCAATTTCTTGAGTAATGAGATCAACAGAGTGAGTGGCATGTTTGAGGTTCTCCATAACAACGCCAGCATTTTTAAAGACGCGGTCAGTTTCCATTTGCTGCATAGCATTCTGGATCTTGAGGGCTGTAAGAGTGAAGTTTTGTGCGGCCACTTTTAATTCATCGACGATTCTTTGCTGATTGACATCAGATACAGTGATGTAGATTTGGTCCATAGCGCAACCAAAGGATTTGATGGCAAAGGAGATACTGTCGCTATTGTTATGTATCCAGTGTTGTATGCCATCCATCGCCGCTTCTGCCTTTTTAGCTAGACCGCCGAGCTGCTGTAGAGTTTTTTGTATAGGATCTTCGGAACTGGCATAAATAGGCTGGTCGGTGATAGCTGTGGACTTGACCCCTTGAGGGGGTGCTTTGGGAATGATGGCTATGGATTTCTCACCTAAAAGTCCTGAGGTTTGGATTGCAATTTCGTCCGTATTAAAGATGGTAACGCTAGAGTCTACTTTCAATGTGAGTTGGTAAAAATAGACTAGACCATCAACATCAGTAGGTTCAGTGCGGGCATTATATAGTTCTTTGATAGCGACAACTTCACCAACGGGCTTACCGGCAAATAACACTCGAGTGCCGATAGAAATTTGGTTAATATTTGCAAAACGAACATAGAGAGTTTTTTTCCCATCGCCCACGGACGGATGAAGAAATAGCACTATAGAGACAATAAAGGCACAAGCCGCGATCATGAAGAGGCCGATGAGGAAGTTTTTGATCGTCTGGCTCACAGTAGTTCTCCTTGCAGTTCCGCTCTGAAAGTTCTTGGATCTTGACTAATGGTCTTTTTTAAGAAAGCTATTACTGGGTCATCTATTTTTAAGAACTCCTCTGGTTTTGCGATATAGGCTATTTTACCGTCTTTATGCAAGGCAAGACGATCGCCTACGTAAAGAGCAGAGAGGATATCATGGGTAACAACGATGCTTGTGGCTTTGAGTTCTTGCTGCGTTTTGACAATGAGTTGATTGATAGTCATTGCAGTGATGGGATCTAATCCCGTAGTAGGCTCATCATAAAGAACAACCGAAGGGCGGTAAACAATCAATCTTGCTAATGCTGCCCTTTTACGCATTCCCCCGGAGAGCTCCGACGGCATCTTTTTCCCAACTCCTTGTAGTCCCACCATACCCAATGCTTTTTCAACGAATTCTTCCAACTGTTGTGTTGTATAAGGTTTACCTGTCTCTAGATTGCCATGTTGTGCTAAATAGAAAGCGATATTCTCCTCTAAATTCATCGAATCAAATAACGCGGAACCTTGAAAAAGCATGCCCATGTGTAGGATGGCCTTGTAAAGGTCTGGCCCAGAAAGATCTGTGATTCTCACTCCATCGATATCAATGTATCCAGCATCAGGTTTAGTGATCCCAATGATATGCTTAAGAAGGACGCTTTTGCCAACCCCCGACCTACCTAGAATAACTAGAGTTTCTCCTGTATATACATCGAGATCGAGTTCATCGAGGACTTGTAGTTTATCGTAATGTTTTGAAAGGCCACGAATAGTCATCATAAGAACCAACTCAGCTCCTCGTGTAAGATATTCAGTGCTACTGTGAGGAAAAAATTACCGAGCAAGATGCAGCAGTAGGTGATCACAACGCTTGTCGTTGTTGCTCTACCTACACCCTCAGCACCTCCGGAGGTATTGATTCCCTTATAACAGGCAATAGTAATGATGAAAATCCCAAAAACAAACGCCTTAATAACACCGATAAATAGATCGAAAAGAGTAACATGGTCTTTCATTGGATCAAAATAGTTAGAAGGAGGCATATCAAAATAATATACCGAAATAAGATAGCCTCCATAAATCCCTAGCATAATGCCAAAGATAGTAAGTAGAGGCATCATGATGGTACCGGCTATAAAACGGGGGGCAATGAGATAGCGATTAGGGTTGACAGACATCGTTTGCAAAGCATCGATTTGTTCTGTAACGCGCATTGTACCGAGTTCTGCACACATTGCAGCACCGACCCGACCTGTTACCATAAAACCTGTAAGGACAGGACCTAATTCCGTCATCATAGCTTTAGCAACCATAATGCCAGTAACTCCTGTTAATCCCTTATCTTGGAGTTGGTAAAAAGATTGAGCGGCAAGAACAAGTCCTGTTGAAAAACCTGTGATAGCAACAACAACAAGGGAGGCTACGCCGATATCATAGAGCTGTTTGAGGACAAGAGAAAATGTTGGTGGGCGTCTGATAGTGCATTTGACGACATCGACAATCAGGGTGGCGTATTCGCCAAGATGAATGATGAATCCCAAATAGATTTGTAGCCAAAGCCATTTTGCTGGCAACCCGTTAGAGGAGAATTTACGAAATGAACTATTTGGTTCAGACATACCCAATCCGTAAGGTCTTAAAGCCCCTATTGCGGATTGTACCTGAATTATCGGATCAGTCAAGACCCAAGCTTAAAGCATGTCTATTTTAAGCCTGGGTCTGCAGTAGTTTTATTGACTTAGGCGGGCTCGACTGCGATGTTGAGACATAGTTTCGACGTTGCGCATGAATTGTTGGAAAAACTCAGTGAACCGTTTTCCTGCATCGGAGCCTTTATTGACATCATGTTCTACACGACGAAGCTCTCCAGTAGTACCGGTCTCCCAGCTACGTACAACAGTAGTTCCAGCTTCCCCTAACTTAGAAGAAACAGTGATCGCAGAAGATGCATCCATACGCAATTGCGTTGCAAAAACACCAGCGGCTAGGCATAGGCCTGCTGTGGCTAGGTGAGAGCCTGCTTGCCAGTTAGCATTGCTGACGTTTTGTTTGTATAACCTTGCCATCTCGCCAAGACGTTCTTTAGACATCATAGCTTGCAGAGACTCTACCTGGGGTACAGTATGGGCGAATTCTCTAAGAACACCTAAAACACGATAAATACTCATAATAGACCTCAAATGGGATACATTGCTTGTCTTCTAGTTTCTATAGAGAGGTCGACGATGTTTTTTGCGCAGCGGTGAGCTTGCTGCTGCCTTGAAAACACCTCTTCGATCTCTTTTGTAATTTGTTCAACTTCATGCTGGCTGACAGAAATCTTACCTTGCAGCTCTGTTAATGCGCCCTGAGACCAGGCGACTCTAGCCTCTGTAATTTGACTGCCGATCGTCGCTGTTGTCGTGATAATATTCGCTACAGTCTGTGCAATCAATAGTGCTTGAGGAACTAGATCTAGCGTTCCAAAAATAGAAAAAGCTCCGAGACCTAGAAATTGTACGCCGCTTGCCATAAGGGTAATTGTTAAGGGAATCAGATCGCGTACGATCTTTCTTCCTAGCTCATTATCGACGGCGAGTTTTTCTGCTGCCCAATCCCAAAACCCAGCTTCGGATAGCGTCAGGTTTGCAAGCATAGCAATCCCAGCGCCAACTAAAGCTCCACCAATGAATACAGCGGAAGTGCTTGTTGCTAGAGAAATTCCTAAGAAAATGGAGATGGCAGAAAGAACGCTAGAACCAATTTTTTGTAAGTAGTCCCAAACACCAGCCTCTTGGCTCCGTTTTGCCGCATCTTCTAACTTGGAGATATTTTGATGACACAGCTCTTCTATTCTTTTCTGTTCTTGATCGAGCTCTTTACAGTTCAGGTCGAGCATACGCATACCTGCTCTATATACGCTATCACAAGCTTTGACAGCTCGGATCATAGGATCCAGGCGTGGCTTGGAAGGAGTAAAGAAAGAAGGTCTTTCTTGAGCTGGTGCTATCGTTGTTACTGTCGGATCATAGGCAGCTCTAAGCCGCTGTTTTTCTAACTCTTTGATCGCCGTAACATGTTGAAGGGAGGGGATAGATGAAATGGCACTAAAGCTCATGAATTAGCTCATATGAATCGTTTTAAGGAGTTCAATTTTATCACGTAACCCTTCATGGAGAGCGGGATCGATTCTAGCCTCAGCCATAACAAGAGCTTTGGCAGCTTCATGTTGTTTATCCAAGGAGAGCATACATTCGGCTGCGTGAAAATGTACCCATGGATCTTGTTCATTAAGAAGTGAGGCAATGCTCCAAGCGTGAAGAGCCGCCTCATAGTCAGGACGCATCTGTTGAGCAGAAGCTAGCCCCTTCCAATGATTGATCTCAAAGGGAGCAGATTGAGTCAGTGCCGTGAACATTTCTACCGCTTTTTCATAGTCACCAGCTTCATAGAAGGCGTAAGCTGCAGCATATAGAGATGGAAACTCTTCAGAAGCGATCAAAGTGCTTGTCATGAAGTTGCTTTATCGTTTGGTTTGGTTATTGACGTAAGTGTGCCCTTCTCTGGACAAAATTTCCAAGATTTTGCTGAAGACTTTGACAAGCTCTCCAATGTCTTGCAATCCTTGATTGATATACATCATTTCTGGATTGACGACTGTGGCGATCCGTTTAGATTCCTGTGTCATCGTATCTGAGAGAATCTTGATAGAGTCTTCAGTGTTCCACTCGTAGACACCCTCAGGCAAGATTTTAGCAAGAGATGAAGAGTAGGATCGAGCAGAGTCAACCAGTTCTCGGTGCTCACTAAGATCTAGGAAGTTTTTGTCTTTTTGACGCGCGATATTCATTTCTGTAAGCAGTGTAGTCAGATTGGAAAACTGTTTCTGGCTTTCTTCCATTGTCTGTGTGTGTTTTTCAACACGGCCAGCTTCTATTTGGTATTTGTCTTCACAAAGTCCAACTGCAAGAGTACCGAGGTTAATTCCTAAATACATGATGATCTCCTTGTAGTAGGAGGTCATCATAACAAGAAAATGGCATTCCCGCAATCCTGTTTAATAAAGAAATCGTAAATTGAATATTAAATGTTTTAATTTCTTAAATTTTAAAACATTTTTTATCGAAAACGCAGCCAGAAGAATCTCAGTTGAAAAGAGTTTTTGACCCTACCTGATGGTGACTCAAGTAATTTGTGTATTGGTGAAATAACCGTATCTTTTTTTTTAATGATAAAATACGTTGAAAATTATAGATAACTAACTCTCTCAGGGTCTATGGATAAAGAATCGGTGGATAACAGGGCTACTAGCGTTGTTCTTCCCGAGAGGGCTAGGATAAAAAGAGTTCTTAGTCTCTGGGACCTCTTCGCTATCGGATATGGTGATTTAGGTTCTTCTATTTATTATGCTCTAGGTATTACGGCAGTATTTGCCCTAGGAGCAACGCCTTTAGCTCTTGGAATAGCGGGGTTTGTGTTTACTTGCACGGCGCTCAGTTATGCCGAATTAAGTTCTATATACCATGAATCGGGTGGTTCGGCGAGTTTTGCTAGGCATGCCTTTAATGATCTCATCTCGTTTATTGCTGGATGGGCGCTTCTTTTAGACTATATAGTCACTATCGCTATTTCCATCTTTGCCATTTCACCTTATCTTGCTGTATTTTATGCTCCACTAAAAGATCGAGACTTACATATCGGAGTAGCTATATGTTTGATTGTAGTTGTATACTTTCTCAATTTTTTTGGTATTAGACGCTCGACCAGAACTAGCCTATTCCTTGCGGGCATAGCTTTATTGACGCAAATCGTTATCATAGTCCTCGGGATCTTTCTTGTTTTAAATTTACCTAAGGTGATTGAGCATTTGCGCATTGGAGTATCTGGGGTCGATTGGTCTCCAACTTGGCCTCAGTTCATGCGGGGCATAGCTATGGCCATGGTTGCCTATACAGGAATTGAGTCAGTGGCTCAGTTAGGTTCTGAAGTTGTAAAACCTGCTAGGAATTTACCTAGGGCAATTTTTCTTAATATTATCGTTCTCCTCACGCTATATGTGGGTGTTTCTATTATCGGCCTTTCTGTTATCAGCCCTTATGAACTAAGTCATACGTTTATCGATGATCCTCTTGCTGGCATTGTACAAGCATTCCCTTGGGGGGGTGGGTGGTTAAAGCCTTGGATTGGGTTACTCGCAGCTCTACTTCTTTTTGTCGCTGCTAATGCAGGCCTTGTGGGTTCATCAAGGGTAGCATATAATATGGGGGAGTACTATCAGTTACCCCGTTTTTTCTCTCATATACATCCTAAATTTCGTTCTCCTTATGTTTCTCTATTAGTTTTTGCTAGTTTAGCGATTCTTCTGATTCTTGCAAGTCGAGGGCAACTTGACTTTCTTGCCGATATTTATAACTTTGGTGTGATGATAGCATTTTTCTCGACTAACCTTTCTTTGCTTGTATTACGGGTCAAGAAACCAAATATCATTCGTCCTTTCAAAATTCCATGTAATATAACCATCCGTGGATACCATTTTCCTATTTCTGCGATCATAGGTTGTATAGCAACGCTTGGCATTTGGATTCTTGTCGTTATAACAAAACCTGAAGGACGCTACATAGGATTTGCATGGATGATAGCCGGGGTCTTGATGTTTCTTATTTACCGGGCTAAAAAAGGGCTGGCAACAAGAGGGTCTCTTTCTATTCAAAAGGTTAAGGTACCAAAATTTGCTTCGCTAGATGTTGGGCATATTCTCGTACCTATGCAATCTGCTAAGGATAGTGAAACTGTACAGTTAGCTTGTGAATTAGCTAAAATCCATAAGGCAAAAGTAACGATCGTACATATTCTTGAAGTTCCTTTTGCTGTACCCTTAGATGCTGTGTATCTCAGCAAAACTTCACAAGCAGTCTCCTTTTTACAAAGTGCTGAGGCTCTTGCCAGAGAGTGGGACATTCCGGTCTCCACAAGTGTGGTGCGAGGTAGATCATTCGAGGAAACTTTGCTCGGCATATTGAGTCATAAGGAATTTGATTTACTAGTGGTTCGTTGGAAACGTCAGGTAAGTGATAAAATCGTACACAAGTGCCCCTGTCGGGTGTGGCTGTGTTACAATAACTAAGAAGTGGTCCTAAAACCAAGGGTTTGTCTATTTTTGAGTCTCTAATACTTGGGTATCAGATCTGAATTTTTCTGGAAATAGAACTCTTGAAACCTCTGCATTGTTATGCAGAAGTGCTCTTTTTTGAAATTTGCCTTTTTGACGTGCATTTATACCAAACGCAACAAATAACTTCACATTTGAGCTGCGTGAAAGCTATCGACAAATTGACGATCATAAACGGCATAGTATTAATGCAATACAATGCCGTTTATGATCGCCGATTTTCGGCGCTTTGACGCGGCTCAAATGTGAAGTTATTTGTTGCGTTTGGTATTAGACATCTCTTTAGTGAAGCCCTAAGGGGTTGCCAGCATCTATATCTTTCCCAAAGGATTCGAAAAGTTTATTTTCGCTTGCATATACCCCAGATGGGGTTAGGACGACGTTCAACCCGAAATTTCCAGTTGTGGGAAGATTAAACCCACATTCCGCGCCCTCTCCGCAAGGTAAGAGAGCCCTGCTTATTTTTTTCGTGGGTCCGTATCGGGTTATTTTCGGAAGAATTTTTTCCTATCATTCCTTTAAAATCAAAACCTTTCTTGAACGAAGGGTGTGTTATGGAAGAAGAGTATACGAGTAAGAATTTTGATCACTTGGGGATTGTCTCTGTTATCTGCGATGAGATTGGAATCCAAGAAAAACTAGATAGTCTTATTCCACCTGATCCACAGGTGAAAAT
>JAGXTH010000026.1 GCA_018333475.1 Simkania sp. | reverse complement strand
ATATATTTTTTTGTGAGCTTAGCGGTGGGCGCACTTTTGGGCGATGCTTTTATTCACCTGATACCCGAGTCTTTCGAAAATTTAGAAAATGGCACCATCGTGGGTCTTCTGGTTATCGCCGGGTTCTTCCTGTTTTTTATTATTGAGAAGTTTCTACATTGGCACCACCATAGCGACGATGCAGATGAAAATCATATTCACCCAGTAGGGAAGCTGGTGCTGTTTTCAGACGGAGTTCACAATTTCATCGACGGTATAGTCATCGGAGTCAGCTTTATGGTCAGCGTCCCTGTCGGTATCGCAACGACAATCGCAGTCATATTGCACGAGATCCCTCAAGAGATTGGTGACTTTGCAGTACTCCTGCATGCCGGGTATTCGCGCAAGCGGGCGCTGTGGCTGAACTTCCTTTCTGCTCTCGCGGCGGTTTGCGGTACATTTTTGGCCTTCTTTTTGGGTGAAGCGGGGACGGGGTTGGTTGTATATATTTTACCTATTGCCGCCGGGGGGTTCATCTACATAGCTGCCACTGACTTGATACCGGAGTTGCATAAAACAAAATCAGTCAAAAAATCTTTATTGCAGATTTTCGCAGTAATACTCGGTGTTGCTCTGATGCTCGCCCTAACACTTTTAGAATAACCGGTTAAGATGCTTTATTTGAAAAAGTACTCAAACTGTAGTACTATCTCCTTTATGCCGTTGTATCTCCCTCGGCCGTAGCCTATGGGCGAGGCAGTTGGTAGAGCAATAGTATGCCGTTGTAGCTCAGTTGGTAGAGCACGTCATTGGTAATAAATAGGTCTACCCATATATGCTAAGATAGGTAGATAGCAAAAGGATTTATTTTAAATTAGAGAGCAAGGAAGACCACATCTTTCACAAAACAGGTCATCGGTTAATAAAGTTCGTCATAAAAAAATACGCCGTTGTAGCTCAGTTGGTAGAGCACGTCATTGGTAGAGAGCATTTTCTGCCCACTTGATTGGTAACAATCCTGTGAATCCCGAATAACGGTTAAAGACCTTGCAAAAGGTTCAGACCGTGGCGAGAGTCATCTCGCCCGAACGACTGACAAGGGAATCCTTTTATTAGGATTAAGATACAGTCTAGCCCTCTTATAAACTCATTAGAGAGAAATAGAGGTGTAAGCGAATGACGAGGTCCGCAGTTCAATCCTGCGCAACGGCTCAAATAAAAAAACTATATAGTATGAATTGTGTTAAAAATGGACATAGAAATCTTGTTGCTCAAGTTTTATGATTATTCGTCTTTCGTTAAAGGTTACTCCAAAGCAACCATAGGTAGGTATAAATCCGTAATCAATTTTTATACTCGGGTTGCTCGTATAAGTAAAATCGAACAAGTAACAGAGCAGAACGTAAAAGAGTTCTTGCTTTATGGCAGGACAGTGAGACACTGGAAGGCAAACTCTTTTATCAGTTTTAATATCAGCCTGAGGGTGTTCTTTGCTTGGTGTGTAAAAGAGGGTTATTTAAAAAAGAATCCAACTGATGACATTGAAATACCAAAAGTAGAAAAGAGGTTGCCTCCAAAATTGACTAAGCAAGACACACTCAGGCTTTTAGAAATTGTATATAACTATCCGTATGATTATAAGTTTCTGCGTTATCGTAACCACGCTATGTTTTCGATGTTTGTATTCGCGGGGATTCGCAAGAAAGAGTTATTGAACCTCAGGTGCACTGATGTGGACATAGAGAACTTGTCGATATTTATCAATCAAGGAAAGGGGAGTAAGGATAGGGTTGTACCTATGAGCTATACTCTGGCACAGACTTTGAAAAGATATAAGGAGGACCGGAAAAGACTTAATAAAACTTGCCCCGAGTTTTTCTGTTCACTTAATCGCAATCAAGGATACACAGAATCAGGGCTTAAAAGATTGACCATTCAGATGATTAAAGCCTCTGGTCTAAAGTTCACTATTCATAAGCTCAGGCACACTTTTGCAACTCTTATGCTAGAGGGTGGGTGTGATATTTATTCTCTGTCTAAGATGATGGGTCATAGCGATATAAAGACCACTACAATCTATCTAGCCGCTAGTGCTGAGCATTTACGGTACCAGATGACTAAACACCCGTTAAATGATTTAGTGTGATATGTTATAATGATTTTATAACTTAATAGGAGGCCTAACCCGTAGAGATTATCTTTACGGTATGGTCAAAAACCCACAGAAGAATACTGAACCTTGCGTTCAGCGATCCTTCTGTGGGTCTATACGGGAAACTGTATAGGGACCGAAAGGTCCAGCTGGCGCAAGGTTCTGTGCGTTCTACCTGCGCTAGCTATTATCAGCTAGCTTTTATATTTTATGGAGAAAAATAATGCGTTAGTTCAACTATTGGTTACTGGTATATCTGGAGGTTTGATTGTTTTGTTTTTTTACTTAATAAAAAGATTTAGTAAAAGTGGACCCAAAATTGTAATTGGTAAAAAAGCAGGTTTAGTTATTTTAGGCATATGTGTTTTGCTTATTTTAACAATCTTGATATTACCTTCTATCAGATAAAATGCTACGGAAGATTAAAGATAAATGGATAGACATTTATTCTTGGCTAGATCATTTCTGGTGGAAATATCAAATTGATATAATCTGCGTTCTTATATTTTTAATAGTATCAGCAATCTACACCATAGACTATATAAAGTATAATTAAAATGAATAAAATAGACTCAAAACAATACCCTACATTAGCCACATATCCGTTTAATCAGATAGAAACGGCTGTTAAAAGGCTTCAAGAAAAGTACCCCGATATGACTGACGACCAGTGTTTACTTAACTTGGAAATGGACCTAGCTGAGCAAGAGCAACTTGCCACAGGTAAATAATATATGAAAAAAGATACTACTAAAAAATGTTTATGTGATGAGCCTCAATGTGCTAAATGCTTGATGGTAAATTGTGAGGACGATGATTGTCTTGTTCATACCGCTAAGGCAAAAAGTAAATACAGAAATATCAAGATGACTTATGTTCAATCTGACACCCCAGACGATGGAAGAGTAGACAAGGCGTTTGATATCCTTTTTGAAGAGGTTTCTAAAATCAAAGAGGATGAAGAAAAGTAGGCTTTTTGTCGCTATTTGACGCTATTATGCCGAAGATTTACACCATTTAACACTATAATAGTGAGGGAGAGTTGTATTACTCTGTACTACTGTTTAAGTAAAAACTACGCTATTCGACGCTATTTAAGCGTAGATTTTTTACTATTTACTACTATTTTAGTAATAGAAAATAATAAAACACCACTTTTCAGGGTGGTGTTTTAAGTAAACAAGGTGTGCTTTTCATCCGGTGTTGTGATGTAGTAGTTCTTTAATAAAAGCATTCTGAGTTCCTCCTATCTCGCGACCGCGTATTACTTGGGCATCTTTTGTTTAGTCAGACCTATCTCTTTCTTTTTTCTCTTTGAGATAAAGCACTTCCAGAAACTTGCTTTACCTTACTTGAGGACGAGGTTTTTAGTAACTTTGAAGCAGTTTTCGCTACTTTCTTGCTTGTAACTTTTGCCATATATTTGCCTTTTTGTAGCTTTTAAATGAGTACGACGAGGCTCTACTACTTATTCGTATTATAACATTTTACTGTCAAATAAGCCTTGAAAATGCTAATATAAAAAGATATTATGGCATCTTCTCGAGCATTAGTTAAATATAAACCCTTGCGTATTGGATTCTTGGTGCGCGAAGGATCTGTTGAAGACCTAGTAAAGGCTGCGGGCATAAATAGTTTACTTTGGGGCGGTATCTATAATCCGATATTACCAATAAAAGTCGGTGATAATAGCTTGGCCGATCAGCTTATAAAATTATTTGCTATTGATATTCTTTACCCTGTAACCGGGAGCGAAGAAATAATGGACTTCAAGAAAAAGTACCCCTATTTGAGGGATACAAAGCATTATGCAGAGAATATCTTTTATGAAGATTGGCACACAAAGAAAAAAATATCAGGATTCCTGGATTCTAAAAACATCGTTGATTTCCTTTGGGAAAAAGACCTTAAGAATAAACCAAAAAGTTTTAAGAGTAATTTTTCTCTTGTTGAGTGGGAACAAGACGACTCTCTTGCAAATGTCTTTGCACTTCAATTTGGATATTTTCCTACCTTGCCTGGGGTAGATTTTAAGTGGGATTATAAAAAGGGATTTATACAGGGGCTACACGCAAAGGAAGAAAAAATAAAAAAAACAGATAATCTAGATATACACCCAAGAAAAAGCTATGGCCCTATTAGCTTAACAAGCGTTGAATTGACCGGCTACTCTACTGGTGGTTGGTCTATTGATTCTAAAGGTATATATATTGGAGCTAAAGATAATTTCAACGACCTCGTGGCCTTTTGGAACTTAAGAGCTTCTGGAAAACATATAGTTTTCTTAGCAAAAGATGACTGGGAAAGAACGATTCCTTTTGCCCAAAAGTTTTTAGATTTTCTTAATTCTTTACCAAACAGACATCCTAATAGAATTGAAGACTGGATTGTGATTTATAGCCAACTAACGAATGAAGAAATCAAAGAGCTAGCACCCAAGATTCTTTCCAAGAAGAGGTTTACCTGGTCAAATGTTAGCGAACACTCTTGGAATGGAGGGAATGTCCATCCTGAATATCAGATATTCAAATCGCAAATTGTGAATGCCCATACTCAAAAAACTTCTGACGGGAAATATGAAGTAACAATCGATCTTCCTGAAAAAAAGTTTCTTGTTGATGACGACGATTCTGAGGTTGCTTTTCAGCAATTGGGAGTACTTGTTGATGCCTTCGGCGAATACAGCTACCCAGGCTACACGCTAAAACTTCCTTATATTAGAGAATTGAACGAGTTTTACAGTAGAGAGGTGGTTTTTGATCCTTGGAAATTAAAAGTTGGGAAAGGTGGTTTTACAGTTACAGTTTCAGTAAATGAAGAATCTGTAAATCTTTTTCCGATTCATAAACAAGATCTGATTAAAAATATATTTAGTGCTGTTAAAATAAAGGCAGAAACAAGCCAGTCCGGGTTATTGACTACAAAAATTATTGAAAAAATTGATGGACTAGAAGCGGCCCGGGTATTAAAAATAAGAGGTGTAAGAATGTTGCTTGAACAAGGTACGCCAACCAGTTTTGTTTCCCGAGGAGAGGCCACCCAAATCATTTTTAATAATGATTTTGAAAAACACAAAGGCTTGTATATCGAGAGTAGAGAGTCTAAGGAATTGGATAGTAACCAAGTTTTTGACTACTTGCTTAAACAAGACTTTTTCCGCGCTGGTCTTGAGCTGATATGCAACCAGTGTAAGTTAAAAAACTGGCTGTCGCTAAAGAACATTGATGATATGTGGACTTGCGAGTATTGTGGAGCGAAAGAACAAACGAGTACTCACTTAAGAAGCCGTGGAGACTGGAGGTTCAGAAAAAGCGGGTTGTTTTCAAAAGACAATCACCAAGAAGGAGCTATACCGGTATTGCTGACCCTTCTAACAATGAAACGCGTTTTGGATCGCTCTAATTTTAGTTATGCAACAGCGTTGAAACTAAATGGCGATGGAATAGACTGCGAGACGGACTTCTGTGTGCTGGAGGGGTTAAGGGAAGACGAATTGGAAATAAGTATAGGTGAATGTAAAAGTGAAGGTGGCTCTATAACAAAAGAAGACTGTGATAACTTAAAAGCCGTGGCACTGAAACTTTCGGAGGTTACTCCACGAGCGGAAATATATATTACGTTCGCAAAAACAGCGGACTCCTTTACTCCTGAAGAAATAGTTCTGTTTAAGGAAATCAGCAAAGACCATAATTTAATTTTGTTTACCAATAGAGAACTCGAACTTTATCATCCTTATTGGCTTGAGGCTGGAGAGATAGAGGAAGATGTCCCAGAAAAGTACCCGAACTCTATGGGTGATTTGTCTAGAAACTCTGTTGCTCGATATTTAAAATAATTATTTTATGAATAAAAAACTATTTCTCGACATATATAACTTTGGTAATAAGAATGCACGTAATTTACTCGAAGCCGCTAATATCTTATGTAGTAAAAGTCATTACACGCAAGCATATGTACTTGGATTTACGGCTTTGGAAGAAATATCAAAATCTCAATTTGCGGCTGATGTTTTCACGGGGCTTCGAACCGAAGAAGAGTTTGCAAAGTTCTACCGCGCACACAGGGAAAAAATTGCTAACGTAGGGTGGGCTCACTATGATGCAACTATCTATCCCCATAAATACAAATGGATTGGACCTGATATGGAAGATGTTGAAGAAATGAATCCTGAGGAGCCTTTATTCAGTAAACGTCAGGCCGCTTTATATGTTGATGTAGATTTTGCAGAAGGCAAGATCTCTCAACCCTTAGATGTTATAACAGAAAAAGATGCGCGAGGTATCATTCATATTGTTGAAGTTGCCTTTGAGAGAATATGGGAAGTAACCGGGGAGTTTGGCGGTATGCAGATTGGAACAAAAGGTTTTATGAAATAAATATGAATACTGACGATAATATAAATGAATCAATAAAAAAGCACTTTGAAATCAAACCCTCTGCTGATTTTGTTCATCTTGTCGAACCTATTTTAAGGGCTCGTGAGGAGTTTAGGGTGTCGGTAGAGCCATATCTTGGCACATTCCAAAGAATGTCTGACTCAGCGATCACGATCGGGCATAAAATAGAACCTCTGTTAAGGATACAAGAACAGATAACAGATTCAGCTTCTTTGATAAGTTCAGTAGTTCAAAAAATACCTACCATTGATTCGGATAGACTTGCTTATATCTCAGACGGAGCGATACAAGCCGGAAAGAGTTTGAGAGCTATACAGGATTTAACATTAAGGAGTAGTTCACTTTTTAGTGAGGCAAATTATGATTTACTTGTAAATCCTATAAGTTCAGCTTTAAGTATAGCGGTCGACAATGTGGCGTTACATCAGAAAACCATTCTAGGAGACTTAGATTCTATAGCTAAAATGGGAACTATTACGTCTCACAAGTTTAATGAGTGGGATAGTATATCGCTAAAAATCAGTGACGTAGCCTTAGGTGCTTTGGAACAATCGCCGTATTTATTTCCTGATTATTTAAGGGCAACAACAATTCCAGTTTTTAAAGACCCTACAACCGAAAGGATAGAAAAACTGGAAGACGAAGTTAAAAGTCTTAGAGAAAAGAAAGAGAAAGATATAATTGTAGAGATAAACCACGAAGTAGAAAAATTATTATTATCAATAGATAGTTTTCTTCCGAAAATGTTCAAGGGGGCTTATGCAGTTGTTAACCAGAATGACGACTCTCTTGCTCAATCTGCTGAATCAATGACACGCCTTTTAGAAAACTTACCTGCTCACTTAGTAAAAAACTTTAAGTCTCAACAAAAAACTAAAGAAGCGGTTATTAAGGAGACATTGGCGGTACATCTTTCACTTGAATATACTTCTGTAGATGACATAAATCACCCTCTTATAAGCCAGCAACACTATTTTTACGAAACCTTTAGCCAAATTAGACATAGAAATAGTATCTATAAAGATTTTGAAAACGACCCTGCTAGATATAAAGCATTGCTCCTTCAAGTAGAGGGCTTCCTCTATCAGTTAATAAAAGCTAAATAAGTATTGTGTTAAATGACAAAAAGTATATTATTTATAATATGGATTTACGTAAATCTTTAATACCAGCTTCAGTTTTCATTATCGCCATAAGTGTAGGTTATTATTTTGTTTTTTATCTACCAAAAATAAGTCAAGAAAAATCAGAACTGACTATGCGGGAAAAGTGTAGGGAAGTCGGAGAACAGGCATATAAAGCTGATTTGAAACAGTACAACGTTAGTAGCCTAAATAGTCCTCAATATGGTTACAACAAAAAGCTCCGTACTTGTATTTACGCAAGTGGGTATCACAACGAAGGAAACCCATCTGCTGGAAAAAGTAAAGAAGGATTTCTTCCACATAATTGTGATGCTAATTGGGAGAAATGGGTTAAAGATAGCTACACAAATAAAGAGATTATTTCGATAGTGAACTTCAACGGACCAAATTGCGAATGGATGGCCTCTACAGAATCAATCCAAAAGTTTAACGAAGACAGCGAAAGACTGTTTGATAATGAGAATTAAATATGAATAATCAAAAAAACTTATACATAGAGATACTTAAGTGGGCATTTGAAAAAGGAGTTGAGGGTTTTATGTGGGAAGAGCTTGTAAGTGATTTTAATCTCGACCCTGTTAAATCAACTTGGGTTAATAAGATTTTTTTAACTACCAGTGATAACGATCGCAAGTTTTTTGAACATTACAAATATAATGAAAAAGACAATAAGCATATCTACGCCCTTAATGAAAAAGGAATATCAGCTTATATTGATTATCAAAAATTAGAAGAGGCAAGAGAGGGCGGGGAAAAAGCGATGAATATAGCAATATGGTCTATATGTATTGCTATAGCGTCAAGTGTAACTCAAATACTAGCTCAAATATATTTCAAATAATTTATGAACAACAAACAAACACCAATAGAGTTTTCAGAGCAGTTAATAAAAGGTAAAATAGCTGAGCTTATTTTTTCCCAAATGTTTCGAAACAGTAAAAAGTTTACTGTTATTCCATTTGGTTATGAGAATACTTTCCCTGAGATAGCTCAATATGCTTATATGGCAGATAACACACAGGTTTTAGATACCATAAGGAGTGCTCCTGATTTTGCTTTAGTATCTCACGACAAACGTGATGTTTATCTAGTAGAGGTTAAATACAGATCTTTTATTGATGAGAAACACGTTAAGGAAATGGCTGAGAATATACAAAATAGGTGGAAATCTGTTCAGTTGTTTATTGCTACACCGAAGGGTTTCTATTTTGGTGATTGTGAACATATCTTAGCAAGTAATGGAGTAATGTACCCTCTAGATTTAGATTGGGTATCTGAAAAAGATCAAGAAGGGTACATAAAACTTTTAAATGAGTTTATTGGTAAATCCAATTGATCTCAGGCTGGTAAAAATCTAATTTTATAGCTAAAGTTAGACATATGGCTCTAAACGATAAAAATCCGAAAAAGATTCTTGTTAGTATGACGGTTCCGGTCCAATCTGCTGAGAAAAATAATGTGGACAGGCAAAAGTGGCAAGGTTTAAAGAACTTTCAAATCTTAACCTTCCAGAGATCCTTGCCTGAATCCTTGGAATATCATTTTGCAAACTTTAAAAGACTAGAAGCAGTAGGTGCCCCAGAACTTTCTGAACATAAATATCATACCGACGAGGAGTGGGTTGAAATCAGACGAGCAAGAGAGAATATAAAGTTTGAGGTACAAGCATATCTATGTCAATTAAGACGTGCTAAGCATTTTATAAATAATTTAAAAATAACTGCCCCAGAGGATTTAGAGTTAAAAGAAGTATGGGATTCCATTCTTAATAAAGATGGTATGACAAATGTTCTCGCTAATAAATGGGCTACTCATCGCTCTGTTGATAATCCTGAAAATGAAACCGATACTTTTCATACAGAAATCCTTTTAAGTCTTGATGGGGCCTCTACAAGCTGGAGTAGTGATAATCATCTAATACTTTTGTTGTCTGATTTAAAGTTTAATCTATGTGATTTCCACCCTAAAGTAATAAAGTTCACAAGCTGGTTGTTTTCGGAGGCAGAAAAACTTTACCAACCACCAGTAGCTGAGTGACTCATAAAACATTTTATTTATAAGGTGTTTTTACTGACAGTTTCTGAAGAGGTTCGAACAGGATAGGTTTTTTGTGTATAATCAAGATATGAGAAAAATTATTATTTCGCTGAGTATTTTATTGCTACTGCTAGTTATATATTTTTTTGGTGTTAGATTTTTTTACCCAGAACTATCACAAATGGGGCTTTTTGGAGATACGTTCGGTGGCATTAACGCTGTATTTTCTGGACTAGCTTTTCTAGGTGTTATATACGCAATCGTTCTTCAAAGAGAGGAACTTCAATTACAGAGAAATGAATTAGAGTTAACAAGAGAAGAATTAAAACGATCTGCCAAGGCACAAGAGAAATCAGAAAGGGCACTGTCACGACAAGCTGAGTCTTTGAAACAAACTGCAGTGTTGAATGGTTTAGGTGCGATATTAGGTTATGAAAGTATGTTGATAGAGGTAGCCAACACAGGTAGATACGGCAACATCCCTATTTCAAGTCGGGAAAAAACCGAAGAGCTTAAAAAGAAAATAGAAACAATAATTGAAGCTAAAGGTAATTGACCCAGCTGTCGAAAATGATTTCATATTTGTAGTAACGCATAAAAGTGGCTACATTTGACGTAATTTATCTAAGAGTTATACTGGTTAGTAAGAGTTCTTTATTTGTAAATAAATAGAAAGTCCGAATGGCTATAAAGTGAGTAGTTTCGTTGTAAGAGTGGCCGCTTACATATCCAGTGTTGAGAAAATAAGGGTACTATCATTTTCTGTAACTTTATAGTGGACTCGCGTTTTGTTTTTTTAGCCGGAAGCCCTGGCAAGATTTTGTCTTGCAATAAAACAATTGTTTTATAAACAGATAGGAGGCACTAAAGAATAGAAACTAAAATTATTAAACTTTCCCTTTTTAGGGTTGGGATTTGATGCTTTTAGTTTGTATTCTTTTTTTTGTTTAAACTTAAACAAAAAAGCATTTATCAAAAACCAACACCCAAAAAGTGTTGGTTTTTGCATTAAAGCCACTCCACTAAAACCCATTTTTGTTTTTACAGGTTGTCAGGAGTGGCACCTGTAAAAATATGAGTGGGTTTTTTTATTATCAATTTAATTATCAAATTATATGACAGATAAACATTCTTTGATTTGTTCAGCACCAATATGCCAAGACGATCCAAATCCTAATTTTAAGGAGGAGGTGGGTTGGTATCCTGGGGAAGCAGTCTGTTTAAAAGCCCCTTATCAGGCGTTTCAGGAAAAACAGCTTGATATAAACAAGGGGGTTAAAAATGGGACCTTCAAGCATATGGATAAAATGTACACTGCAAAAGATTTAGAGACACGCTCTATATAGCCTTTATTAGAAAACCCATCCCAAAAGAGCTATATAAAATAAAGGCTAAAAAATGAAGTATCGGGCATTAGATTAGGAAATGAGTATTGCATCAACTATGAAAAAAGACCTTAAACAATTTTACGAAGAATACATTGGAGAGAAGGAGTATTCTTCAGGGTTAAGATTGCAAACCTTAAAAAGTTATAAGGAGGTTTTTAAGCATTTCACTACCACTATGTATGAGGTAAAAACTGTCGAAGATCTAACCACGGAGATGATGAATCTATTCTTTAAGCGTATTAAGACTAGGACCAGAATAGTGGGTATAAATACACCAAAGGTAGGGTTAGCACATTCAACAATCAAAACCTATGCAAATAAACTAAATGCTTTCTTTGAGTGGCTGGTGATAAGACATAATCTGAAACAGAATCCATTAAAGACTATCAAAATACCATACCCAGAATATACAGACAGTCGAGCACTGTCCAAAGAAGATATTCAAAAAATTATCACAGCAGTAAGTCTACACCCAGAGAATACTTTAATTTTTAAACGAGACACGATGATGCTTTATTTGTTGTTTTATTGTGGTTTAAGAAAAGGGGAGCTCATTGGGCTCCGGGTTATTGATGTTGATTTTGAAAAAAGACTTTTAACAGTTAGAGCGGATACTTCCAAATCAAAAAAGACAAGGAGTATTACAATAAATCCTACACTCCTTTTTCATATAAAAGAATACATTCAAGAGAGAAATAAAAGAGGACTTAAAACTCCAAGTTTGATTGTTTCAAGTTCAAGAGACGAAGGTTTAACTACCCACGGAGTAAAGCATTGGGTTAAAAAGTTGATTAAGACGTCTGGAGTGAAGTTTCATATTCACCGATTCCGTCATTCCTTCGCTTGTGCTTTAGATCAAGCAGGTTCCAATGTTTCAAGTATTCAAAAGCTGATGGGCCATTCTGATCCAAAAATGACTCAATCTTATCTACGTTCTAGAAAGGCCGAGGATTGTAGAGACGATATTGATAGATTATCACTGATGTAAAACTATGTATAAATCTGATATACTTAAAGAAGTCGCAAATTATAAGTTAAATATATTAGATATAGAATACCTCTTCGGAGGTTTTTATTTGAAGTCATTGGGGGTGATAAGTAGGTCCTCACAATGGTATGTATTTTACGAACTAAAACCGTGTTTTAGCCTTTGATATAAAGATATTTCTTGGATATGACCTTGGTTTAATTATTGGTAATGACGAGGTCCGCAGTTCAATCCTGCGCAACGGCTCCAAAATCAAAACAATCTATTTCTTCAACAATCTTGTCGAGGTTTTTCTACATGTAAGTTTAACTTGATTTGACCCCGCCGTTAGCGAGCGACGGGGTTGACTATACCCCCCTGGGGGTATATACTTTAGATATGCATACAGACAATAAAAAAAGCGACAAGCAAAAGTTGATAAAAAGATTAAAAATAATTGAAGGACAGGTCAGGGGACTGCAGAATCTGATTGAGAAAGATACGTATTGTATCGATGTGATTACTCAAACGTCAGCTATAAAGCAGGGCCTCTCAGGCGTCGAAGATGAACTACTCAAAGGTCACCTGGGCCACTGCGTAGTCA
>JAGXTH010000025.1 GCA_018333475.1 Simkania sp. | reverse complement strand
CGCCGATTTTCGGCGCTTTGACGCGGCTCAAATGTGAAGTTATTTGTTGCGTTTGGTATTATGCAAAGGTTTTTCAGGAATCTCCTAAGCGTCTTCTCCTTTGGAATGCATAATAGCATCCTCGGAAAATTCCATTTGCTGCACATCCTCTTCATGTGTGGTCGCAAGAGTAATTTCTCTCTTTACAGAAGATAAATCCACGTAATCTTCCGATGAGTGACTAGCATTCCAAGCATATCGAATTGGGGCGCCGGAAAGAGAAGTAAAACCAGCGGCTCTTTTTATTTGAGCTTGCGTGGCTTTGTATAATTCAAAAGAACTTTGAAAACCCAATGATGTTCTACGCCTACTCTTCTCCTCTTGCCAAGCAGGGGAACCTGCTGGCGCCTTAAAGAAAGCATTCGGATTTACATAAATCTCTTCCGAATCACCCCCTGAATCCTCCTCTGGAATTTCTTGTATAGAAATCTCCGAATCTCTTCTTGGGGGGGGGGTTGGTGGAAGAGGTCTCTGTGCGAACGACCCATGAGGTGTAGTAATGGATACAGGAGGCGTAATGGATACAGAAGGTGTAATAGAAGACACCGAAGATCGATGATCGGGAGAGGCCGAAGGCATAAAACCACTAACAGACCTCACAAATGGCCTCGACGCTTCAGAAGCCCTTGAACCCTCTTCTAAGGCCCTTGGTACTATTCTATGAAATACCCCTGAGATTCTCGATGCCACAGTTGTTCGACCGGGATTTACGTCCTCCTGAGGAATTAAGCCTCCTCTCTCGGAATCACTAACAAATGTTGGACCAATATATGACATTATTAACCTATTATTTGCTTTATTATGATTTTATTTTACATAAAAACTTATTATTTTTGAATAAAAATTAAAATAAATAAACACAAACAAACGCTACAAAGTAATTAAATTGTAGATTTTTTTCAATCATCAAATTTACCGTATTTGAAAAAACCAACTACATCAATTAGATATCGCTGAAAATCAGAGGTTTATAAAGAAAACTCTCACAAAGAAAACAAAGACGTTAAACGCAAACAACTGATTATTATTATTTTACAAACTCATAACACTTGTTCAGCGGATGAAAACTAGTAACTTTTTGACTAAAGGGTCAAGATAACCCGCCTTACCCCCCTTTCCATACTGCAAAAGACAAATATTCACTTGTCTTTGACAAAAAGCCCCCCATTCCTCTATAAACGTATGGTCATTCCTATGGCGATCGTAGCTCAGTTGGTTAGAGCACTGGATTGTGGATCCAGATGTCGCGGGTTCGAGCCCCGTCGATCGCCCCAATTTTCCTTGGTTATCGATGACATTTTTACAAGCTTTGCTTCTTGGAGTCATACAGGGAATTACCGAATTTCTGCCTGTCAGCTCCTCCACTCACCTAACTTTGGCCAAAACCTTAATGGGGCTCCCTCCCGGGGAAGCATTGATTCTTTTCGATCTCCTCTGTCATTTTGGCACTCTTACAATTACCCTTTATGTGTTTTGGCAAGATATTGTTTCCCTTTTTACTTTTAGAAAAGACAAACTATGGCAAATCGCTCTTGCTATGCTCCCCCTAGTGCCCGCCTATTTTTTATTAAGACCTCTAAGACAGTCGATCCATGGTTTTGGGGCACTAGGAATCACTTTAGCAATGACCTCTTTTCTTCTTTTTCTAGGAGAGCGGTTCCGAATTAAACAAATAGCTTCGATCACTAAGTCAAGAAGGGCACGCGATGCTATTTGCATTGGTGCTCTGCAAGCAGCCTCTTTAATTCCAGGTATTTCACGTAGTGCCTCGACAATTTCATGTGCACGTTGTCTAGGCTGGAATACCAGTGAAGCTGTTCGATTTTCCTTTCTTCTTGCTATCCCAACTATTTTTGGAGGTAATTGCCTTGAGACCCTCCATCTCCTAAAAACATCTTCCTTAGCCCATCATTTGCCGATTTCTCCCATTTGTTGTTTAATAGGGTTTGGGGCATCAGCTGTGGGAGCATTTGTTGTAATTAAACCAGCGATCCGCTTCTTAGAAAAAGGTCGCTTGGGCCCTGTTGCTTGGTATTGCTTAGTACTAGGGTGTAGTTTAATTATTTTCTCGCTCTGGACCTAAAAACCAGATATACCTCAAAAAAACCACTAGGCTTGGGTCAAAATAGCATAGAGCACCTAACTCAAAATAAATCGAGGCCGGCTCACCAGCACAGCCCATTACCTGACGTTATGCAATTTTGAACTCTGCCAGGCATTACAATAGTTTAAGATGTCAAAGAAAACTGCATCAGCTCCGCGTTCAGAAGCCAAAGGTTTAACCTTACTTGCTATAAGTATTCTTCTTGCCCTCTCTCTTCTCTCTTTTCAGCACGGCTACCCTAAAAGTAATTGGATTGGGCTAATCGGTCATGGTTTGTCCTGGATGCTTAGTTATCTTTTTGGTCTTACTGCCTATGGCGTTATTGGATTTCTCGGTTGGATTGGTTGTCGTTTATTAGCCTGCCGGCCCATCGAAAAAGAACGTGTTATCTATTTCAGTCTCTTTCTTATTTCTATCGCCATTCTATTGAATCTCTCTGCTGAATTAGGGATCCCAATTCCTGAATGGCTTGCCCACAAAGTTTATCGAGAATCCTCTTCCTTTGACCTACCTTACCCTCATCACTATTACCGATATAACCTAGGAGGAGTTCCTCTTTACTATCTTTATCGAGACCTCTCTGGATTTAATCTTCAACAGCTTCTCAGCGAAATCGGTATCGCAATCACCTTTACTACCACGGCTATCGTTACATTTGCTTTAATGACAAATATCCGTCTTTTCCCCTTGTTAAAAACCTTACCTCAAAAAATCTACTGGCTTAAAGGTTGGTTTGACCAAGAAAATGAAACTAAGGCACCTGAAGATCCACAAGAAGAAACAGAACTAGTTCTTTCTCCACCTAGACCGATTTATACTCCTCCGCCAATGATTAAAGAACGCGTGATCGAGCTTAAAGAAATCCCCTTTATCGAAAAAAAAACATCCAGATCGTTAAAAAAACCTACTCCCCTCGAGGAACAATCTACTGTCCGTGGTGATTTTACTGCCTATGAACTCCCCCCTCTCTCTCTTTTGAATACCCCCAAAAAAATCGATCACCCTTCCTTGAAAAAAGATCTCCGTCGCCAAGCTGATATTCTTGAAGAAACTCTAATGAGTTTTGGAATCGAGGCTAAAGTAGGTGAAATCCATTGCGGGCCCACAATCACTTCATTTGAAGTGCATCCTGCAGTGGGTGTTAAGGTACAGAAAATTACAGCCTTAGAAAATGACATAGCTCTCAATCTTCAAGCACGTGCAATCCGCATTATTGCTCCTATTCCAGGAAAGGCAGCTGTTGGCGTGGAAATCCCGTCACTCATGCCTCAAGAAGTCAGTTTTAAAGAACTCATGACAGCTTATCAAAATCACCCTCGTAAATTTTTTATCCCTATCTTACTTGGTAAAACTGTATCTGGTGATAACGTCATGAGCGACTTAGCTAAAATGCCTCATGCTATCATTGCGGGTGCTACAGGATCAGGAAAGTCGGTGTGTATTAATACCATAGTCATGTCTATTTTAATGAATGCACGACCAGATGAGATCAAACTTCTTATGATTGATCCAAAAAAAGTGGAACTCACCTCATACTCTCGCTTACCACATCTCATTGCTCCTGTAATCACAGAACCTCATGGAGCTTATGCTGCGCTCAATTGGCTAGTCAAAGAAATGCAGCTGCGTTACGACATTCTAAAACAACTCGGGTTACGCAACATCGGGGCTTTTAATCATCGCTCGATCAACAAAGAATTTGAAGCTTCCTTGAGCATTCCTGTTCCAGAAACCATGCCTGCCATCGTCGCCATTGTTGATGAATTTGCCGATCTCATGATGGTCTCTAGCTCTGACCTTGAAACTCCTATTGCTAGAATTGCCCAAATGGCTCGAGCTGTCGGGATCCACCTTATTCTCGCTACTCAGCGTCCCTCTCGTGAGGTCATTACGGGTCTTATCAAAGCGAACTTTCCTACCCGCATTGCTTTTAAAGTGGCGTCCCGTATCAATTCCCAAATTATTCTTGATGAAACCGGCGCAGAAAGTCTACTTGGTAACGGCGATATGCTATTTTTGCCCCCAGGAAGCTCCCACCTCATTCGTGCACAAGGAGCTTTTATCAGTGATGATGAAATCAATCGAGTCATGCAATTTATCTGTAATCAGGCCTCTGTGAATTATTTAATTCCCTCATTTGATACGATGCGCAAAGAAGATGGTAGTGATGGAATCGATGATGACGATACCAATGTAGATAGCCTTTTCGAGCAAGCTAAGACCCTTGTTATTGAAACAAATACTGCATCGACTACCTTTTTACAGCGCAAACTCAAAATAGGTTATGCTAGGGCAGCTAGTTTAATGGATGAACTTGAAACACGCGGGATCATTAGCCCTCAAGAAGGTGCTAAACCTCGCCGTGTTCTTTTGAACAGGCCTCTTACAAATGGCCTCTCTAAGCTAGGTAATGATGAGAAAGATCTCTTTGAAACATGAACTGGAACGGCAACTTTTGCCCCGTTTAAAGCTTTTAGGCATCCTCCTCATTATGTTTGGAGTTGGGGCCTTGCTCTATGGGTTAATCGCGACAGTTGAATCCTCTAAGGAACCTATTGCATATGAACTGATTGCATATGAACTGACTGATGAAGTAGGCACGTTAAATCCTAATGAACTAGAAGTTCCTGAGCTAAAACGAGAAATTATTTATCTTGGTGTCACAGCCTTTTGGATAGTCGGCGCCGCTTGTCTTTTCTTTGCTAGTTGGCGTAATTCTAGACTTAAACACCGTTGAGGAGGCCCCCTTGCCAGAGACCCTTTCTCGTAAAATTCTACTAGCCCTTTCCTCTATTGAAGAACAAGAAGTCTGGAAAACATTACTTTCATCTTTTGAAATAGCTACTGCGCAAGATGGCCCAGAATGTTTAGAAAAATATACCTCTTTTAGTCCATCCTTGATCCTCGTCGATCTCATGCTACCAAAAATGCATGGCATCGAAATCCTTCGACGTTTACGCAATCAGAAAACATCCGCTGGCATCATTCTTATCGCGGATCAACCAATGATCCAAGCCTATGAAGCCTCAAAAAAGTTAAAAGTCGATGGTTTTCTTGTTCGCCCTGTTACAAAAGAACTCCTAAGAGAGACTTGTGAGCTCTATTTTTCAGGTCATCTAAAGCTCTCGCCCCTTTCTCTTGAAACCAAACATAGTGACGGTGGGCACTGCTATATCCCAAAGATTCATCACCCTGATACGTATCTTAAATTTTGGGGAACACGTGGATCTAGTGCTGTAGCTGGTGCAGACTATATGCGTTATGGAGGCAATTCGTCCTGCTTAGAAATTCGAGCTGGTGATGATCTCATCATCATCGATGCAGGAACAGGAATCCGGCCCCTCGGAGAACTTCTCATTAGCTCTAAAGCTCGAAAAATTCACCTCTTCTTGGGACATACTCACTGGGATCATATCACCGGCTTTCCCTTTTTTTCCCCAATATACGATCCTGAAGTGCGCCTCTCGATCTGGGCCCCGGTAGGCTTTGAATTAGATACCAGAGAACTCCTTGTTAAAATGCTGGCTGCTGCTTTTTTTCCAGTGCGCCTTGAAGACATTCGTGCTCGCATTGAATTCCACGATTTGCGTGATAGTGAACAAGTCTCTATTGGAGATCTCACGATTGCAGCGCATTATGCTTATCACCCTGGAGCTACACTTTGTTTTCGTATTACGAGAGGAAAGCAATCGGTAGGTTACGTAACTGACAATGAATTTCTCTGTGGCTATCACGGGCATCCCGCTGCCATCGACTATAGCCACCCTCTCTTACAACCTTATCAATCACAAATCGAGTTTTTGAAACATGTCGATCTCCTTGTCCACGAAGCCCAATATACACCTTTTGAATACCAAGAACGTGTAGGATGGGGACATTCTTCTATTTCTAATGCCTCTATTCTTGTAAAACACACCCAAGCACGCGACTGGATTGTTACTCACCACGATCCAAAACATACAGATCTTCAACTCTCTAAAAAACTACAACTTCACCGAGATATCCTAGAAGATTGCCACATTGAATGCAGGGTAATGATGGCTCATGATGGCCTTCATATTCCTTTTTAACCCCTAAAGAAACCTGCCCTCTACGTGCGTAAGTTGAGTTAAAAAAGGATCGGCTGGCTTGGTTTGTCTTGCCAAGCAATCGATACGGGCACCTGCAACCCAATATCATCAAGCTTTTCTCGAATCATCTTAAGAGCTAAATCTGGATGGTTGCATTCACTAGATAAGTGTGCCAAATGAATGTGCTGAAGATCTTTATGTGCTACCAAAGCGATAAGTTCGGCACATTCTTGGTTAGAAAGATGTCCTTGGCGGCCTAGTACACGCTGTTTGTAGACTAAAGGACGGTTACAAGCATGTACCATTGACGGTTGATGATTAGCCTCTACATAGAGGTAATCACATCCCTGTAGATGTCTAGTAACGAGAGTTGTCACACACCCTAAATCCGTACAAAATCCCACCTTATGACCTTCAGCGCGGATTGTAAATGCCACTGGATCAAGCGTATCATGTTGAATACTGAAAGGGTGGATCTCTAAATCCCCAAACTCAAAGGTTTCTCCTGTTGAGAAAATGCGAAATTTTGGAGACTCCTCCATTTGTGAAAGAATTGCTTTTGCCGTTTCACTATTGGCAAATACGGGGATCCCTTTTTTACAGGCCAAACTAGAAAGTCCTCTAATATGATCTGTATGTTCATGCGTAACCAGAATCGCTTCGATATCTCCAAGAGAAATGCCAAGTGTTGCAAGTCTCTCTTCTGTTCCTCGAACACCTAACCCCGCATCAAGCAAAATTTTTGTGTGGGTAGTACCGAGATAGATACAATTACCCTTAGACCCAGAAGCAAGTGGACAAAATCCAATCATGCAAAACTTTTATCAGCCAAGCGCCTAAAAAGAAAGTCAAATAGCAAAGAAAAATGATTGTCTCTTATACCAAACGCAACAAATAACTTCACATTTGAGCCGCGTCAAAGCGCCGAAAATCGGCGATCGTAAACGGCATTGTATTGCATTAATACTATGCTGTTTATGATCGTCAATTTGTCGACAGCTTTCACGCAGCTCAAATATGAAATTATTTATTGCGTTTGGTATTAGGTATAAATGTTTGAAATTAATCACTAATTCCTCTACGTAGAAGATGAATACTCACTGAGGCCTATATGAATAAGTCTGGCGAAGAAATCCTAGCCGATATCGATCACACGCTAGATCAGCTCATCAGGAATGCTCACATGCTTAAACAAGTTTCTGAACAAGAGGCTTTTGCTTCTTATTCCGCTCGTATGCACAAAACACAGACAAGTTTAGCAGCCCGTATTTTGCATATGGAAGATCTTCTTCTTGAATCTTCTATTAAGCCAGAAGAGACTTCCCCTTTATACGAGACCATCCAAGATAAGATTGTTCAATACAAAAAACTCAATAATCGTATGCTAAGCCTACTCTCCTCTCGATTTAAAAAAGCACAAGGTTCCAATAAACCTCGTATCGGTAAAAATCGTAAGCTTGTTCAACGTTAAATTTTAGAGATTATTTCAGAAGCGTATCCAAACAACTTGAAAAGTTGCTTGGATACGCTGTTGATCAAGTTCTAAAAAGCACTCAATTCTCGAATCGCCTTTTCAAAGTCTCTTTTCTGTGGCAATACCGCATCTTCCAGTATTTTGCTATAGGGCACAGGGCAATGCTTAGCTCCCACTCTCATAATTGGGGCATCGAGATGATTAAAGGCGCGTTCATTGACAAGTGCAGCGATTTCTCCTCCAAATCCACCGAATATAGAGGCTTCCTGTGCAATCAGCAATTTTCCTGTTTTACGCACAGAAGCTAAAATAGCTTCTAAATCAAGGGGAACAATCGTGCAGAGATCGATCACTTCAACCGAAATATCTTCCTGAAATAATTGCTCTGCGATCTCTGCTACCATGCAAATACTCATACCCCATCCCACTACTGTGAGATCTCTTCCTTCTCTAATCATTTGAGCTTTTCCAAGCGGCATGATCTCTTCTACACGCGGTTCTGGACGCGCGGAAAAAACACGCTGCCGATACAGAGCTTTGTGCTCGAGAAATACTACGGGGTTTGGATCACGAATAGCCGCTTTAAGAAGTCGCTTAGCATCTGCAGCATTGCTTGGAATAACGACCTTAAGACCTGGACAGTGCGCTAAAAAACCTTCAATGCTCTGCGAATGATAAGGCCCCCCTTGGATGTATCCCCCGCAAGGCATACGAATAACCACTGGACAGTTCCACTCACCATTAGAACGGTAATAAATACTGGATAATTCATTAAACAGCTGATTGATCCCAGTCCAACAATAATCTGCAAACTGGATTTCAACCACAGGTTTGAATTCTTCAACAAAGGAAAGACCCATGGCAACTCCAACAATCGTGGACTCTGCAAGTGGAGAATTAAAACACCGATTGTCTCCATGGCGTAACGTAAGATGTCGCGTCACTCCAAATACACCGCCTTTGCCCTTTGCCACATCCTGACCAAAAACAATGATTCCCTTATCTTGTGTCATTTCTTCATCCAGGGCATGGTTAAGGACATCAACCATGACAACTGCTTCCTGTGATGGGTAATCAAATCTCATCTCAGTAATCGCTGGCGCTTCTTTAAAGACATTATCCGCAGCTGAATCAGGATCAGGATGCGAAAGACGATCTGCTATCACAGCAGCCTCTTCAATCCTATCCCTGATTTCTTGTTTTAGGGTTTCAATATCTACTTGAGAAGCTAAGCCCATTTGTTTCAGCCAGTTCTCATAACGCGGTATTGGATCGCACATTAACTCTTCATCAATGATGTCTTGGGTTTTATATTTAGCAGGATCGTCACTGCTGCTGTGCGCGCAAAGACGCGGGACGTCTGCCACAATCAATGTGGGCCCAAGACCTGAGCGGCCTCTTTCTATAGCCGACTTCAACGCTATGGAAACTTGTTCATAATCACATCCATCAATACTAGCCACTTCAAGTCCTGCAAAACCCTTAGCAACGTTGGCTATGGAAGTGCCCGCCGTTTGCTCCTTAAGAGGCACCGAAATAGCCCAACCATTGTTTTGGATCATGAAAATGACAGGCAAGTTATGCAAACAAGCAAAATTGAGTGCTTCATGAAAGTCTCCTTGAGAAGTCGCTCCATCACCCGCAGAAACGTAAACAACCTCGTCTTTGCCGGAAAGTTTTACCCCTAAGGCTACACCCGTTGCTTGTAAAAATTGAGATCCCACAACACTGGATTGACAGGGAATTCTAAGTTCTTTGTGGGAAAAGTGCTCGGGCATCATTCTACCACCGCTGTGATGCTCCACAGCCCTCGCCATAAATGTCCCTAACAGCTCGACGACATCACACCCAAGCCCTAGAGCAAACCCTCTATCTCGGTAATAAGGAAGCCCCCAATCTTTGCCCGGCGTTAAACTAAGACCACTCACTGCACCCACTAACTCATGCCCTGTCACCGGCATATGGAATGTGCCTCCCTTGTTTTGCCGAACTAACTTACCCATCTTATCATCCATAAAACGAGTAAGGTACATGACCTCAAGCACCTTAAGGCACTTGTCCCTCACATCGATCATAGAAGAGCTGGGTTTTTGAGTTTCAGCAACAAGAGAATACGACATGCATTAACCCTTTTTTTTAGGTTTTGTGGAAAGTGGGGTCACCTTTTTCATTGCCGCGGGAGGACTGCCTTGCGCTGAAATCTGCGAACGCTCTCCCTCTTTTTTAGGCAAAAAACCATGTGCAAGCGAAGCTATTCTTCCTTCATCATCTGGCCTCTTCTCCTCAATATCCACTTTAGTCGTACTTAGCGCTTTGATCAGTCGATCATCGCGATCACTACCGCTACTTTCATGGATCGAACCAAGACGTTGAGAAAGATGCCTTAATGATTCAAGACGTTGCGACAACGCCTCAAGAGTCGTATTCACCTTAACGCCTCTTGTCTCACCTCGAAGGCTAGCCCGAAACTTCTGTTCATTATCAAATTTAGCCGAGAAGGTTACAGAAGATGCCGTGATATCTGGTAAGTATAAAAATGGGCGTGCTGAAGGGGGAACTGTTGTATAAATATCTAGAGTAAATTGAGGCTCAAGCTCTACCTTGACAATCTGTTTAGGAGGACGCCCTCGTTTAGGTCTTGGATTCAGAGCCTCATTGGAGTAGTATATTTTAGATTTGGCAAGTAAAGTTTCCCTAGACTGAGCCACCTCTTTAGGTACTTTTGTATCAAATAGGTGACGTTTTACCTTTTCTAAAATCCCTCGGGGAAGGTCAAGATCCTCCTCAAATACAAACTGAAATTGCTGACTACGCAACCACTCGATGATTCGAATACGAGACCGTTCGCTATAATATTGCTGCCACTTTTCTTGTTCAGGTAAATGGTCATAGATAAATTCTAAAAAATTTTCCCTAGCCTCTTTAGCCCCTATGATATCAAGAAGTTTTTCCTTGGTATCAATGTCATACACTTTCTCATTAACAAAACCCTCCATGAATTTTTTTGTTTCATAGAAGGTCATCTTAGGTATGAGTGCATAACGCGCGATATTTTCAGCCAGCTCTTTTTCCAGCTCCTCTACTTCTTGCATTGGCTTATCAAGATCTACATAGAGAATGAACCCCTCTACACGATCAAGGTAGAAGTCTCTTTCATCATCCGATTTGGCAAAAGCATCCATTAATCGATGGAAACGAAGCAACAGCGGATTCTGCGCAACTGGCAAATTCGATTTCATATTACAGCCCTTAAGTAAGTACCTGATAACATACCATATTAAAAAAGCAGAGGCAAGCAAAGGAAACGCAAATGAATCTTATGGGGGTTGAGCTCTTTAATCACATTCTCCTCATAATTAGCAATTGATTTTTAATTACTAATCGAATTTAATAAAAACAAAACGAAATTAAAACTCACACTTAACATGCCAATTTCAACAAGGGCAGTTAATAATAGTTTTATATTGAGTGATTCTGGAGCAACTACCCTAGGATCCACCAAACCTCGTTTAGCAGTCACCACAACGAGAACCCACTCTTCCAGTAGCTCCATGCTATCAACTTCTATGCAAAATCTTGCCGCAAACACCCTACTTTGCGTAATTGCCTTGAGTTCCCTAAAAAACCATATCTGCTATCTTCCGCATCGCTGTGATAGCCCCCTTCATCGAGGAAACAATTTTCAGAGGCTTTTTACAAAAAAAGACGCGGGATATTCAGGTATTCTTTTTTGGAAATACTGCTGGGAACCAAACTATGCACAAAGTCTTCCGCATTTGCCTACAATCCGTTGTTTTTGCTGTGCTACACCACCATGTCGCGCAAGGAATCTCGCTTAATGCCTACATACTTTTTTCTACAGGAATCCTAGGCCTCATGAATGGATGGCACAATGAAAAAACCTCTAATCTCTGGACCGCTACCGCCTTCCATTCTCATATCAATTCCTCTATCACAACACGTGTCTGCCTCTTCGGCACATAGATTTCTAAAAAACTATCCACAAACCAATCATGTCGCTCTAGATAACTGCACTCGAAAATAATAAGAAAAAGCTAACAATGCCCCAAAAGTAAGCGCACTTGATACTAAAATAGGCATCAACGGATAATTAGCTACTAATGCCCCAGAAAATAGTGGCAGAATCCCCATTGAGGCCCACTGAATGGAGCTATGAATCCCCAACATTTCCCCTCGCTCATCTTTTGCACTAAGAGAGGAAACAATCGCAGCCGCATTGGGATAAATAAGAGACTCCGGAAAAACGATAAAAGGAACGGCGAGAAATACGATCCAAGTAGACTCTGAACCAAGGAAAATCAACAGATTCATGCTCAAAAAGACTAACGCAATACGCATGAGTTTCTCTGGACTATACCTACTCACAAAAGGTTGAATCAGCACTCCTCGACAAACGGCTACCCATATTCCTGCATAAGCATAAAAATTCCCAATCTCTTGGGGGCCAAAATGAAATCGATCCATAAGAAAAATGGAAGCAAACTCCGTAAAAAACCCCCAACCCAAGCTATAGAGAAACGTCACTACAAAAACACCTCGAAGAATTGGATGAGTTAATGCTTTTTTAATATTGCGTACCCCACCTAACAACGTCCACGGCGTCTTATGAGGCTCTATCAAGGTTTCTTCTATAAACCATTTGGATAATAAAAAATTGACAAAACACAAGAAGGCCGAATAAAAAAACAGCATTGTTATTCCACTGAGTCCTGCGATCCGCCCTCCCAAATATGGACCAAGGATAAACCCCACACCCCAAGCCATGCCAACTAATCCAAAATATTTCCTTTTTTCTTTTTCAGAACTCAAATCGGCAACGATAGACTGGACTACGGCGAAATTTCCTGAAGTCAATCCAACAAATAACCGAGATATCATAAATAGAAGAACACTACTCAAGCAAATCGACAGGCCAGCTACCAGATAGCTAACCGCTCCTATTAACAGCGTCGAACAGATCACTGATTTACGACCAAAACGATCGGAAAGAGCCCCTGCAATAGGGCCTCCAAGGAATTGCCCTATACAAAAAATAGAAATAACGAATCCAAACACCCACCCCCGTGTACTTAAAGAAGCTTCAAGCAACATCGGACTATCTGGCTGCATAACGAGTGGTGAAAGCAGAGGAAATATCAGGCCAAAGCCCAAACTGTCGATGAACACTGTGAGAAGTAGAGGAATTAATGACTTTTTCATTCCCGAGATCTTAACACAGACGCTCCTCGCGAAGCAAGGCACCCAAATAGCTTCCTTGACGAAATCAAAAGAGATTTCTTAGACTCTCCCTACCAGCTCTGAGTTACGGTCTTGATTTAATAGGAACAAGACGCACTCAAAACAGCTCCGTGCAAATCTTGTTTATATTTTTGAAAAGGCTATTCTATGCTCGATATCAAACTGATAAGAAAACATCCTCAGGAAATTGAAAAACAACTTAAGACAAAAGATCCAGAGGTCAACATATCAGAAATCCTAACTCTTGATGAAAGAATTCGCCTTATTAAAACTGAAGTAGAACAACTAAAATCTCAACGCAACCATCTTTCTAAAGAAATTGGTGATAAGAAACGACAAGGACAAGATGTCTCCATCCTGATGACTGAGGTAAGTGGTTTCGGCGACAAGATTCGTGTGCTTGATGACGAGTTGGTCCTCCTAGAGGAAACCGTTCACATAAAACTCTCTTGCTTACCCAATCTACCGGCCGACGATGTGCCTTACGGAGCCTCTGCAAGCGAAAATATTTGCCTACGCAGCTGGGGAGACAAACCCACTTTCGCATTCCCATCTCTTAATCACGTGGAACTCAATGAGAAACTTCATCTTTTTGATTTTAGACGTGCGGCTAAAGTAGCTGGCAGTGGATGGCCCGCATACCGTGGAGTAGGCGCTAGATTAGAATGGGCCCTTTTGAATTATATGATCGACACTCACTTAGACAATGGTTTTACTTTATGGATGCCCCCTCATCTTGCAAAACCAGAGATCATGTATGGAAGCGCACAACTACCAAAATTTGAAAAACAACTCTTTAAAATCCATGATGAAGATTATAACCTCTACTTGATCCCAACTGCTGAAGTAGCCCTAAACGGTCTGCATTACGATGAGATTTTCAAATCTGAAGAATTACCTATCCGTTACTGTGCTTATACCCCTTGTTTCCGAAGAGAAGCTGGTGCAGCTGGAAGTCAAGAACGTGGCTTAATACGAGTACACCAATTTAACAAAGTAGAAATGTTCGTCTTCGCAAAGCCCGATGAAAGCAATGCCTTACTAGAACAAATGGTCTCTTCTGCAGAAGAGATTTTGAAAGGGTTAGATCTACACTATCGCAGTATGCTTCTTTGCACAGGAGATATGTCGTTTGCCTCCAGAAAAACTATCGATATCGAGGTTTGGCTGCCTGGACAAAACCGTTACTACGAGGTATCCTCTGTTTCAAATTGTGGAGATTTTCAAGCAAGGCGATCACAAACTCGTTTTAGACAAGGTGAGGAAAAACCCGAACTTGTTCATACTTTGAATGGCTCGGGACTTGCGACATCACGTCTAATGGTGGCCATCTTGGAAAACAATCAGCAACCTGATGGTTCGGTCCAGCTCCCATCTGTTTTACACAAGTATCTGAATGGTATGAAAGAACTTATACCAACGTAAGGAACATCTAACCTTATTAGAATTTTGGTAAACTAGAAACTGATTTGGGAATGATTTGAGTATACCCCACCACAGTTTAGGATTTTTATGTAGCCTTGTTTCTTTGCTCAAGACATACTTTATTAAAAAAAGTAGTAGCTAATCGAAAAACGCCTTGCTGAATTGTATTTAGGAGAGATTCAATGCCTCATATCTTAGAAGATCTGAAACACTTTTTAGACAACTCCCCTACTTCTTACCATGCTATACGTCAAATCGCTAATCGTCTGGCTCTATGTGAATATCTTCCCCTACAAGAAAAAGAAGAATGGAAATTGGAAAAAGGCAAACGTTATTTTGTCTGCCGCGGAGGAGCGCTGTGTACATTTTCTATACCCTCTTCTATGCCTGATAAAATGATCATTTTAGGTTCTCACACAGATAGTCCAGCCCTAAAACTCAAACCCCAACCAGAACACCACAAAGAAAATATGCGGCTTCTAGGTGTTGAGGTATATGGGGGTCCTCTTCTCAATGCATGGTTAAATCGAGACTTAAGTATTGCTGGGCGCGTGATCGTTAGTGATACTACAGGCCAACGTGTCGAAAGACTAGTTTGGCTAGATGATGCACCTCTTGTAATCCCCCAACTTGCCATTCATCTCGATAGAGAAGTCAATGACAAAGGGTTAAAGTTGAACAAACAAGAACACCTGATTCCCTTGGCAGGCTTGATCAAAGAACATGATCAAACAGCCTCTTATCTTGAAACCTTGCTTCATAGACACATTCAATTTAAAACCTTACTAGGGTCCGATCTTTTTCTTGTTCCATTAGAACCCTCTCGTTTCTTAGGAGCAGAGGGCGAGCTCATCGCATCCTATCGATTGGACAATCTTGCTAGCGCCCATGCCTGTACCACTGCAATGGGAATGCTACAAACTCCAAGCGAGAATGTCCTACAAGTTGCCGCATTTTGGGACCACGAAGAAATAGGGTCGCGCACCATGGAAGGGGCAGCTTCTACTCTATTGCAAGACACCATTAAAAGAATTCTTTGTAGTCTGAATATCAAGGATGAACTCTATCTGCGTTTGAAAAGTCAATCTCTCATTATTTCCATTGATGTTGCCCATGGATTTCACCCTGGTTTTGAAAAGAAATACGATCTACAGCATCTTCCTCTTCTAGGGCAAGGAGTGGTTATCAAATTCAATGCTGACCATAAATACACCACCAATGGCCCAACAGCAGCCATCCTTACACAAGCCTTAGAATCCCTAAATCTTCATAAACAACTTTATACAGCAAGGAATGATGTCGGCTGTGGCAGTACAATCGGTCCGATTGCTGAAACACAGATGGGAATCCCTAGCGTAGATATAGGCATCCCTGTACTTTCCATGCACTCAATTCGCGAAATCATTGCAGGAAGAGATCACCTTGATATGTGTACTCTACTTCATCACATACTTACTGCTAACAAATCCTTATGATGCCTCAAACCCCTTCATCAGATCACTTTCAAGGCAAGTCAGTCATAGAGCATCTTAAAGAAGCACGTACCAAAGGAGCTCTTGTATCAAAAGAAGTTCATGGTACAGAAATGTCCGGTCACTTGGCTGCTGGAGCTGATGCTGCAAAAGAAACCGCAGTTGCTCTCTCTTTAATGGGAATCCTATTATTTCTTTCTGCGATACCGCCCGTTGCCATAACGCAATGCTTATGGCTATTTCTACTTGGTTGGATCTTATGGAAAATAAGCCGCAGTGCTCTTCTTGCTTGGTCCAGGCTGGAAAGACTACACCGTCTGATAGAAGAAGAGCGTCATGAAATCGAGCACAATCGCGATCAAGAGAAAGAAGAGCTAAAAGAGCTCTATGAAGTCAAGGGCTTCAAAGGAAAACTTCTCGACCAAGCAGTAGATGTTCTTATGGCGGATGATAATCGTCTGCTTCAGGTCATGCTTGAAGAAGAACTCGGCCTCTCTTTAGAGAGTTATGAACACCCCCTTAAACAAGCTTTGGGCGCTGCTGTTGGAGTCCTTATTACTGCTTGCTTTTCTCTAATAGGGTTTTATCTTTTTGGATTAGTTGGCCTGCTCACAGGAGCTTGTATTAGCTTGCTAGGAGCCACCCTTCTAATCTCTAAAATTGAACGTAATCACCTACTAAATACACTAATGTGGACCCTGGCTACCGCATCCCTTTCAGTAAGCATTGTCTATTTTGCATTTGCTCTATTCGTATAAAAAGCAGTTGCAAAACTCAGAGTTCGTCGCTTTTCGAAGGATTTTTGCCTAATTTTCGATTCTTTTTTGCGAGATAATATGTAAATGTTGATATTATCTCGCAAAAAAGAATCGAAAATTGGCTAAAAAAGCCTAGAAAATCGATTGACCTGAGTTTTGTAACTACCTCGTAATAATGAAGCAAAAAAAAGCCCCCTATATCTTTGATGAGTTTTTTGCCTCAGGAAAAGAAGCTACTATTAGCCCATTCCTTACACCCTCCTCCAAATCTTGGGGGAAAAACTTATCTTTAAAGAGCGCTCTTGTATCTGCTGGATTTCTCTTACTCGCTTACATCACATCAGCCGTACAACCAATGTTCAGAGATCTTCCTCTGCTCTTTGTTTATTTTCTTTCAGGAACCCCAGCTCTTATTGATGCTGCTAAAGACATTAAAAAGTTGGATATCAACATCGATATCCTGATGACTCTTGCTGCTCTACTATCTATACTCATCGGCAGTCCGCTAGAAGGCGCTCTCTTGCTGGTTTTGTTTGAGCTATCTGCTGCTATAGAGGAAAGCGTTGCCCATAAAACTAAAGGAGCACTTGTTAATCTTCATGAACTCTCACCACGGGCCGCCTTTGTTATTGACGAAGGGGACATCCTAGAACGATCTGTACGAGAAATCCTACCAGGAATGAAACTACTTATTAAAGCTGGAGAAATTGTGCCTCTAGACAGCAAAGTCATAGCTGGCAGTTCTTTTGTAAATCTTAAACATCTCACTGGAGAAAGTGAACCAATTCCAAAGCATCTCGGCGATGAATTACCAGCAGGAGCTCGTAATCTTGACGGAATGCTGACAGTTGAAGTGTTACGTTCTTCTCGAGACTCTACTTTAAACCGCATTATTCAATTAATTACACAAGCCCAGGAAGCTAAACCGCGACTTGAGCAGTTCCTAAACCGCTTCGGTAAATGGTATGCCATCACCATTATCTCTCTTTCCCTGCTCTTTGCCTTAATTTTCCCCTTTTTTTTCGGCCTCCCTTTTCTTGGGCCAGAAGGATCTATCTACCGTTCATTAGCATTTCTTATCGCAGCCTCTCCCTGCGCCTTGATTATTGCAACTCCAACCGCATACTTAAGCGCTATTAGTAGCTGCGCTAAGCGAGGCATTTTACTAAAAGGGGGCATTGTTTTTGATGCGTTAACCCAATGCAAATCAATCGCTTTTGACAAAACAGGCACTCTTACCTCTGGAAAATTATACTGTACAGAAGTACGCTCACTAGCTCCTCTGAACCAAAAAATCTCCCTCGAAGAAGCCTCTGCCATCGCCGCTACTCTAGAACAAAGTACTACGCACCCCATAGGGGAAGCCATTTGCCGGTTTGCTAATGAAAAAAATCTAAGACCCTATCAAATGCGAGATTTTCGTTCTTTTGCAGGTTTAGGGGTAGAAGCTACAGTATCTATCAATACTAGAGAAGTGTTCACAGCCGTCGGCAATTCTCATTTCATTAACGAAAAACTTCCGGCAGCACTAAAGACAGCTTGGTTAACCTATAAAGAACATATCGAAGCTGAGGCCAAAATCTTAGCTTTTCTTCTGATAGACAATGAGCTTTTTCTATTCACCTTTACTGACGAGATTCGACCGGAGGCGGCACAAAGCATTGCAGAACTCAATAGAGATTTTAACCTTCAACTTCTCATGCTTAGTGGCGACCGTGCTAATAATGCCCATCGAGTAGCTTCTATTGTCGGTATCCAAGAAGTCTCTGCAAACCTTCGCCCTGAAGATAAGCTCAATAAAGTTGCGGAGCTCTCTAAAAGTAAAGGCCTTATTATGATTGGCGATGGTATTAATGACGCTCCGGCACTTGCTAGAGCAACTGTTGGTATCGCCCTTGGTAAGATTGGGAGTGCCACTGCTATTGAAGCCTCTGATATAGTCTTCATGAATGATGATCTAGCTTCCATCGCATGGCTGCTAAAAAAAGCTCACAAAACCTTGTCTATCGTCAAACAAAATCTGAGCTTATCGTTGGGTGTTATCCTCTTTGCCACTACCCCTGCACTGATTGGTCTGGTACCCCTCTGGTTAGCTGTTATGCTGCATGAGGGTGGTACTGTGTTAGTAGGCTTAAATAGTTTACGTCTCTTAAAAAAATAGAGGTTCCATGCTCTCACTATACCCCCCTATCCAACCTTACTTGACAGGTTTTCTTCCTGTAAGCCCCCTCCACACACTTTATTTTGAGGAATGTGGCAACCCTCTAGGCAAACCTATTCTTTTTTTGCATGGAGGCCCAGGCTCTGGACTAGATGAAAAACATCGTCAATATTTTGACCCAAAAGCTTATCGCATCATCTTATTCGATCAACGCGGTTGTGGCAAAAGCACCCCTCATGCGTCCATTGAAGCCAATACAACTTGGGATCTCGTTGCAGATATAGAAACACTCCGCAAATATCTTAATGTAGACCAATGGATTGTGTTTGGCGGCTCTTGGGGAAGCACACTAGCTTTGACTTATGCTATTCAACATCCGCAAAGCGTCCAAGCTCTTATCCTAAGAGGTGTTTTCCTAAACCGCCCTAAGGATCTGCATTGGTTCTATCAATATGGTGCCCATTTTATTTTCCCCGATGCCTGGGAAAATTATTTTCATTTTATCCCAGAAAAAGAACGCCAAGACATGTTGACTGCCTACTACATACGACTCACCTCTTCCGATCCTAAATTACGTAGAGATGCCGCTATCGCGTGGTCTGCCTGGGAAGGGGCTACGCTAAAACTACGCTTTGATCAGGAGACCTTTTCCTCTTTTACCTTGCCACATCACGCAGATGCCATAGCTCGCATTGAATGTCATTATTTCATTAACAAAAGCTTCTTTCCAACAGACAACTGGATTGTGGATAATATAGAAAAAATCCGCAACATTCCCGGCATGATTATCCACGGACGTTATGATGTGATTTGCCCCTTAAATAATGCTTGGCAACTCCACCACGCTTGGCCTGAATCTAAACTCGATATCATTCCGGATGCAGGGCATTCAGCTAGTGAACCTGGCATTGCAAATGCTTTAATTCAAGCCACCAATAGTTTTCGCTAACCTATACTACCTGTCTCTAAGAAGCTGTACTAAAACTTGGGTTCAGTCGATTTTGCAGTTCTTTTGAGTCGATTTTCGATCCGAATGATTGGGGGGCAATATCGACAAAGGTATATAGCCCCCCAATTTTGGAGTCGAAAAGCGGCCAAAATAATCCACAAAAGCGACGAACCCAGGTTTTAGTACAGCTTCTAAG
>JAGXTH010000024.1 GCA_018333475.1 Simkania sp. | reverse complement strand
AGTCGATTTTCGATCCAAATGATTGGGGGCAATATCGACAAAGGTATATAGCCCCCCAATTTTGGAGTCGAAAAGCGACCAAAATAATCCACAAAAGCGACGAACCCAGGTTTTAGTACAGCTTCTTAGAAGCAGTTCGCATACTATATTTTTTAATTTAAGGTTTATTGTTTTGAATTCACATAAACACTACAACATCTGTATTATACAGGAAAACAATTGCCGAAGCATTAATGAACGCTATCTCCTTAGCCCCACGCTCGCCACTCTTACAAACCGCTCACGAAAGCGCAGCTCCACTCTTTAAGCAACCTCTATGGCAAGAACTGGTCCCTGTGATTTCGACCATCGCTCTTGGAGTTTTTTATTCTCCTGTATTTTGTTTTGGAGCAGCTGTTGGAGTCATCGATTGCTCTGTGCACACAATCCTATCGTACACTTTGTTCTCAAACCCTGAGCAGTCTAACAAAGGTACGTATCTAAAAGAACTGATAGATACGTCAGCCTTTATAACCTGTGTTGTGGGCCCTATAATAGAGGAGTTCTTGTGTCGAGGACTTCTTTTACACGCCTTAAAGCACGTAGCTACAACTATTTTTACCAATCGGTCTATTTTGCTCCCTTTAGGGATTGCCATGCCTGCATCAACCATAGCAGCTATCATCATTTCCTCTGTCATTTTTGGGATGCTCCATCTCTCCAATGACCATGAGGGAGCCACTGATCAAGTTATATTATGCACGCTTGGAGGGCTCACCTACGGGGTTCTTGCTGAATCTTTTGGCATCACGGCCTCTATTGGAGCACATATAGCGAACAACTCTCTGTTAATATCTCTACTAAAAATAGTTCATTCTATTTCCCCATTAGAGACCTCATCGAAACCAAAACTTTCTCAACACGCCCCTATCCGAGTCTAGCTCTTCTCTGGACATCGCAAAGAATCCTTCCTTGTTTCAGCAAGTGTTTTATGGTAAAGTGACCTTTTTTTATAAAGATTTTGGATCACTCCATGAATAAACGCCCTTTGATCTTTGTTATCGCTATCACACTGTCTCTGTTTGCACTTAACCAGCTCTTTGATTGGCAAAGTAATCAGCGTCGCCAAGAGCTTCTTGCTGAAATACGAAAAAAAGACCAAGAAACTCTAGAAAAATCCGCCTCAGAGCTCCGCAATAAGATAGCCCCCCTGCAAGATCTTCCTATTGTAACACTTTATGAAGATGAGTCACTATCGACACCTGCCTCTCTTGCTGTTCAGCAAAACAATGATTTTTTGACTATTTCATGGAAACATCCTCTTCCGCAAGATCTGTATATTCATGAAAAAAAACTCTCCCTACAAAATAAAAATGTCTCGACTGGTGATCCTGCTATTTACAGTTCTTCTTCTTCTAATGGGCTCTTTTTGGGTTCTCCCCCAACAGAAACCTCAGCAGAACTACAACTCGTCTACTTCACAGATAACAATCTTCAAGCAGGTGTAACCCTAGGAGTTCTAGACACTGGGCGATTTATCGGTTCTATCACACAACCGCCCTCCAATTGCATCGCTCTTTATAAAAATGAAGGCAAATATCTTCCCTATGGGATTTATCGCCCCTCTACGCTTAATTTTGAGCGTTTGGCAACGACTTTAACACCTCCTGATACCACTTCCTTGGCCTCTTCGCAAAAAAAACCTGTTGAACCCATTGCAGGAGAACGATTTTTCGTACTTGAAAACCAATATATCCAATTAGTGTTCTCTAATATTGGTGGTTCTTTAAGCGAAATCAACCTTCCTTTCCAGTCCGATACAAACAAAAATAGCGTTGTACTTCCCATCCAATTTGATCAGAGAATGGCTAGTCAACATCCTCAAAATGACTGCTTCCCAATGAACCCTTATTACAAGCCAGGAAGCACAATGTTATCGCACCCTAAGGTAGGCGGTTATTATCCACTCCTGCGCCGTTCTATTATCGGGCAAAATAATCGTGCAATTTCTATGGTGCCCCCACGCTATTATGCTCTGAATCTCTCCTCCAATGCTGAAAATAGCGAATCTCTTTCACGTAGTGTTTATACACTCAAACGCTTTGATAAGGATCTGATTGAGTTTGAACTTGTCAATGAAGGCCATAAGATAACAAAAACGTATACACTGCCACGTGATTCCGATAACGCTCCTTATTGCTTTGAATTGACTCTTAAGCACGATGGAAACACACAAGGATTAGAGATCACCTCAGGCATCCCAGAAGTAGAACTCATCTCCGATACGTTTTCTCCTTCGATTAAATATCGCTTTACCGGACAAAAAAAGAGCGGCGTTACGCAAGTCGATCTCCCTAAGGGAAGCGAATCGCTGAGCTCCGTTACACCTGAATGGATTAGCGATGCCAATGGCTTCTTCGGCTTGATTATTAACCCCGTTCAGACCCAATTAGGTGGTTTTAGTACCTATCGAATTCCTGGAGATGTCGTACCGACTCGTCTTACAATGATCGACGCAGCCTATGAACTTTATCCTGCAGATAAATATCCAGGATATGAAGTGCGTTTGCCTGTAACCCCAACTGCTCTTGGTAATAAGTATCGCATTTTTGCTGGACCGTACGTAAAAGAGATCTTCGAAAAAGTGGATGCTACCTATTACGATGCGTCGACAAACAGCTCTCCTCAATTTGAGTCTGCTATTAGCTTTCACGGATGGTTTTCCTTTATCTCCGAACCTTTTGCAAAATTTCTTCTTCTATTGTTGAAATTTTTCTATTTTGTCTCGAGCTCTTGGGGTATTTCGATCATCCTATTGACCATTGCTCTTAGAATCATGCTTTACCCGCTCAATACATGGTCGATTCGATCGACAATGAAAATGCAAGAGGTTGGACCTCAAGTACAGGCTCTTCAGGCTCGCTATAAAAAAGATCCTAAGCGTGCACAGATGGAAATCATGCATCTATACAGGGAAAAGGGTGTGAATCCTATTTCAGGTTGCTTCCCTCTTCTTATTCAACTGCCCTTTTTGATTGGGATGTTTGATCTTTTAAAATCGACTTTTGAACTCCGTGGAGCTGGTTTTATTCCTGGCTGGATCAATAACCTCACGGCACCTGACGTGATTTTCAGTTGGGAGTACCCCATCTTTTTCATTGGAAATCAGTTTCACCTGTTGCCTATTTTACTTGGTGGAGTGATGTATCTCCAGCAACGCTATAGCAGCTCGCTTGCACCAGCATCGCAAATTCCGATGACTGACCAGCAACGCCAGCAAAAGTTCATGGGAAATATTATGACAATAGTTTTCACATTAATGTTTTATAATTTTCCATCTGGATTAAATATTTACTGGCTTTCTTCCATGCTCCTAGGCATACTCCAGCAATGGCTGATGACGAAAAAAACCCGTTCTAAACCTATCATTGAAGTGTTGAAATAATACTAGTTATTCCATGCATGCCTGGCAAAATTTTCTGACTGATTTGCGGCCAGAACTAGGGGATGAAGCTATTGATAAATGGCTGACTCCCCTGCAGGTAGACCATTTTGATGCTTGTAACCTATATCTCAAGGCTCAGGATGCTTTTCAGGCTGCCTGGTTCGAAGAACATATTCGCCCACGTTTAAAAAAACGACTTGCGAATAATAACAACCACCCGATCAAAGTTCATCTCAGTATTGAAAAAAAAATAGAGGATCTCCCAGAGAATCCAGAGACTCTTTTGAAGCCCAAAGAGTCTCTCTGTTTTTTACCGGATACGCTCGATCCAGGGAGTACTTTTGAAAATTTCTTATGCACACAAACCAATCAGATCACTTTCCAACTTCTTAGCGAACTGGCTGGTTACGACTCCGAAACTAAAACTTTTAAAGAGCCCACCTTAGCTTTAGGAACATTCAATCCTATTTATATCCATGGCGCTAGCGCTACAGGGAAAACTCATCTTCTGATGGCCATCACAAGCTCTCTTCAGCACACTGGCCTAAAAGTTCTCTACGTTAGGGCAGAAACGTTTACAGAACATGTAGTCAGAGCTATCCGCAGTAGCGCCATGCTAGAATTTCGCAAAACGTACCGCCATGTCGATGTGCTCCTCATCGATGATATCCAAATTCTAGCTCGCCGCGGTGCGACGCAAGAGGAATTATTCCATACCTTTAATACTCTTCACACTCTAGGGAAACAAATTATTATTAGTTCTAGCTGTCCAGCAGGGCTCCTGCCTGCGATTGAACCTCGTCTTGTCAGCAGATTTGAATGGGGATTGACGCTGCACTTAGAAAAACTCTCTATAGAGGAACTAAGACAACTTCTCGACCAGCGTTGTGAAGCGTTAGATTTTCCTTTAAGTTCCGAAATCATCCACTACTTACTAAAACACTTCGGAGAGACCCCACGTTCTCTATTACGATCTTTAGAATCGCTCATCCTTTATGTTCACATGCGACATCATCGCTCTTCCTTTCTGCTTTCTCTTGATGATGCGCAAGAGGCCCTGAAAAGTCTTCTCGAGGAAGAAAAAAGAGGAATGATTGATCCTCAAAAGATCATCCGTGCCGTAGCTGACCACTTTGGAATCTCAGCCGAAGAAATTTTGGGCAAATCACAAACGCAAGGCTGCGTCATGCCTAGGCAAATCGCCATGCACTTGTGTAGGGAAATTCTTAAAATGCCTTATTTACGAATAGGGGAAACTTTTCATCGCGACCACTCGACTGTGATGTCCAGCGTTAGAATCGTACAAAAAAAACTGGAAACACAGGACCGCGAACTTGCAACAGCTCTATCGCTAATCCAACAAAAAATAACTATGCAAAACTAGGCGTAGAGATTGCCGACGCCTTGATAGGAAAGTCCTCCTCTTCTTTCAGTAAGCTAAAGTAAACAAACTGCGTGAAGTAGCTAATACCCATTTCCGAAGCCCTCTTTTCTATGAAGATTTAAGAGAACTCGGAAATGTCAATAGAAAAAGCCGATCACCAAGAGCTATAACTATTAAATTTTGATATAGCGCTCGCCTGGCTTGCCACCCTGAGGAAGTGGGGGGCCTGAGGATTGTTGCGCTGTTTGTGGCTTACTAGGCTCACGTCCTTCGACAATATCTTTCGCCGTTTTGCGCCATCGTTCTACAGCTTCTACGAAAATCGGTGCGAATCGGCGTAATGATGATGGATCTGTTCCAACACCCATTTCGAGAACGCAATGCATCAGAATCAGTTCTTCAGCCACGGCGACACCCACACCACCGCCAGCCATCTGCCCTCCTAACATCGACCCTTCAAGCAGATTTTCATATAGTTTAAGACGACTTTTATCATCTTTTGGAAGACCATCTAGAATGGGAGAATACAGGTAGAGTCGATCGGAGTTTGGTTCATAGGTTAAATGGAGCGAAAAAGTGTTGTCTATGCCAAGAATACACGTTAGATTCTCGTCAAAAGCCAGTCCTTCTAGGTTAAGCTCCTTGCCAAATTCCCTCAGGTTGGCCTTAGCATTTTCAAGAGACATGGAAATGTCCTCCGGTGAATGTGTTGTTAGTTTTTAAACGGCAATTTTTCGCGCCAGTTTGCGATGCACCGTTCTGCAAGCGATGTAGAGAGAGTCTCCCATTCATTATGAAAAAGTGCAACAAAAAAAGTGAATACGTAAGCCATTCACTTCTAGTGTGAAAAACACGACGTCATATGTTGTCTAATAATAAAAAAATCATTAAAGATCAAGAAGAAGGAAACGATGATGTTCTTTAATCCTACGCATAGCGTGACTACTAGCCATGTTAGATAGATGGATTCTTAAAATTTATCCAGGCAAACCGACTCCTCTAGGAGTTTCTCCGCATTTAAATGGCGTCAATTTTTCTATTTTTTCTCCATCTGATCAAGCCTCTTTGGTGGTCTTTGAAATTGGGCATATCCCTCCCCTGATTACAATCACACTTGATCCGGAATTTCACAAAACAGGTACCGTTTGGCATGTCTATGTAGAAGGATTGCCTAAAGATTTTGACTATTCCTGGAGTTTTGGCAAGGAACTATTCTCTGATCCTTATGCAAAAGCTATCGCCAGCCCAAAACACTGGGGTCATAAAACAACTAAAAGGGAGAATTTTACAAGGGCACGTTATCTCTCTCCGCGCCATTTCGATTGGCAAGAAGTCAAAAACCCACGCCATCCTATTGAAACACTTATCATCTATGAAATGCACGTGAGGGGATTTACTCATGATCCTACCAGTAGGACCAAAATGCCCGGTACATATCTAGGACTGATAGAAAAGATTCCCTATCTCATCGAACTAGGTATTAATGCTGTAGAGTTGCTCCCTATTTACGAATTCAATGAGGAAGCTTATAAAAAAATTAACCCCAAGACAGGAGTTCACCTCCGCGACTATTGGGGATATAATCCTTTGCAATTTTTCTGTCCTATGAAACGGTATGCAGCTCATCAAGAGATTGATAGTGCCTTAATAGAATTTAAAACCATGGTTAGAGAGTTACATAAAGCGGGTATCGAGGTGATCCTAGATGTCGTTTATAATCATACAGGAGAAGGAAATGCTGAGGGTCCGGTTCTCTCATTAAAAGGAATCGATCGTGCAGGATACTACCTCATAGACAGTCAGAATCAATTGAAGAACTATAGCGGCTGCGGCAACACCCTTGCTTGTAATCGAGAACCTGCTCTTTCTCTCATTGTCAATTCACTGCGTTATTTCATAGAAGAATTTCATATCGACGGATTCCGTTTTGACCTTGCATCTATTCTTACACGTGGGGATAACGGCGCGCCTCTAGAAGATCCTCCTCTCCTTAAAGTTATTAAAGAAGATCCTCTGTGTAAAACAGTTAAGCTTATTGCAGAATCTTGGGATGCTGGAGGCCTTTATCAAGTTGGGGAATTCCCAAAATGGAGTCTCTTTTCAGAATGGAATGGAAAGTATCGCGATGTAGTACGCAAATTTCTTAAAGGTGAAGATAGACTAGCTGGAGCTTTTGCGACAGCCATTTCTGGATCACAAGATTATTATCATTCTTATCCTATGCAAGCTACTCATAGCATCAATTTCGTCACCTGCCACGATGGATTTTCTCTGTATGATCTTGTGAGCTACCAAGAAAAGCATAACGAAGAAAATGGAGAAGAAAATCGCGACGGAACTTCAGATAACGCAAGTTGGAATTGTGGAGCTGAAGGACCAACAGAAGATCCTAAAATTCACATCCTACGTGAAAGGCAGATGCGTAATTACACTTTGGCCCTCTTGATCTCCTTAGGGGTGCCTATGCTGCTCATGGGTGATGAATATGGTCAAAGCCATTTAGGAAACAACAATACTTGGTGCCAAGATAATCCTATCAACTGGTTTAACTGGAAAGAATTGGTTAAAGAAAAGTACCGCCTTTTCCGGTTTTTCCAAAAAACCATCGCTCTGCGTAAAGCGCATCCAGAACTTCATAGAAAAGAATTCTTAGACCCCCAAAAAATCCTCTGGCATGGAATAGTTCCAAAAGAACCTGATTGGAGCGATACCAGCCATCTTGTAGCGTTTTCTCGTACACTTTGTGAAAACTCAGAGATTTTTATCGCTTTCCACCCTTATTTTGCGGAAACTCTTATAACACTTCCTGTAGCCGCCAATAACCAACCTTGGCTACAATTGATTGACACTTCTCTGGAAGCACCTAATGACTTTCTTGATACCCCGAAAAAACTCGATAATCAAAAGGAGTACTCACTACAACCATACTCCGCAATTGTGTTAATCGCAGGTGATTTGCTATCTTCATGTTGATCATCTCTTACGTGAGTATTGTGTTATGTACCGATCTGCTTTTGTCTTGAGCTTGGCCCTATTAACCATCGGTTGCCATCATTCTTCTTCTGTCCATCAAGCTCGTTATTACGACGATGGAAGGCTCAAACCTGCCGTTGCTTTGATTCCTGTTATCAATAGTGCTGACCAAGAATGCGGGTGGGATCTTTCCAATGAACTGACTCATTCTATTGTCCATCGACTAGCCTTACGCGATAAGCTATTCCTTGTCGATCATGGAAAGACCGCACAAGTCTTTCACCAACTTGGCCACTCGCATAATCCTTTTGGTAAGGACATTGATTGGGTTAAGCAGTCATGCCCAGAACAAGACTTTGCAGTATTTCTTGAACTCATAGAGCATGCTGAGGTTCCAATACGTGCTTACCAAGAAGAAAACCCAGCTAACTGCTCGGCGGAATTTAATATATCCCTTAGAGTCCGAGTGATCGATCTACGTACTGATGTACCCAAAATCGTCCTACAAGAAATCATTCACGACCACCATCATATCCCAAAACAATTTACAAAATATCACTTCCATCAAGAACCTTGGGGTAATGACAGTTTTGCTATTTCACCGATCGGGTTGGCGCATGCACAACTCGTTAAAGAAACCGTTTCTCGAGTAGAAGAGTATATCTTAACCGCAAGAGGCGGCTAACTTAAGGAGGGACTCAAGTGCAAGATCTACTGATCGAGCACAGCGAAACGCTTTTACTTTTCGCTATTCTTTCTGCGCTTAGCTTATGGATGGCCAAAATATTTGGCTATTTTAAGCCATCTGCTGTAGTTAGCCCTCATTCTCCTATCATATCCTTTTCCCAGGTAGTGGGAATTTTTTCTATTTACCTAGGAACTTTATTGTTCATCGGAACTGGTATTGGGAAATCATTAAACCTTTTCCTAAGTTCTATTCTATCCTCAAATACCCTACTCTCCCCTTTTTACTTGCCACTATTGTCAAGCCTTGTGCAACTCCTAGCTACACTTCTTGTGGCCTATTTTATCTTTCTCTTTTGCAAAGTGCAAAAAGATCGCATAAATCTATTGCTTATCTGGAAGGATCATGCGACACATTGCTCTATTGCTAAAGATATTGGAATAGGCATGACTAGTTGGGTGGTCTCCTTTCCTCTTGTCACACTCGTTGGAAGCATTTTTGATTTGCTGATCTACTTGGTCTATGGCAACCAAGAATATGAGCAGGTGGCTGTCCAATATCTTAAAATGTCTCTTGGGTCTAGCATTCTTTTTGGAATTGCTATGTTTACTGTAGTGATTGCAGCCCCCTTTCTAGAAGAACTGCTCTTTCGAGGATTTTTGCTTAACTTTTTTAAGCGTTACCTAGGAAGAACTGCTGCTATTGTTCTTTCTTCTTTAGCCTTCGCACTGTTTCATTTTTCCCTTAGTCAAGACCTTGGGAATATTCCTCTTGTTGCTTCTTTATTTACTCTGGCGCTCTTTCTTGGGTATATCTACGAAAAACAGAGATCCCTATTTGCATCGATTTCTCTACATATGACATTTAATGCCATTAGTGTTATCCGAATTTTGTCAACTTCGTAAAGAGGTATTTTATGTTCCTTTCTAAGCTATTCTTATCTACAGCTCTTACGACAACACTTCTAGCCAGCACACCTGAGCACGTCGACTCCAAAACTGCTGTAGATAGCCTAAATGCTTTCGGTATAGACCTGTTGACCCCAATGACCTCTAATCACACCAATGCAGTCTACTCCCCATCTTCACTATTTATATCTCTTTCCATGGTCGCTTCAGGAGCCAATGGCACCACTCTTCAATCCATGAAAAAAGGGTTGCACTGGTCAGGAGATACCCTAGAAATAGCTCAATCTATCCAGTGCCTATCAAAGCAGCTCTCTTCTGCTCCTACTGAAAAAAATTGTCTTTTGACTTGTACCAATGTCAATGGGCTATTTGCAGAGCAAGACACCTCTTTTCTCCCCTCTTTTCAAAAAACCGTCGAGGACTATTATCAAGCCAATTTGCAATCCATGAATTTCTCCCTGCAAGTACAAGCCACTGACATCATCAATACCTGGATCAGCAATTCTACCCACGGCAAAATTCCTCGCTTACTACAACTTGGAGATGTCGATAGCTCCACACGCCTAGCTCTTGTAGACGCTGTCTACTTTTCTGGGCAGTGGGTCTCGCCGTTTTCTAAAGAAAAAACAACCAAACAACCTTTTATTACTGATCCAAAGAAGCGTCATGACGTGTCTATGATGCGCCAAGTAGGGTCATTTTCTTTTCTGGAGCAATCTTCTACACAAATTCTCGCCTTACCCTTTAAGGCTTGTAGCACCGAAGGACCTCAGCCGCTCTTATTAATTGTACTACCACCGACATTCGATGATTTAAAAAATTTACAAAAACAATTGACCCCTGACCTAATACAACAGTGGTTAAGTGAACTTAAACCGCAATTTCTAGATGTCCAACTGCCAAACTTTTGCTTACGCAAGCGATATGACATGCAGCAACCATTGAAGGCTCTTGGAATGGCTGCTCCTTTTATGTCTAATGCCGATTTTTCTGGTATCGATGGATCAAAGGATTTATTTTTAAGCAAAGCGATTCACGAGGCTTATTTTCATCTCGATGAACAAGGCGTTGAAGCTTCTGCAGCAAGCATAGCGACGTTCCATGTTACGGCAACTGGGCCTTCTAAAGAATCTCCCATTGCTTTTACGGCGAATCACCCCTTCCTATTCTTGCTCATCGATCAACAAACAAGCACTCTATTATTTCTCGGTGAATTCGTAGATCCTTCACTCACTGGATGCAACTAGATGCACATTGAAAGTTTTGGCCTTTCTGATATTGGTCGAAAACGACAAAACAACGAAGACGTTTTCGCCACTCTTAATGAACTCTGTTTCTATGCTCTTGCAGATGGAATGGGAGGTCACCAAGCAGGAGAGATCGCAGCTCAACTTGCTATTGAGAGCATGTGCAAGACTTTTCTTGATGATGAAAATCTCATATTACCTCACCCCTCTCACCTTCTTATAGAGAAACTTTCCTATGCTATAGGACAAGCCAATCGACAAGTGCTCGCTATGGCCGCCAAAAACAAAGAGTGGACCGGAATGGGAACGACTTTATCCTGTCTTCTTTTGCACAATAAAACACTTTTTTTTGGCCATGTAGGAGATAGCCGTATTTACCAATGTAGGAATCGTCTTGAGCAACTAACGCAAGATCACACAACACACAGCCAAAGAAAAAAAGGGAAAATTACACGGGCAATTGGAACATCTCCTCGTATCGAACCTGAAATAGGAGTTATAGCTCCTATACACAATGACCTCTATTTGCTTTGCAGCGATGGTCTCACGGATCATATCGAAGACGAAGAAATCTTTCGGGTCATCCAAGAGTATAAAGAAAACACCCCCCTCTTATGTCAAAAGTTAGTCGATGCCGCTAATGCGAAAGGTGGCACTGACAACATCACTGTTATTGCAATAAAAGTAGTTGATAATTAACGAATTGCATAATTATTGCCTTCAGAATCCCTATCGTGATATCCTTCTTGTCTTATGGAAAGAATCTACTTAGATAATAACGCCTCCACAGCCACTGCACCTGAAGTGATCAAAGGAATGCATGCTGCCCTGGCTCTTGGATTAGCTAACCCCTCTAGCACACATTCTTTTGGTCGGGAGGCTCGAGCCAAATTGATTGAAGCCAGGGAAGAAATCGCTCAATTTTTTGGAGTGAGGCCCCACGAGCTTATTTTTACTTCTGGGGGTACCGAAGCTCTTAACTTGCTCATACATGGTACGGTAAACTCTCTGAATCAAGGTAAGATCATCACCTCAGATATTGAGCACTCCGCTGTTGAAACAACTCTCGCTTCTTTAGAAAAAAAAGGGTGGGTTGTGGACAGACTAGCCGCCGGCCTGTATGGGGCTGTTACACTCGATCAAGTCGAGTCAGCAATCGATGAAAATACTCGTATGATCGTTTTAAGTAGTGCTAATAACGAGACAGGCGTTAAAACCCCCATTGAAGCCATAGCCTCCCTCGCTGAAAAAAGGGGGCTCCCTTTCATCGTCGATGGCGTAGCCAGCCTAGGAAAGGATTTTATTTCTCTGCCTCTAGGCGTCTCCGGTGTGGCTTTTTCTTCACATAAAATTCACGGACCTAAGGGTGTTGGAGTCGCTATTATCCGCTCGCGGCTTAAAATTCATGGTATTCTCACAGGAGGACCTCAAGAATTTGGAAAGCGAGCCGGAACAGAAAACCTGGAGGGAATCCTCGGGTTTGCTTGCGCTCTTCGTCTTTTAAAAAAAGAGCTTCCTCAAGCAATCGATCATATGAACTCCCTACGCGATGAATTTGAGCAAGCCATCATCTCTCACTGCCAAGCGCAGATCAATGGGTTAGGACCTCGTGTTAGTAATGTGACCAATCTAGCCTTTTCCCATATCGACGGAGAAACGTTTCTGATTCATCTTGATATGGCAGGCATTGCAGCTAGCCACGGCTCCGCCTGTAGCTCAGGCTCTCTTGAACCTTCTAGAGTTTTACTTCGCATGGGAGTGCCAAATGACCTTGCTAAGTCAAGCATTCGCTTCACCCTGAGTCGTTTTACCACTAAGGAAGAGATTGAAAGAGCTATCCATATCGTCACAAGCCTTTTCTCTGAGTTCTGCAACCTTTAGGCTACCTCATTCTTGTGACATGGTAAAACCTCCAGCAAGCAGGGTACGCTTTTTACCACTTTAGGGCGTCATTTGTTTCTATTAATACCAAACTCAATAAATAATTTCATATTTGAGCTGCGTGAAAGCTGTCGACAAATTGACGATCATAAACAGCATAGTATTAATGCAATACAATGCCGTTTACGATCGCCGATTTTCGGCGCTTTGACGCGGCTCAAATGTGAAGTTATTTGTTGCGTTTGGTATAAAATTGCTGTTTCATGATTTGCTTTTTACCTGTTACAGTAATGATGACACGAGCCATTCTATCAGGGACATAATGGTAGGGAATGATCTGAAGATCTGCTATCTCTAAGCATTCTTTATCCGCTCCTTGGACTACTGCTTTTTCCATAGCTTCTTCTTGTAATGTTTTAAGCACGTCAGCTTGTTGGTTTAAACTAACCACTGTATCGACGACACCAGACACTCCAGCTAAAGCAGCTCCATAGGCATTAGCTACTTGAGCATGCTCAGGAACTATATAGCGCCTATCTAGCAACTCCGTAGGTAAGATAGTAGACCCACCACCTACCAAGATCACCGGCAGATCTTTTTGCTCAGCCCCCATCATGGCAATATGCATTTCGATATGCCGAATCGCATCTTTAAGAATTTCCTTAGCAAGAGGCTTTTCAAGATCGATAAGATCTGTAGAAGCCTTAGGAATGGTCAAATGCCCATACATCAGAGCAACATCCGTTAATGTGAGGCAATCCCCGCCAAAACATTTAGACAAAGTAAGAAGGCTTGCTCCCGCACTTCTAGGTCCGATATGGATTGGAGAACTATATGGATCCACATAACTACCACCCCCTATTCCCATAGACAACACATCAGGCATAGGAAAATTCAGCATCACCCCCCCAATATTAGAAATATTAAGACTACGACGAAACTGCCCTTTGCGAATGATGCCGATATCGGTCGATGTGCCTCCAATATCAACAATAATAGCATCTTTTAAACCAGCTAATCGGCTAGCACCCACAAAAGAATTGGTAGGTCCTGCGGAAATCGTCAATACAGGATATTCCACCGCATCTGTGAGATCGATCATACAACCATTATTTTGCGTAATAAACAAAGGGCATTGTAGACCAAGCACGCGACAGGATTTCTCTAATTGACAAAACCCATTTCCCATAATTTTTTTTAGGGATGCATTTAAAATCGTGCTATTCTCTCGTTCTAGAAATCCGATCCCGCTGATTTTATGAGAAAGAGAAACAGGAAAATCAGATCCTGCAAGCTCTCTGACTAGATTAGCTACTGCTAGCTCATGTTCATGGTTCAAAGGAGCAAACACCCCAACAACGGCTAAGCTTTCAGCTCCTTGTTTGAGTAGTTTCTGTATCCCCTCTTTAGCCTGTTCTCTACAAAACGAGGTAATAGGAGACCCGTGGCACTCGAATCCTCCAGCAATGGTAACGTGACCTGCATACGTCGCATTACGAAGCTCTTCTGGCCAACTGTAACATGGTGGCGGCGAATCGAAATTCTGCCCAGCTACTCGGACGACTCCCACTTTATAGAGACCCAGCTTCTGTAAGATCGCATTCGTGGCATGCGTGGTCCCTACAATAACAGCTCGAATTGATGAACTATCAATCCCTGCTTGATCCAAAATATCTACTAATACATTGCAAAATCCTGTAACGACATCTTGTGTTGTAGGTGTTTTGGCCACAACTACGATGTTCTCTTCTTCATCAATCAAAACTCCGTCCGTATTCGTGCCCCCAATATCTACTCCAATCGTATAGAGTCTTTTCATATCAGCTCCTTATGATTACTTATTGGTTGGTATTCCATTGGGTATCCAAAACATTGTGGTCCTACTAGTTGAAGCCCTTCTTTTGTCTGCCAAATAGCTGGCGCTGGAAGAACAACTAAAGAGACTTGTAAGCCATACCGAAGAGTTTCACTAGTCAACGGTGTCCCACTCTTACTTTCTAGAAGCACGATAATATCTGGCGTCGAAGCAAGAACAGAGTTCTCTTTTCGAGCGATCAGATATTCATTTTGATACAAAATTTCAATATTTCCATGGCTTGTTGAAATCGTGACCGATCCCTCCAAAAAACCCTCTTTAATGCTTTGTTGCACCTCAGAGATCATCCCTTTTCCTAAATACACTCCATCTGTCATGGCAATTAGTGCTCCAATGGGATCTTGGCCAGCCTCTGTTGTTTGTACAATAGATCGCCCAATCTCTATAGCCTGAGAGATCGTACCTGGAATGATTGCCTGCTGCGCTTGCTCTCCATCCATCAAATAAATGGCAATAGCACAGCTCGATCCCATTGCTACTGTAACTTGTCTTGCGATCTTTTCTAGAGAGTGCGCATCATTGGCATGGATCATGACAACATTGCCCAAGCTATCAGCAAGATAGCTTGGAGCAGTGGACACTTTCATTAAATGACAAGAACTCATCTGCAATTGGGGAAAAGCTCGCCCTAATGTATCTCCATCCACAACAGGAAGACCCAGTTTTGCAGCCACAGCAAGAGGCGCAAAAGCATTGGATCCTCCTATTTCTGCTGGTAATAATGCAGCGACTCTACAATCAAGCGTTCTTTCCACCATTTCAATGAGCTGCGTCAACTCTCTACCACTTGGAAGTTTTTCCATTACGACCAATGGAGCCCCCATAAAGGCTATTGGAAGCACTACGTCTTTAGAAGTTAGCGTATTTACATCAATCAACTGAACCAAACCATGCTGCTCCATTGCGTGTCTTGCAATTAAGTAGTCATAAGCTGGATTACCACCTCCTCCAGATCCTAGTACGGCACTTCCAATAGCTAAATACTCCAAATCATTAATTGTTAGTTTGTTCATGGTTTGTAATCCTGTGATACAGCCCCCGCATAAATATGCCAAATCCTCACCAATCGAGGGTTCGTTTCGCACAACCCTATCTGCAGAGCTTTGGTCTTGAGAGATTCTCTTTTAGGATCTTCCGGAGGTTCTACGTGTTTGTTTTGCCCACCATACTGTGGATGCGCGGCGAAGTTAGCTAAAATGATATCTGTGACATCCCTTTGGATAATGTCTTTACGAAGCGCTTCTAAAGAATCCGCTTCATACCCCACACTGAATGCATCTATAACGAATGCAGAAGAGGCAAGAAGCTCTGGATGTATAGGTTCCACCAAAGTCAGAGGAACAAACATAGCGTCTCTAGCTACGTAAAGAATAGAGACACCCCCCAGTATCCCTTCATTTTTCATACCCATTGCGGTTACGTTGATTATGAGAGGTGTGCTCTTGCGCAATAGATTGGTTAATAAGACCTCCATACATGGAAGGCACCGCATACTTCTTAAACCCAAAGAATCAGATAGGATAGCCTCTTCTTTCAACTCCTCGCGTAATCGTTCTGTTTCCCCAGACTCCACAAGTTGAGAAAGCAGCTCTTTTACATAATCAATGGAGCTTTCTGAGAGTCGTTTTCTAGCTAATTTAACAAGATCCTTTGCCAGGCTAGCTCCCCCATCTTTGATTTCAGCAAGTTTTGCCTTGAGGACTCCCTGGTCAATCTTTTCTTCAATGTTGACCTGTAGTTTCCCTGATGTTATCTCCTGCTTGATTTGGTAGGTTTTCCCAAGCGTGAGAATGTATCCATAAGCAATTAAAAGGACATACTTGGGCACTTCCATAGGTACAGCATTTTCTCTTAGGACTTGCTCTAATGACATCATCTGAGCATCTGGCAGTCTTAAAGAACGTAGCTTGTCCATCGTCGTGGTTAATAAAAGAATCCACCTCTCTAATTCCTCTTGGATATCTTTACGGTTTGTAATATCAGAATACATGCTTGCACGAATTTGGCATGCGTTCTCCCCGACAACAGGATCTATTCTCCCCCCGTCCTTGAACTCCCTAATAGCCACTAAAACAATGCCAACAATCCGTTCGTAATTACTTAAAACGTCTTTGAAATGTTTTTTTTGAACGTTAATTGTCGGATTCAATGGATACAGCTCTAGCATTGGAACTAAAGAAGAGATGGAATCTTTTGCCAAATGACTGCCAATAGCTGCAATTGCCTCTTGCGCTTTTTTAGAGACCGTCGACTCCACCGTTGCTTGCTCACTCTTTCTTGTTGGAACTAAGCATGGCATGCTGAGTACCTCAGAATAATTTTTTGAAATATCCGTATATGTTGACATAAAACCTCCTTGTTTAAAAAAATACTTGACATTAGCAACCAAAACAAACGATCTGGTTTTGTTTAAAAAGTTATAAAAAATATTTTAAATTGTTTTGCTTGGGTTAGAACCCAAAAAAGAAACCAAAGAAATGAAACGAAAAGAAAGGACTAGAGAGATGCGTAGATAAGCAAGAGTGTTTGTTGCAAGAATGGCAACAAACCATGGGAATATTTATTTTTTGTTTACTGTCTGAATACTTCATTTTTCCTTCCTATTACAGATGACCACTGCAATTAAATTATAGACACATTCAAAAGGGCAACAACCGCCTTTGACAGTCTCTTAGTTTGTAATAATTGTATATGTGATATTAGGTGCTTAGCTTTTTTGGGTTAGAACCCAAAAAAGAAAGCCTTGGAAGAAAAAAAGAAAACAGAGCCACTAAGATGAACTTGCGCGCTATCAGAATCTCCATGAGAAGACGAGCTCCTCATTTGTCTGTAAACGTTTACATGTTTCATACTATTTGCCCCGTAACAGAATCTTAAATGTTAACCTATATGTACTATATGCTAACAAACAACCAGTATTAATTACAACAATTTTTACAAGTCTAATAATTAATGCATTAGAAATACCAACGTCTAACCACATAAGAGGTTTTATGGTCTTTGGTAGGATCGTCGACAGGTTCACGAGTCTGCCTGATCTCTTTTAGCCGTTGAACCAATGATGTTCTTATTGTCCCATCATAAATTCGAGACTCAAAAACCGTACCCCCCTCTTCTACAATAAGCATATGTCCTCGCCAAATAATGAGATCTCCTGGGAGCACTATTTGTATAATCTCTTCATCGCTCTTGCCCTCAATGGATACAGGGTCTCCAAAATGCATCAACTGCGCAGTATTTCTCGGTGTGTATCCTTGAGTCACCTCATAAAGAAGCCCTGAACAATCTACACCCATCAACAACCACATATTGTGCATTTGCTCATCTATTCCCTTAGGCATCGGATACCATTGTTCTAATTGAGGAATGCCATTAGAAAAATTTCCACCCCATACATAGTCCGTTTTAGGCCAATATTGAAGCTTTTTAAGAATCTCCTGTAGAGAAGGGAGTGTTTTTTTTCTAGTCTCTAGGTTCTTCGACACTTCTAGGAAACGGGAATCTGTATACAGCTTATCTCCTGGATATTCCTCTGTGACGATCTGTACTACATGATGCTGGCACTGTTGCGCTACAGAAACAAGAGAGCCTGGGAATAACACAGTCTCAAGAGGTCGGAGCAGTTTTTGCTCGTCAAGGGGAAGTGGCCATGTAAATATTTTATGTAAATCTGGAGAGTTGAACAGAGGGGTAGGAACTCTAGCTACCCTCACAGGAGAATCAAGATTGTCTGCCATGTATACCATCAATTACTAAGTAAAGTTTTACATGAAATGCTCTCATTATTGTTATTTTAATCATACTTGTAAACACTTATAGACTCGCAGTGCGTATTGAAATACAATTACCCCATTAACAGGATCTTGAGAGAAAAAACAAACCATTTGGATCTATTTTTATGACCACAGCAATTAGAGAAGTAAACAACTCCATTTGGTTTTCCTTGGAAGAACATCTTACACCCCTTCCTACAGACACCAAAGAGTCGCGAGTGTGGCATGTTTTGCCTGCAATTGTTTTACTTCCATCTGGAATCCTCACTGGCTGCCTTGCTGGCGCTGCTAAAGTGATCGACTATGCCGTCAGCATCTTTTCATGGAAACGCCCAGAAGATCCTTTTAAAGACTTCTCAGCAGTTTTAAGAGATTCTCGTCTATGGAAATCCTTAGGAAATCTGGAAAAAGCTCCTCCTCCTGGAAAAGGAAACCCCAACTTCTTATTTGGAGCTGCTACATGTACTTACCAGGATTCAGGGGCGAAAAATTGTCCTAATTCTCAATGGGCAAATTGGGAGCGTGCCAACTTACCTGAAGAGAATCAATCAGGAGAAAGCGCTAATTTATTCCAACTTTATCAAACAGCTAAAGGACGTGCGGAGATTTACGATCGTTTGCATAAGCTGGGAGTCAATTCCTATCGGTTCTCGATAGAATGGAGTCATATTGAACCTAAGCAAGGTGAATTTAACCTAAAAAATCTCCAAGTGTATGTGGACTTTTGCAAGTATCTTCGCGATCACGGGATCACCCCAGTGATTACTCTTCACCATTTTTCAGAACCCAAATGGTTTCATGAAATGGGTAGTTTTGAAAACGAAGAAAACATTCACCATTTTGTTACATTTGCCAAAAAGATCTTCCCTTATCTCACACGATCGTATCAAGGCCACTCGCTTGTTGAACATTTTTGTACGATCAATGAGCCAGGAACTGAAGCTCTTTCTCGTTTTATCCGCGGCGTGTTTTCCCCTGGAACATTCTTTAATTTCACAAGAGCTGGACACTTTCTCAAAGGTGTCTTAAAAGCGCATTGTGTAGCCTATAAAGCTCTCAAAAACATTGCGCCGAAGGCCCACATTGGCATTGTGCATCAATACATTTCATTCACGGCCACTAATTGGCTTGTATTCCCTGTGACAAGATATCTGACTCGCCTTGTCAATGACGTCATCATGAATTTTTTCAAAACAGGAACTTTTGAACTCAAGATTCCTTTTTCCTGTCATATTGTCGAAAAGAACTTGCAACCTAAAACGGATTTTGTTGGCCTTCAGTACTATGTCCGACCTATTATTGGACTCACAGGTCCAACAAGCTATTACAACGAGCCAATGACGCAAATGCCATTCCACGAAGATCCAGAAGGTCTCTATGAAGCCATTCTAGAAGCCTATAAGGCATTCCGAGCACCGGTCATCGTCACAGAAAATGGCATCTCTACGCATGATGAAGCTCAGCGTTTCCGTTACATGCAACGTGCCCTCTACGCCGTACGAAAAGCGCAAGAAAAAATCGGTGAGAAAAACCTTCTTGGATACTTCGTATGGGCTCTGAGCAATAATTTTGAGTGGGATATGGGAATGAAACCCCAAGCATTTGGAGCTTATCAAGTCCACAGCGGACGGCTAGACCCTATGCCAAAAAAAGGAATGAATGCATTCATTAAAGTCGTAGAAGCCTGGAAAAGAACCTGGGCAACTGCACGCGCTGCATAATACACAGCTTTACAAAAACTTTTAGAGCCTGTTTAAAATCGAAAAAACAGCTCAAAAGAACCCAAAAATCGACAGAACTTTAGATTTTAAACAGGCTCTTATGGCTTCCGTACAAAAGACTCTATCAGAACACTATAGTACAGGCTCTTTGCAAGCTTTTACAACACCTGTAGAAAGTGCGGAATCTCAAGCATCTCGTCCAATGCACTATCTCAAGTTTTTACAGCACATCGAGCAATTGTATCTCGAATTAGATCGCTTCCCTATAAGAGTTCAAAGGGTCTATGTATACACAATCATTCAAGGAGGCCTTGGAGACTTTGCTGCAGCTGCAAAGATCATCAATGAGATCTTTCGGAAACATCCCAAATTACAGTTTGTATGGGGATACAATAACACTTATTTACTTGAAAAAAATCAGCTACAATTCACTCCCCCTCCCCCCTTTTTTTCTTATTTTTTACATGAACAGAGTCGCTCTAATGTCACAATTATCGATCTCGACAAGGAATCACCCCCTCCTGATCTACTCTCTACCCACTTGTTGATATGCGGACCTGTTCAGTGCTCCATAAATACAGCCCATTTATGTGCAAAATTGGCCATCAATCTACAAGGACCGCGATGGGATTTTTGTGAAAATAGCATTGAAAAGACATCTCATTTAGAAAATATAAAAAACTCTTGCCTAGACAATCCGACATGGTCATTACATACACGTTATTCATACCTCTTTCCCAGTCACTCCTCTATCAAAAACACTGTACGCTCTATGGGATTGACGCCAGGAACCGGAATTCTTATTGATGAATCTCGCAAACAAGCTTCTTTGCATATAGATCGCCTTTCTTCCCTTCAAAACCTACAGAACCCCATCTTAAAAAATAAAATTTACACAACTTTGCATTGCGAAGATACTGACTCGTATCCTGATAGTGATCAATACTCGATCTATTTTGGTTATGCCCACTATATAGAATCCTGGCAAAATTTTATTATATGCGCAGCACGTGAGAAACAAAGAAGTCTGCTTCTTCTACTCAATCAACATGGCATACAGGCGACCACTGAAAAAACAGAAGAGATCTATTGCAAATACCCAGTAAGGTTCTTTAACGACATTATATTGGGAAATGAGCTTAAACGATTTCTGCATACACATGGTTATCAAACTATTCGTGTTATCGATATCACTACGGATACTATAGCTGAAACCACGTTGGGATCTGGACGTGAACTGACCATCCTCCTTTATGAATATCTTGATCCCGACGACATCAAATGTTTGCAACTTGCTGCGGACGGGTATTTATGCACAGGAGATCATTCAGCTGGAGAAGCAATCTCTGCAGCTGGCGGTAAAACCCCCCTGTATATCTATGAACCCTGGGCACATAAGAATCGTTTTTACAAAGAACAACTTCGTATTGCCCGGGAATGTTCATTACAACTAGAAGCTTTCTTAACTATATGCACAGATCATACAAGTGATCTTACCGAGAGGATGACTAAGATCTTGCCATTTTTGGAAGATCCTCTATTAGCAGAGGCCACACACCGATTTTGTACATGCATCAGAACTAACTATAGTTTTAACTCTATTGCTCTTGGTTCCATAGCGCGGGCACTTTGGCACTTCCAACATAAATACCTGATAGAAGCAGAAATAAGTTCGTTGACAAAAGAGAGTAAACAGAAGCTGCTAAAGTTTCCTTTACTTCCAGACCAAGACCCCACATTTGATATAAACTCTGACAGCTTACGTGGGGATATTCAAGCGATTACCTCAGCTACTTAAGTTTCCTAGAGGGGCTTCTTTCTAAAGAGATCGCTTTTTGAGGTTATTTTGAATCTTTTTGAGCGGATTAGGAAATTGTCTGAATAGAGATCATAGAAGAACCAATCAATGGAGCTTCCTCTATAGTTAACTCATAATCTCCTATCCTAAGGGTATCACCTTTTGCTGGCGCATGTCCTAATAATATCTCACATAGCTCTTCCAGAGTCGTAGCGTTTTGATACTGGAGGTCAATGTGGTAAACATCCCTTAGTTCTGACAGTAAAACATCCCCTGTAAAACTACGATCGACAACCACTTGCGAAGGAAGATCTGGAGCACTATCAAGAGAAAGCCACGCATCTGTTTGCCCAAAAATTTCATCGATGATTTCATCCAGTGTTAAAATACCCACAGCCTGCCCTGCCTGATCAAGCACTACAGAGACAATTTGGTTATTCCGACGAAATTGCTTTAGAATTTCTAAAATGGATGTAGTTTTTACGATAAACCAGGGTGGACGAGCTAGTTCTCGGATTTTAGTCTGTTGCTCAGCTCGTAAAAAATCACGTGGATAGGCAATAGCTATCACATCGCTGGAGTTACGATGATACATAGGAAGAAATGCCACGGATTGAGAAGAAAGCAGAGCTTGCATTTCGCCTACAGTACAAGAAGAGGACACACAAGGTACACTTGCAAGAGGCTGCATGAGTTCTGCTGCACTTTTGGTCTTGAGAGAAAAAATATTAGCAATGACCGTATCAAATTCTTTTGGTTCAACACCTACAGCAATGGATTCATCGCGTTCTTCTATGGCTTTCTGTAACTCTTCTCGATTTAAAAATAATTCTACTTCCTGTGGGGCTTTCATTAAACGATTGACGAGCAAACTCAGTCCATTAAAAAACCAAATGATTGGTTTAGCAAGAACGGAGAATGTATACAAAATCGGTACACCAATCATTGCTGCATGTTCAGCAAATCTTCTCCCAGCAAACATAGGAGCTATCTCTGCAAAAATAACGACAAGAATGATTTGTGTTAAAGCTGCCCAATCTGGACTTAAGCCAAAAGCATTGTATAGCCGTCTAGCGCATTCTGAACCAAGTAACATGGCTGTATTGACGCCCAGCATCGAGGCGCCAAAAAGGAAGGAAGGGCGAGAAATTAATCGACTTAACCATATGGCACGTCTGTTATTGCGGCTAACAAAGTACTCTAGGCGAACCTTATTAAAGGAGACGCAAGCCATCTCAACCATAGTGAAAAAAGCCTGAACCACTAGGCAAAGAAAAGTAAATAATAGCAAGGTCTTCCAGGTAACCATTACAAAACCTTCTCACCAGATTTTAGATGACGAATATATACCCTTCGCACTCGGTTAGGTTCAGAAGCTAAGATGTGGAAATACAAACCTTGACTACTGAATTTTGCACCGTTTTTTGGAATATCTCCCATCTGTTCCGTCAACCACCCTCCAATCGTAATCATGTTGCTACGACTCTCCAATGCAACACCAAAAATCTTTTCTATCTCCGCTAGCTCCATCTTTCCGCTAGCAATGAGAGTATCTTGTCCTGATCTTGTAAATCGTTGTTTTTCATCACGTCTGTCGGAGATTTCTCCAATGACAGTCTCTACAAGATCTTCAAGAGTGATCAGGCCTGAAATAGAACTATATTCATCCACGATAAGGGCAAGAGATTCCTTACGTTCGTAAAATTTCCTAAGAAGTGATCTCGCAGGAAGACTTTCTGGAACAAAAAATGGTTTTTTAATCAAGGAAACCAGCTCTTTTTCCCCATGAATACTCCCTCGATAAAGAAAAAATGTAGTGGCATCCATGATACCGATCACCTGGTCTAAGCCCCCTTTACAGATAGGAATCCTAGAACACTCTTGATCCACAAAAAGATAGACTAGTTTTTCTAGAGGTTCATCCAAATCGTAAATGAGAACTTCTTCTCTGGGCCTCATCAACTCCTTGGTACTAGCATCTTCCAAATTTAAATATCCCCGAACCAACTCCAACTCATCATGACTTAATACGCCTTCGGCATGAGACGTCTTTAGAGCATGCCGTAATTCTTCAATAGAAACCTGCTCTTGCCTTTTCAAAAAGAAAAATTCCCAAGGTGTTACCCAATGGGTGATTTTAGTGAGTGCAAAACGTATCGGGTAAAAAATCTTCTCAAACAGTTTGATTGTTCCAGCCGATGCTTGAGAAATTCTCTCATTATCGTACACTCCAATAGATTTAGGAATTACCTCACCAAAAATCAATGTAATTGCAAGAGGAATGCCTACGTTAAGAGTCCAATCAGAATCCTCACCTAACAGAGAAGAGACCACGTTTTGTATGAGAATATTAATAACAGTGTTTAGCAAAAGAAGAGTGACAAGAAGATCTGCTGGTCTTTGCAAAAGTGAGGCAACAAGTTTTTTACGCGCATGGTCACTTTGTCCGTAGGCTTTTACCTGCATAGAAGAAAGAGAAAACATCGACGTTTCTGAAGCAGAAAAAAACGCTGAAAAAGCGACAAATAATACCAGGATTAGGATCAAGGTTATCGTCACTGGGTCGATGTCTCAAAATAGACTTTCATTTGTCCTTCAGGAACAAGTCCAAGCCGGCGCATTAACGTTAACTCCACCCACTCTGGATCATTTTGACTATGGATTTGCAAAAGAAGATCGTCTCGCTCGGCAGTAGCCAGACGACTCTCTTCCACGATACCATAAAATCGTTCTTTAAGATCATTGATTGTTGCCTGCTTTTTTCTCATACTCTGCCAAGAAAAAAGAGCCAAAAGACTTAAAAACACCACCATCCACCAATTGGCGCGAAATGCCAAAAGAAAAAAAGAACTCGGAGTCGCAGACTTTAAACGTATCTCGGCCATAGCAATAGGGAATAGCTTGGTTACCCATCCAACCTGATTGTGTTGAGAGAGCACATTTTAGGCAACCGGTAACGTAATTCTTGTCTGCTTCATGTATTTTCCTCCTCTATCTGCATACGTGACTTCACACGCCTCTGCACCTTGATAAAACAGCACCTGTGCCAGTCCCTCATTAGCATAAATCTTTGCAGGCAAGGGAGTTGTATTTGATATTTCTAAGGTAACATGTCCTTCCCAACCTGGTTCAAATGGGGTCACATTGACAATGATACCACATCTAGCATAAGTCGATTTGCCAACGCAAAGAGTCAACACATCACTAGGGATTCGAAAATATTCCACGCTTCTTGCTAGTGCAAAGGAGTTAGGAGGAATAATACAAGCGTCTGCCTGGATGTGAACAAATGCATTCTCATTGAAATTTTTAGGGTCAATAAGAGAGTTATGCACATTCGTGAACACTTTAAACTCATCAGATACGCGTAAATCATAGCCATAGCTGGATAACCCAAAGCTGATCACTTTCTGTTCTTCAACATAGCGCACTTGTCTATCGACAAACGGCTCGATCATTCCATGTTCCATGGCCATTTCGCGGATCCAGCGATCCGATTGCAATGTCATACAAAGCCTCTCTTAAGTTTTCTTGGTTTCTAGCCTAGCTTGCTCACCGTATTGGACAAGAAGTGACTTCAATATCATACAATGTTAAAGCGTGCTATTTTTTGATGATAGCGATCGAATTCGATTTCCTGCTAGAGTTTTGAGATCATAGGAACATGATATGTCTGAGCCGTTCATTGAATCCTCTTGGACTAAGGGGGATACTGTTTACGAGACGCCTTTACGTCCGCAAACCTTATCAGATTTCACAGGACAGGATCAAATTCGAGACCGTCTGCAAGTTTTGATCAGCGCAGCAAAACTACGCAATGAATCTCTCGGCCACTGTCTTTTTTACGGTCCGCCAGGTCTAGGAAAAACCACACTTGCAGGAATTATTGCGGCCTCCATGGGGACGCAACTTACGACAACTTCAGGACCTGCTTTAGAAAAAGCGGGTGATTTAGCAGGTCTCCTCTCCAACCTTAAAGAAGGCGACATTCTCTTTATTGATGAAATTCATCGTCTACCAAGACAAATAGAGGAATATCTCTATCCTGCTGTCGAAGACTTTAAACTCGATCTTATGATCGATAGCGGTCCAGCTGCACGTTGCGTTCAAGTTAAGCTTAATCCCTTCACTCTTGTCGCTGCTACAACAAGGTCTGGTTTAATCAGTTCCCCTATGCGCTCAAGGTTCGCCTTCAGCTGTCGTCTTGATTATTATGAACCACCTCTCTTACAAAAAATCATCATTCGCTCCGCAACTATTTTACATATTCCTATTGATGAAGAAGGAGCTCTTATCATAGCGTTACGCTCTCGAGGAACTCCTAGAATCGCCAATAACTTGTTACGATGGGTACGTGATTTTGCTCAAATCCGCGCTAAAAACTATATCGATAAAGACACTGCGGAAAAAGCTTTACATATGCTAGCTATAGATCATTTAGGACTAGATGAAATGGACAAAAAGATTCTCTCCGTACTCGTTGATCAGCATGATGGCAAGCCTGTAGGACTCAATACTCTTGCAGTTGCTATTGGAGAAGAACCTCACACGATTTCCGAAGTCTTCGAACCTTATTTGATTATGCAAGGATTCATTAGAAGAACCCCGCGCGGCAGAGAAGCCACTGCGCTTGCCTATCGGCACCTCGGCCGCACGCAGCCACACCTTTTCAACCTAGGAGACAACCCATGAGAGATTATACAACAGGCTTATTACTAGCCCTCTCTTGCCTAACATGCAGTCCACCCTGCATCTCAGCGGAAATCCCCACGGATTATTCACAACAAACAAAACCCGCAACCATTAAAATCCTCATTGCTGATAAAGCTGATGGAGCTATTCTCGAGGTCAAAGGACGCTATGATATCTTTAATCCTCATACTCAATTACCGATCACTTCTAGCATATTGGGGAAACGCGCAGCGATTTATGCCCATGGAGAAGGGGTGAAATGGGATGATCCATTTCCTTATATTAACCAGATGCGTATCGTTCCCTCCAATCCAGAAAGCTCGATCCTCATTAATGGCATTGAATATCGCGGGTGCATCGAAATCTATAATCTCAATGGTGTGATTAGCATTGTCAACGAAGTGGATATTGAGAACTTCCTTAAATCCACACTCTCTGTGCAGCTCACTCATGTTAGCGACCCTAAAGTGCTAGAGGCTCTCGCTATAGTTGCCCGTACAAACGCTTATTACCTAGCCTCGCGCAACTTCCAAGCTCAATGGCATATCAGAGCTAATGAAACTGACTACATGGGTTATGGCGTCACCCTCCAGCATCTTGCTATAGACCGCGCTATAGAAAATACCCGCCATATGGTCATGACCTACAAAAGCCAACCTTTTGCAGCCTCTTGGACTGAGAACTCAGCTGGGCGCACGGCAAATTACTGTTCTATTTTCCGAAAACAAGTTGTAGCACCGCAGGGAGTTCCTACACCTATTGCCAGCAAAGATCGTGAAAAGCATCACTGGGTTGCTGCCTTTAGCAAGCAGGAGATCGCTGAACTAGCCGGCCTTACTAAGATCGTTCACGTTAGCCCCTATTTAGACCAAAATTCAGAAAAAACCTATGCTGTACGCATCAGCGATGGAGCTCTGACACAAGATGTTGATTTCTTTACTCTACAGAAAAAACTCGGAAAAGACCGCCTGCGAAGTAACGATTTTGAGGTCACTATCAAAGGTGATAAAGTTCTTTTTAGTGGTTGGGGTCAAGGACATGGTGTAGGCCTTTGTCTCTATAGCGCTAAATGGATGGCCGCAAAAGGAGATAGCGTTGCCAAGATCCTTTCTCAATTTTTTCCTAGCACACAGTTGCAAAACATGCGCTCTTTTGGACAAAAAAACTCTAACCAGGCCCATGAATAAACAAACTTGATTTGTAGAATATCTCTGGTATAATCCTTTGTGCCGGGGAACTCAAGAAACGGACGACTTCGAATCAGGTCAGAACCGGAAGGTAGCAGCCTTAAGGATCATCGTACGTGTTCTGAACCCTCTCCGGCATTTTCTTATGACCCATTCCAAAATAAATTTTACCTTACCTAAAAATATTCATGGCTGTCCTTTCCTTCTTCTTGCCCCAATGGAAGGAGTAGGCGATCGTTGTTTTCGCAAAGCCATCGCTTCCATTGGAGGCTTTGATGAGGCTGTTACAGATTTTCTACGGGTTCCACGTAACGCTCACGTCAAAAGCTTGGCTCGGGAATATTACGCAGAGGAGATTTCACCCATTCCCATTGCAGCCCAACTCATGGGGTCTGAACCCGATTTAATGGCTGCAATGGCCCAGGAGATCGAGAGTAGAGGAGCCCCTCGCATTGATTTAAATTGTGGATGTCCGTCAAATACCGTCACAGGTCGAGGAGCTGGATCCAGCCTACTCAGAGAACCCTCTTTATTGCATCAAGTGGCCAAAGCCATGGTATCCAGCGTTTCTATTCCTGTGACCATTAAAATGCGTTCTGGGTATGAAGATACTTCTCTATTTAAGGAAAACCTACTTGCTGCACAAGAGAGTGGCGTTCAATATATCACTCTGCACCCAAGAACAAAAGCCGATGGCTACGGTCCCCCTGCTCGCTGGGACCTCATTGCAGAGGTAAAATCTATCCTAACTATCCCAGTTGTTGGTAATGGCGATATCTTGAATGTAGAAGATGCCATAAGGATGCTACAAACTACCCAATGCGATGCCCTAATGATTGGCCGAGGAAGCGTGATCAATCCTTTTATTTTCCATCAAATCAAAGCACATTTTGCAAAAGAATCTTATCAACCTAAATGGGAAAAACTTCTCTCCTACTTTGCAACATATCTCTCAGAGATGTCTGATAAAATCCCAGTTAAAGTGCAGATCAACAAGATGAAACAACTCATGAGCTTTTTGTTTAAGGGTAATGCCAAATTGCTCGAAAACCGCATGACTATTCTCACTTCTTCCCATGCAGACCTACCTGCTTTCATGAATTTCGCCATCCCAATTCTGCAAGAAGGCTGGAACTTAGGAACTTGTACCAATCCGCAATGGACTGGTATTCATCTTCTTGAGTAGTGCACAAAGGAATGTGCACTACCATAAGAAGTTCTTTGAAGGAAAAAACTCAAAGACTATGTCTTAGAGAACAGTTTTTGAATTTCTCCTAGTTTTTTGCCTTTGGTCTCTGGAATTTTGAGAACAAAGAAGAAACAGATCACGCATAAGACAGCAAAACCTAAAAATGTCATTCCCGTTCCAAACCAATTGACAATATCAATGAAGGTCAACGCTAAGAGATAGTTAAACAACCAGTTGACCAATGTCGCAACGCTCATTGCCTTGCCACGTACAGATAGTGGATAAATTTCCGAGAGGATCACCCAAGTGACAGGTCCTAGGCCAATAGCAAAAAAGGCAACATATCCCATCAAGGCCACCATAGAAATCGTATTGATCCCTGGAGACTTGATGTAGAAAGCAAGACTAATGCAAGCTAGGGCGATGGTCATACCGCATAGTCCTACAAGCAACAACATACGCCTGCCTACTTTATCAAGTAGCCATACCGCAAAAACAGTAGCTATAACATTGATGCCACCAATACCTACAGTGGCTAAAATGGCACTTTCATTGCTTGGAAAGCCCACCAGTTGGAAAATATCTGGAGCATAGTAAATAACAGCGTTAATTCCAGTGATTTGCTGGAATATTGCTAATATAATACCGACGAAAAAAGCCCATCGTATTGATGGAGTAGCAAAGAGGGCAGCCCAACGACTTCTTTTTTCTGTGGAGATTTTCTCTTCTAGTAACTCGCGTAGGTGTAATTTTTTTACAACTTCATGAGCTTTAGTCTCCTTGCCCATACCTAATAACCACCTTGGACTTTCTGGTAAATAAGAGCTGAGAAGTAGCTGTAAAACAGCGGGTGCTGCGCCCCAAACCATCATCATTCGCCACCCATTTTCACTGCTGGCGAATGCATAATTTGATCCGTACGCTACTAAAATCCCTATGGTGATCGCAAGTTGGTATATCGCTACAATAGAGCCTCGATGTTTCGCTGAAGAAATCTCGCTTAGATACATCGGCGCAACAACAGAAACAAGACCTACTCCCAACCCTGTGATGAATCGGCCCCACATAAACATGGCGTTATCAGGCGCTCTTGCTACAAGGATTGCTCCCAGAATAAACAATAAAGCGGATAAAAGGATCGTTCGTCGCCTCCCAAAACGGTCCGCCAATGAGCCAGTGATCATGGCAGCAATTAGCGCTCCTAAGAGAATAATACTGACAGTCCACCCTTGCATCTGTGGGTCAAGATGGAACTGTTCTTTAATGAACAAGAGCGCACCTGCTATAATGGCCGTATTGTATCCGAAAAGAAACCCTCCCAAAGCGGCTACAATCACTGCGCCTACTGCATATATTGGCATGATATCATCCTGCTTTAATTTCAGCTTGATCGTTAATTGTTAGATGTTTAGTCATAGTGCAATGCGGTAATCCAAAGCATTGCACAACACCTTCTTCTACGTGGTAGCCCATGTGGGAATAAAAACTGATAGCTTCATCTCCGGCTAGCAGATACACCTCTCGGATGCCCTTTTTAACAAGAGCTTGCTCTAAAGTGAGCATTAACCTCCTAGAGAATCCGATGCCGTGATACTCCGGGCTAATCGCCATTTGAAATAGTTTTCCTCTTTCCTCATTTTCTTGATGAAATAATACACACCCTACCACCTGTTTACCTTCAATAGCAACCAAGTGTAAGCTTTCATTTTCTTCAGGAAAAAGCTCCGATCCTGGAGGCATACCAAGAGGTTTACGGAGAACTTCCCATCGAAGCATCAGCTCTTTGGGATATTCGGGTTGATGGGTTTTGATGAACTTAAATTTCATATACCCCTCCGCTATAAAGACTGTGTCTATTTAGCCTGTATCATAAAAACTATTTTTCAGAAACTATGAGATTTTATTAGGAAACAAATAAAAGAAGGCTTTTTAGATATTCACCTTCAGGATGGAATAATGAAATAGGGTGATCAAACGCTTGAAGGTGCCTCCCTAGCAAAACCACTTCTCTTCCGCTGTCTAAAGCAGCCTGAAAAGCAAGAGTCTTGAGCAACTCCCCATCTACATAATGTGAACAAGAAGAAAATAGTAGCATACTGCCTGACCGAGCTTTACGCATGACTTCTACCATTAATTGCTTATAACCGCGGCAAGCTGCATCTACATCTGAGCGTTTCTTAGCAAACGCAGGAGGATCTAAAATGACTAGGTCATAATCCATAGTAGACCTCGATAAGAAGTCAAAAACATCTTCGATAAATAACTGGTGATGTGTTGAATCATAGCCATTCAGTTGAAGATTCTTCTTAAAAAATGGCTCTGCCTTACGTGAGATTTCAATACTATCCACATGAGCAGCTCCACCACTAAGAGCTGCAATAGAAAAAGCCCCCGTATAAGCAAACCCATTTAGAATACGTTTTCCTTGGCTTAAGGTTCTCACCAGTTTTCTCATTTCTCGTTGATCTAGAAAAAATCCGGTTTTCTGCCCTTCTTTAGTAGAGACAACAAATCGAAGACCGTTTTCTAATATAGAAATTTCACCGGGACAATCTCCCCATAGACACCCCTCTTGATCGTCTAGTCCCTCCATCTGTCTTGCTGGTCCATGCGATTTTTCATAAACAGCTTTTGGATGCACTATATCGATCAAAAGATCTACGACGAACTTTTTACACCGCTCCATACCAGAAGTTGTAATCTGCAAGACAAGAACATCATCATACCGATCGACAATCAGTCCGGGTAAACCATCTCCTTCTGCATTAATCAGCCGATATGCCGTGGTTTGCGAAGTAAAAAAAGGAACTCTGCGTTGGATCGCTGCAAGGATTTTATCGCGAAAAATTTCAAGAATGGGCTTGTGCTCAAAACTAAGCACCCTTCCACATAATGAGTTCATCGGCTGAAAATAGGCCAAAGCGAGAAACTTGCCTTTGCTAGAATACACCGGCAATAATTCCCCCGGCTGACACCCAGTGGGCATCTCCTCAATAGCTCCGGAAAAGATCCATGGGTGACGTCTTTCAAGGGACTTTTCTTTCCCCTCTTTAAGACGGACGGTTAGATTAGATGACATGTAAAGTAGAAGGCTTAGGAGGTGTTTTTACAACGCGCCCTTTGACTGGACCGAGAACTCTTCCGACAAGGTCATAACCCATGGCATCTGTGATTTCTACATAATAGAGTTGGCCAAAAACTGTTACCTTGCGTCCATCATTGATCACTATCTGACCATCGATATCAGGACACTGACCATAGAATCTACCTGTCATTAGCATGGAGGTCTCAGGATGATACCCTTCGATCACAACTTCAAGCTTTCGCCCCACATAACGTTTGGAAAGTTTTTTTAGGACCTTCGTCTGCATTTTAGATAACCTATCAAAGCGCTCTTGCTTCACTTCCTCGCTTACCTGACCTGCGAATTTAGCCGCTGGCGCTTCTTTTTCTAAGGAGAATTTAAAGATACCCACATTATCCAACGGGTATTCCTGAATAAACTGCAAAAGCTCTTCAAATTCCTTTTCGGTCTCTCCAGGGAACCCTACCATCAGGCTCGTGCGAATGACAATGTCTGGCACTTCCTTTCGTAGGGTCGTTATCGTAGAAATGATTTGTTCTCTAGATGTTTTCCTTCGCATCGCCTTGAGAAGATCATTATTAATATGCTGAATAGGCATATCGAGATAACGACAAAGACGCTTGTCCTCTTTCAGCATAAGGACGATTTCATCACTAATTTCATCAGGATACAGATAGAGGAGCCGTAACCAAAAATCCTTAGGTACCGCCAACATGCTTCGGAGTAACGCTTCAAGTCCCTGTTTTTCTTTGCGTTCTTTACCATAGTCTCCTAAATCTTGCGCAATAAGAATCACCTCTCTTACGTCTTGATCGAGTAAAAGATGGAACTCTTTTAAAACTTGCTCATTAGGCTTACTTCTAAGGGGTCCTTTGATCTTGGGGATAATACAAAAAGCACATTGCTTAGCACACCCTTCAGCAATTTTCAAATATGCATAGTGTTTGGGAGTTGAAAGCTGCCTAGGCACTTCTCCTGACTGCAAATAGCTCTTTGCTGAGGTCACTGCTGATCCGGACTCGCCAGATTGCACTGCTTCGAGAATTTTTTCCATGTCCCCGGAACCAAGAAAATAGTGAACTCCAGGGAATTTATCACGCACTTCATCACCAAACTTCTGCACCATGCACCCAGCAACGACAACCTTAGCACCTAATTTTTTCTCACTAAGTAGGGAGTCTATTGTTTGACATGATTCATCGCGTGATGCTTGTAAAAATCCACAAGTGTTGACAACTAGGACATCAGCCTCTTTTAGTTCCTCTGTCACTTCATAGCCAGCTTTCAGCAAAATGCCCAGCATCACCTCGCTATCGACGAGATTTCTGGCGCATCCCAAACTGGTAAAGTGTATTTTATTTCCTGATGGAATCATGGGAGAGGAGTTTACCTTAACAGTCCTTTTTACAGAACTATTTTAGACAAAGGCTGACGCAAAATCCTAAAAATCGACTAACACCTCCTAGCGATTAACTAAATCTTTACTGAAATGGAAGATTTTCCTTAACCTCATGGCGCGTTCCTCTTGTTTTTATAGATACTATAGTGAAACTTCTTAAATTTTTTCTTGTTAGCACTCTCATCTTAACTAGTTGCCACCAGGAACGCCCTGTGGATAGCCGTAAACCTGGCTGGCTGTATCTGAATTTCAGTCATGAACCCTCTAGCCACGACATCCGAAAAACTACGGAGCACTCCGCTCATCATCTATCAACGATGATTCTCGAAGGATTAATGAAAATCAATTCTGAAGGCATTATTGAGCCTGCTCAAGCAGAGAGGGTGGATGTCTCTAACAATGGATTGACATATACTTTTCATCTCAGGAACTGTTTTTGGTCAGATGGAACACCTGTCACAGCTCAAGATTTTGCTTCTTCCTGGCTTTCATGCTTGCATCCTCAAACACCCTCGCCAAATGCTTACTTTTTTTTCTGTATTAAGAATGCTAAAGCAGCACACCAGGGACTGGTTTCTTTAGACCAAGTTGGCATTGAAGTCCCCAATGAAAAATGTCTCGTTGTACATTTAAAATACCCTATTAATTACTTTTTAGAAATTATGGCGTCGCCATTTGCTTCTCCGATAAAATATACACCTCAAGCATCTGATTATTCATCTCTTCTTTGTAATGGTCCTTTTAAAATTCAACGGTGGGTTCATGCTCAAGAAATCCGATTGGTTAAAAATCCTCACTATAGATGTAAGGATGCGATCAAGCTTCAAGGAATACGTATTAGTCTAGTCAATGAAGAATCGACCTTAATAGCCCTGTTTCAAGACCATCAATTAGATATGATTGGCCCCCCTTTCTGCCATATTTCCCAATCTATACAAAATGGCGTCTTCAAGCCGGATAATGCGTATACACTCCAAGGCACACTCGTTAGCGTTTGTAATTTTAACACCGAGAAATTCCCCTTAAATAATATTCATTTTCGTAAAGCACTCGCCTACGCTATCGAAAAAGAGCAACTGGTAGATTCTATGCACATGTTCCACACAAGAGCTGCCTATTCTCTTCTTCCGGAAACATTCATACAACATCTCCACCCCGCCTTCCGTTTCTGTGATAGTGAAAATGCAAAAGAATGTCTCAAATTGGCTCTAGAAGAACTCAATATCCAACAAGATCAACTCCCCAAGTTAAAATTAACCTACCCCCTATCCAAAGAGCATGATGCTATTAAGAATATTGTCCAAATTTTACAACACCAATGGAAACAACATCTAGACCTCGATATAGATTTAGAAGCTCTGGAAATTCAACAAGTGACTGCTAAACTCGGACAACGCGATTACGATATAGGATTTGTAAGCTGGGCAGCTTCTTACCCTAGCCCATTCTGTTATTTTGAACGTTTTCTTTCCAAAGACACTAAAAAGAACTATACTGGCTGGGAAAACCCACAGTTTATCTCTCTGATCCAAAATGCTACTAATAGCACTGACAACAACTCCCAAGCCAAGTATTTTTTGGATGCAGAAAAAATTCTTGCTAGTGATATGCCCATAACCCCATTAATTTTCTGGGATTACTGCCTAATCACAAGCAATAGGGTTAAGGGGCTCAAGTTATGTAAAACTGGAAACTTATGTTTGGAATCCTTAGACATCACCCCTCCCAAAAACTAACACCTCTTGGGAAGGGTGATTTTGCAGAAACTAAAAACCGAAGGAAATTAAGCCCGTTGGATGTGGTAAACTAGCAATTTTACCAGTAGTAGAAGGGGAGCTGGCGGTTTTACCAGTAGTAATGGGCTGGATGGAGCTCTTATCATTCACTCTGGAAAAAGATCCACTTCCACCAAAACTCATAAAGACTAAAACAACGCCCAAACCGAATATCGAAGACATTTTCATAACAAACTCCTATTGTTAAGAAACAGAAAACGAACCCAGTATGACAGTTATGGATTTTTTTTCAACACAACCTTAAGGAAATCTTTAAACGGTTTTTATGGAAGCCCCACATTTCCTCGAATTTGTTCATCGTCATGAAACTCTCATTATCAATATTGCCAGACCGAATAACGGGAATAATTCCCCTACCATGGAGCCACAGAGAACCTCTGATCTCTCTGCCCATATTATTAACAATGCCCTATACGATTGCTTGACCACTTGTTCTTCAGATGGTGAATTACTCTTAAGCCAAGCCCAATCTTTTCAGATCCAAAAACAGGGAAAAGTCTATCTCTTTACTCTAAGAAAAAACTATTGGTCAGATGGAACACCTGTAACAGCCAAAGATTTTGAAAATACCTGGAAATACCTCATGAGACCAGAGATCGAATGCCCCAATCCACACCTACACTATATCATCAAAAATGCTAGGCGAGCCAAAGCTGGAAAAATCTCGACAGATCGCATTGGGGTGAAGGCGCTTGATGCAAGTACTCTACGAGTGGAGTTGACTAAACCAATCGCTTATTTTCTTGAGCTTGTCTCCTCCTTTGCTTTTGCACCTTTACACGAAAGCAGTATCCAAGGGCTATATCCTAGTCCGAAAACCACTTATTATCCCCTCATTTCCAATGGTCCTTTTCGATTGAACCATTGGACGCCCTCAGTGGAACTTGTCCTCGATAAAAATCCCCATTTCTACAAAGCCAAAGAAATTGCTCTCAACAGAATCCGGTTAAACTACCTAGTTAATGACCTGCGCATTGTCGATGATTTTCTTAGTCGAAACATCGATCTCCTAGTGAAAAATTTTCCCATTCTATTTAAACACAAAGCAATAAAACATCTTATACATCACGAAGAACTCGCTTCTGGTCATTTGGCTAGAACATGTTGTTGTCTATTTAACTGCAAACAATTCCCCTTCAATAACAAAAAACTACGCAAAGCATTCAATAATGCCATCGATAGACCAAAAATTTTGCAAAGACTAACCATGATGGGCGAAGAAGCCGCCTCTGGTCTTCTTCCTCCATTTTATCGCCCAGATTATACCCCTTCTTCTTTCAGTAAATTCGACTTATTAAAAGCCAGAGCTTTATTCAAGGAAGCCCTTGAAGAAGCAGAGATCCCCCTAGAAAAACTTCAAAAAAGCTTAAAACTCTATTACCCCCATACAGAATTCTATTATAACCTCGCTGAAGATCTCGTTGAAGGCTGGCAACTCATCTTTGATATGAAAATTACAGCTGAACCTTTAAGCCTAAAAGAATTAGGCAAAAAAATGACCAAGCGAGACTACTCCATGGCACTCCTTTCTTGGACGCCCTATTACAATCATCCCCGCTCCTTACTAGAGAGATTTCTCGTTAAAAAAAACCCGAAAAATTATTGCCATTGGAATACAAAAAAATTCGTCCAACTATTGCAACAAGCAGATCTAGCTAAGAGTACAGAAGAGTCTTGGGAATACTGTAGACAAGCAGATGATATCCTTATCGAAGAGGCTCCCATAGCATCTATTTTCTATGCGAGATACGGCACTCTAGTACAGCCCTACGTAAAAAATTTCAAAATTTCCCCACTTGGAGTTGTAAATTTCGACGAGATTTTCTTTGATCAAACAATGCTCGTCAAACGCCCATTTCCTGAACATCCTCTAGTTGAGGAACTGATCCAAATGCTAAAGCAATCCATCCCCGATCCCTTGAGAAAAATGAACTGGTATGGAGTTAATTTTGCTTCCCCTTATGAAGATTACCTTTGCAGCCTGCATCGTCCTGATTTATAGTGTTTCCCCAGAGAGGTCGTTATAAAACTCAGGGTTCGTCGCTTTTCGGAGGATTTTTGGTCAATTTTCGATTCTTTTTTGAGGGGTAATATACGGATGTTGATATTATCCCTCAAAAAAGAATCGAAAATTGGCTAAAAAAGCCCAGAAAATCGATTGAACCTGAGTTTTGCAACGACCTCCAGAAGGTAACCTCATTGAAAAGTTACCGGGATGACTATTTGTGAACACACCCCTATACCTATATCTAGCAAGAAAAACAGGCATTCTTTTCTTCTCGCTTTTTTGTGTTGTGACACTAACCTTTATACTCATGCACTCCATCCCCGGCGATCCCTTATTACAAGAACAAGCTGTTCCAGAAGAAATCATGCGCTCTCTTTATAAATACTATGGTCTAGATCAACCCTGGTATATTCAATACTTACGCTATCTCAAGGGTATCGTTACTTGGGACCTTGGCCCCTCCTTTAAATACGAAGGTCGGACAGTCAATCAGATCATCTCTAGTGGATTTCCTGTATCATTCTGTTTGGGAAGTATGGCTCTTTTTATTGCCATTTCCGTTGGGATCACATTGGGAATGATTTCCGCCTGGCATCGTAACCATTGGCAAGATCACGTGGCAGCTTTGGTTTCTGTCATTGGAATTTCTGTTCCCAGCTTTCTGATAGCGACTCTTTTACAGTATCTCTTTTGCATAAAACTACAGCTATTGCCTGTGGCACGATGGGGAAGTTTTTCACACACTCTTTTACCAGCTCTTTCTATGGCCGCATTACCTACCGCTTTCATCGCCAGATTAACTCGCTCCAGTATGGTAGAGATTTTGCAACAAGATTACATTTTGACAGCTCGTTCTAAAGGATTGTCCTCAATACGATTGATGCTACGCCATGTAATGCGCAATGCATTGCTTCCCGTTGTTACTTATATCGGCCCCCTCACAGCCAGTATTTTAACAGGTAGTTTTGTCATAGAAAAAATCTTTGCCATTCCAGGCCTTGGGTATTGGTTCGTAATGAGTGTAAGCAATCGAGACTATACGGTAATCTTAGGAGTCACGGTGTTCTACAGTTGCCTTTTGATGTGTTGTATATTTCTCGTTGATATTTTTTATGCTTTCCTCGATCCACGCATTCGCACAGCATTCCGTAGGTAACTAATGCAAGAAAAATGTTTTGAACCTCTCACCGGAAAAACTGTAGAGCACGAGGAACACCTCCAACCAGGAATTTCCTTCTGGCAAGAAAGTTTACGTAGACTACGTGCTAATAAACCAGCCATGGTTGGCCTTTGGATGCTCGTTTTTCTTGGTATTCTGGCCATTTTTGGGCCATTGTTCTCTCCTTATACATATTACGAAATCCACCTTCCTGCTATCAATCTGCCCCCTTCTAGAGAATACATCTTTGGCGCTGATGAGCTTGGTAGGGATATATTTACACGCATTTGCTGGGGGGCTCGCATTTCTCTATTTATCGGAATCATGGCAGCACTTCTTGATTTGATTATAGGCGTAGCTATCGGTTCGCTAGCTGGATCCCTTGGAGGAAAAATCGATGAACTCATCATGCGCATCGCTGATTCAATACATTCCATTCCCTACCTACTCATCGTCATCATGCTTATGGTCGTTATGGGTAACGGCATTCCCACGATTCTTCTTGCCCTAACGATTACCGGATGGATTGGTATGGCAAGAATCGTCCGTGGACAAATCATGCAGTTAAAAGAACTCGATTTCGTACAAGCCTCCGTAGCTCTGGGAGCAAGTAGGTATCGGATTTTACTACGTCACCTCATTCCAAATACGATGGGCCCTATCATAGCCACAATGACTCTCACCATTCCTTCTGCTATTTTTACAGAAGCTTTTTTAAGTTTTTTAGGGCTGGGTGTACAAGCACCCATTGCTAGTTGGGGTACTATGGCAAGTGATGGCCTACCTGCTATGCGTTACTTTCCTTGGCGTCTTTTTTTTCCTGCCAGCTTTATCAGCCTCACCATGCTTTGCTTTAACTTGCTTGGTGATGGTATGCGTGATGCTTTTGATCCAAGGCTTCGCTCATGAAAGATCCGATTTTGAGCGTCGAAAATCTAGCCGTTTCTTTCACTACATGGGGCACACATACTTATGCCCTGCGCGGCATCAATTTTGACCTTAAAGAAGGGGAAATCCTGGGCATCGTCGGGGAATCTGGTTGTGGAAAAAGTGTTACCGCAAAATCTATCATGCGATTGCTTCCTCCCCATACGGGCCTAATAGAGCACGGTCAAATCTTGTATCGAGAACAAAACCTTTTGAATTTGCCAGAGCCTCTAATGCAAGCTGTGCGCGGCAAAGAAATTGCAATGATCTTTCAGGACCCTCTAACCTCTTTAAACCCTACTAAACGCATTGGTGCCCAGATCTCGGAAAGCGTTTTCTTGCATCATCCAGAACTAAGAAAAAGCGATATAGAAGCCAAGGTTATTGAGCTATTAAGGCTCGTTGGCATCGCTCACCCAGAAGAACGTTTGCGTGCATACCCCCACACGCTTTCAGGGGGGATACGGCAAAGGGCTATGATTGCCCTTGCCATGGCATGTGATCCTAAAATACTTCTCGCTGATGAACCCACTACAGCTCTTGATGTCACCACACAAGCCCAAATTCTCGAATTGCTAAAGCACATTGCTATTACGCAAAAAACAAGTATTATTCTCATTACTCATGATCTTAGTGTAGTTGCTGGACTGTGCGATCGCGTGCTTGTCATGTATGCTGGTAAAATTGTGGAAGAAGCCAGTGTCAATGAACTGTTTTATCAACCACGCCACCCATATACACAACGCCTTCTCCACTCGATTCCACGCATTGATACTCCTTGTGGCATACCTCTTATTCCCATTCAGGGTCGACCCCCAACCTTACAACATAGGACGCAAGGCTGCGCTTTTGCGCCTAGATGTCACAAAGCAATGAATATTTGCCCTCTACAAGAACCTTTTATCAGTGATATCTCCCCCGGGCACCGCGTCTCCTGCTGGCAGCAGATTAAGGATGCTTCCAATGAATAATGAACCTCTTGTCGATGTCAAAGATTTAACAGTGCATTTTCCTGTTGGAAAACACCTCCTCCAAGCAATCACGGACATCTCAATAAAGATATATCCTGGAGAAACATTAGGACTTGTCGGAGAAAGCGGTTCTGGAAAATCTACGACCGGTAGAGCTATTTTACGCTTGGAACCACAAGCTCAAGGTAAAGTGCTTTTTGAAGGTGTTTCTCTATTTGACATGAAAAAGAAGGAACTTAAAGCCTTTCGTAAAACGGCGCAAATGATCTTCCAAGATCCTTATGCTTCATTAAATCCTCGTATGTCCGCTAGAGAAATCATTGCTGAACCACTCGATATCCATCACTTAGAACGCGGGGCTGCAAGAGAACTTCGTTTAAAAGAACTCATCGATCTCGTCGGTTTAAGCAATCACCATCTAAGCAGATTTCCTCATGAATTTTCCGGGGGGCAACGACAACGGTTAGGCATAGCAAGAGCTATTGCAGCAAGACCTCGGTTTATTGTCTGCGATGAACCTATTTCAGCTCTTGATGTCTCGGTTCAAGCTCAAATCATCAATTTATTACGTGCATTACAGGAAGAAATGCATATATCTTACTTGTTTATCACCCATGATCTTCGCGTCGTCAAATACCTCTCCCACCGCATCGCTGTCATGTATCTTGGGCACATTGTTGAATTGTCAAGTTCAAATGAATTATATGCTCACCCCTTACACCCTTACACCCAAGCTTTACTTTCAGCTATTCCTATTCCCGATCCAAAACTAGAAAGACAGCGAACTAGAATCTTCCTTAAAGATGAGCTCCCAAGCGCTTTTAATCCCCCAAAGGGTTGCGTATTTTGCACTCGCTGTCCCCAAGCTAAACCCATTTGCTTTGAAAAACGGCCAGAGCTTAGGAACATCTCTTCTGAGCACCAAGTTGCCTGTCATCTAGCACCCAAGCTGCCCCTGTAACGACAGGAAAACAGGTGTTCTATAGAGCTCTAATGAGCGGCACACGCGCGGATTTTGTGGACAGCATCCCCAAGTCCTCGCTTTTTCCGCATAAGGCACCTTGTATACGTCCTCTTCTGTTGGGCCAGACTCCTCTTTGGAATCCCCGCCATAGGCAGGATGTATGGCCGTGACAACTCCCTCGCGTAAACGCGAAGGCTTCTAGGGCTTTTTCAACCCATGCTATCTTGCCCGAGAGCAATATTTTTCCAAGTTTTTTTCTTTAAGCTTTGGGATTGATGTCTGTGAGGCGTGTAAGCCTGGCGCACAGAACCTTACTTGGGAACCCTTAGCCAACCTGTAGTGTTTTACACTTAGAGGGTTTTGCTAAGT
>JAGXTH010000023.1 GCA_018333475.1 Simkania sp. | reverse complement strand
AAATCTCGCTAAAACGAATCATTTTTTCCAAAGGTACTGATACCAAACGCAACAAATAACTTCACATTTGAGCCGCGTCAAAGCGCCGAAAATCGGCGATCGTAAACGGCATTGTATTGCATTAATACTATGCTGTTTATGATCGTCAATTTGTCGACAGCTTTCACGCAGCTCAAATATGAAATTATTTATTGCGTTTGGTATGAGTTATGCAGGAGTCTCTAAGATCTCTATACTCTCTTAAAAGCTTGCAACAAACCTCCTGGCTTGGCAAATCTACTAGTATCAGCACGAGATGGCAAAACGGCTTTAAAATGGCCTCTTTCTGACCGTTAGAGTTTTGCAATGGGCTCATAAGACAAGTTTTATGACTCCAATTTGAATCGAAAAAACGGCTCAAAAGAACCCAAAAATCGACAGAACTTTAGATTTTAAACAGGCTCTTACTAAAACAGCATAGATTAAGACGAGCGTTATGGACCTAGCAATACAACAAAAACATAAAGAACTTCGCAGTCAAAAAACAAGCCAACTGTTCTACGAGGGGCGAGTGATCACGGTATGCCAAGAAACGTTTTTCTTCGAAGGTGAGCAGCCTTTTAAAACAGACCTTATCCTACATCCAGGCGCAGCAACCGTTCTCCCTATTGATGATAGAGGAGAACTCCTACTTATCAAACAGTGGCGTAGAGCTTCTGGAGATATTTTGATCGAAGCACCTGCCGGTATTCTTGAAACTCATGAAACTGTGGCAGAATGTGCGATGCGAGAGTTGCGGGAAGAAACTGGTTTTGCAGCAACTACTCTGACTCAAATAGGGAAGATCTACACTGCCCCTGGATTTTGCAATGAAGTCCTTCATTTATTTATCGCAGAGGGCTTAGTCGAAGACCCTTTACCTAAAGACACTCACGAAAATATCGACCTTTTTTCCGTTAGTTTAACGAATGCTCTTGATATGATCGAAACTGGTGTGATTTGCGACGCCAAAACCATCGTGCTCATCTTACGATATGCTAGGAGTCTTCTATGAGAGGAGTGCTACATACCCTGTTGTGGTTGGTAGAGTTTGTCATTGGCCTTGTGTTCATTGCATGCATTATTCTGCTTCTACTCCCCTGGCTACTTACCTATGATGGGACAAGGGCTACCCTCTTTGGTCTTTTTAAACGTCCCCTTGGTGGAGAGCTTGTTATTGAAAAAGCTCAACTTAGTTGGTGGAACGGTCTATACATTGAAGGTCTCTCTTATAAAAGTCACAGAGATCCTCTTTGCCTTTCTTGTGACACACTGACAACTCCTTCTTCTTTATGGACTATCTGTTTTGGATCCCACGAATTGGGGAATCTTATCATTAAAAACCCGACTGTGACAATCCAACTTGACAACAAGAAAAAAGAAATAGCTCATAATATTGTCATCCAAGCTGCAGGCATTCCCACCTTATCTCCTATGGCTCAACTGCATCTTCAAACAGTCTGGGATCGTCTCACTCCACACCTTACAGGCACTATTACTCTTTTAAATGGCATGGTCATTTTAGAAGGCAAAAATATCGATGATGTACGTCTAGAAAACCTCGAGTTGTATGCTCGCCTAGCTCAATCTAGTGACTATGTAACTTTTTCTCTCAAAGGAACAACTAGGCAGGCAGAACAAACAGGCAGCCTTAATTGGTCTGGTAATTTTGGCCCTTTAAATAGCCCTGACCCCGTCCTAACCATCGATGGAACCCTTAAAAAGCTGCCTATGTTAGGCGTTGATCAAATTGCCTCGTTTTTTTATCCCCAATGGCAAGGGGTGAGCGTAGCAGCTATTGGCCCCGATCTAGACCTCAGTCTGCAAGTCGTTCTCTCCAACCAACAACTAGACCTTTCCTTTCTCGCCTCTTCATCACAGTTCAATGCCTCTCTACGAACTCTTACGGAAAATGGCAAAATCTCCTTAGCCTTTCCAGCTCGTTTTGGTCTCATGATCACACCCTTCCTTGCGGAAGGATTGTTCGCATCTAGCCCTTACTTCAGTGGTCTATCGCTTGCTAATAGCCCCAGAGTCACGCTCGATATCTCTGCATTGGATATTCCTCTTACAGAAGCAGGTATCCAATGGCCCAAGCTCAAAATGGATGCGCTGCTGAATATTCTCGATATGGAATTTGCAACCCCCGTTCTGTTCCACGGTATAACATTTGAACGCCTACAAGCCAGTGTCAGCACCCCTTTCTTGGAACAAGAATTGCATTTTAATACAACGACAAGCTTAAGTTTTGGTGATAATAAAGCTTTAGTAACTACCTCCGGTTCTCTTGTTCACCCATTGAGCCAAAACTCCGCACACTCACTGGAGTTCTCTACAAAAAATTTCCCTACCCCCATCCTCGATCAAGTCTTCGACAAGGTGCAATATCTACAACATGCACTTGGAACACATTGTGATTTTGGAGGAAGCCTCAACAACTCGGAGGGAAAACGAACAGGAACACTCTATTTTCTTTCTTCTTTCCTAAATATTCCTGAAACGTGTTTTTCTTTTTCTGAAAGCGGCATACAACTATCAAAACCTACTAGTCTGGTCTTTTCAGCTCCGCAAAGTTTTTGGAAAGAGAATGTTCATGGCTTTGGATTTGGAGCTATCGATGTCGACCTGCAAATGCTCTTTATCCCCTACACAGGTCTTTCAAAGATCATTGCGCAAGGCAAGGCAACTAGTCCTCAGTGCTTCTATCAACAGTTCACTCTAGCAAATCTTGCCCTTGATTTCGATCTACAGAAATATTCTTCCATACGTTTGCATATGCTAGCCGAAGGCTTCAGTGGATCTGTCAATGCGGCTCTTTCTACGGAAAAATCAACGCTTACAATAAAAGAGCCTCTCACTTTAGCTATCCATCTCACGCCTTCTCAAGCTACGAATCTATGGAATGAATTCACAAAATCGCCTACCTTTCTAGCCCCAGTTTCTGTGAATATGAGTGTTCGCCCATTTACAACATCTCTTGGAGAAAATTTTCTAAATAACACTACGATAGAGGGTATCATCGATGCCCCTCTTCTCAAAGTTCAAGCTCCAGATCAAACTGCATCGATTATTCAAAATGGTACTAGCAAGTGGTCTCTCAATACACAAGAGGGAACTCTAAACTTCCGCCTAAATGCTCAAATAGGGTGTACAGAAGATGCCCTTGTGCCTCTACAAGTACAAGCCATTGCGCGTAAATTCTACTTCCAACCTGTTTTTGATATTTCTTCCATAGAACTCTTAACTAAAATATCTGTAGAGAACCTAGACACTCGATTCATTGATGGATGGCGTTCTGGAACTACAGCACTCTCTCCCCTTCTTGGCACTTGGGTAACTCTTAAAAGCAATCTTTTTCACACTACTGACTCGAATGCCTTTGGGATCGATGCTAGTTTTGAAAAGGGCTCTCTTACAGCCCACCTCAAACAAGCTGATCACCAGCTTTCTCTTGATGAAGGTAACCCTGCCTATGCAACTTTTTTGCTTGATCAAACAGGTTACAAGGCTTTAGAAGGTCTCATTGGAACAAAACTTCCAGTAAGCCTAGCTAAACCAACTCAGTTAGAATGGCGGCTCCAAGAACTTCAACTGCCTCTTTCTCCCAATTCTTTGCATATCGACCTATCTGCTCTGCCGCAAGCTACTATTGATACTGCATTCCAAGCTGAAAACCTCTCTCTTCTTGAAGTAGACACCAACACTCCACTATCCCTTAGCCATCTTGTATTTCGTTTATCAAGATCCAATCTTCAATCACCGTTAACCTTAAACCTAAAAACCTCGATTGAAGCGAACAAGCCAGGTCTTGTCGATGTCAAAATGCAGATGAGCGAAATCCATCATACAACCCAAGAATGGGATCTTTCTCAAATGCATGCTCTGATTCAAGGCAAATTTCAACAACTTCCCACATCGGTCATTGATGCTTTGACAATCGCCGCAGGTATGCATCCAGAAACCATACCGGCCCTTTTTGGCGATCAAATTTCTGGTAGTTTTCAAACAGATATCCACCAAGGCAATGGCCCTGTTTCTTTAACGGTCAACTCTCCTTCAACAAGGCTTTCTCTTGATGGTCATTTGGAAAAGGGCGTACTGCTACTCAATCAACCCTTCTTTGCACAGGTGACTATGTCAGAAGGCATCAGCCGTTTCTTTCTGCGAGGGGTCAATCCATTATCCATTTCAGCAATCAGCAGCAATGGGCCTATGACTCTAACGATAGATCCTCATGGCTTTTCTTTCCCCTTATTGCCATTGGATATTACTAACGCCAACATAGAACATGCACGTATTGAACTCGGTCAAATCACTTGCCGTAATCAAGGGAATATTCAAGTTACTTTGGGATTGCTTAAGCTCGGACAATTCTCTAGATCTAATGATCTGATGTTATGGTTTGCTCCTATGGATATTTCACTGCAAAAAGGAGTCGTAAACTGTGAAAGAACGGAAATTCTCGTAGCTAACAGTATCGATATTGCTACTTGGGGTGATATTAATCTTTCGAAGAATCGAGTAGATGCTGTGCTAGGATTAACTGCGCAGGCTCTAACTAAAGCTTTTGGCATTAAGGGGCTTCCTGAAACTTATGTATTGCAAATCCCTATGCGAGGCCCTTTAGATGATGTCAAAGTTGATACAGGTAAAGCTACTGCTAAAATTGCCCTATTGTTAGCCTCTCAAAAAGCCGCTGAGGCAGGTAGTTTATTCGGTGGCCAACAAGGAGCCTTGATTGGAGGACTCCTAGGCAAACTCTCCAAGTTACCCGATGGCAATATCTCTGCACCATCCCCTAAACATCCTTTCCCCTGGGAGGAACAATCTTCTAACCCTTCCAAACCTCCAGTAAAAAAGAAAAAGAGCATGATTAAACCAGGAGATAAGCCTCTTAAACAGCTTCTCAAGCTCATTAAGTGAGCCTCTGTTATTTCATAGTCCCTTATCAATCATCTATCTGCACTTCTTCAGCAGATAATGCGACGAGTCTTTCAGCTAGAACTTCTATGGTATCAATCACAGGACATCGTGGATGACTATCCCCCAAAGAAAGTGAGAAGCTTTTGTGGATAAGAGGTAATTCTGTACAAGCTAAAATGATCCCATCAAAGGGTTGCCGTTGATAACATTGTGTAATGATTCCCTTAAGCGCTTTTGCTTGATGGATCGTGATGACCCCTTGAGCTACTTCTCGAATAATGTTGTTGATATCCCGTTGGCTCTCCATCGAAGGGTAAAGGCACTCGAGTTCCCCTTGTTCGTAGAGCTTCTGATCTCTCGTAGATTGTGCCGAAATGATAAGAGCACGAGACATTGTTAACTGAGATGCCTTTTTGAGAGTCTCACCAATAAGATCCACAAAGTGCATATTTGTAATATCTGGCAAGTATCCATGAAAAGAATGCGAAGCTACGCAAAATACTTTTGCCCCAGCTATTTTTAGCCTAAGAAAAGCTAAGGAAATCTCTTCTTTAATGATTTCTGCATCCCCTCTAGTGAAGGGATAACTAAGCAGGATGATCTCTGGAAATTCATTATAGTCATTCGCCTCGTACCGATGCTGGCAGATCTCCAAGATTGTCCGATAAAGAAAAGAGCTGGCCATAGGTCCAGCACCACCTACAATACCTATGGATTTTGTAAATCTAGGCAATTGTAACCTCTTTGCAAAGATAGACATCTTGGATTGCATTTAGTAACTGGATGCCGTCTTTCATAGGTTTTTGAAAAGCTTTTCTCCCAGAAATTAAACCCATGCCACCAGCTCGTTTATTGATGACAGCTGTGCGCACTGCTTGTGCAAGATCATCCTTGCCAGAAGGTCCTCCAGAATTGATCAAACCAATCCTCCCCATGTACCCATTCATCACTTGATAGCGCGTAAGATCGATGGGATGTTCGCTAGATAACTGCATATACATGGCTTCTGTTTGTTTGCCAAATTTAAGAGCTTTGAACCCCCCATTGTTCTCTGGCAATTTTTGCTTAACGATATCAGCCTCGATCGTCGCACCAAGATGATTAGCTTGTCCGGTAAGATCTGCCGCTTCATGATAGTCGTGATCACCTATTTTGAATGCGTTATTGCGCAAATAACACCATAACACTGTTGCCATACCAAGATCATGCGCTATAGAAAATGCATGGCTTACATCCACAATCTGTCGCCGACTTTCTGGCGACCCAAAATAGATGGTTGCACCCACGGCAATACACCCCATATCATATGCTTGTTTGATACTAGCAAAAAAAACCTGATCATACGTGTTAGGATATGAAAGCAGCTCATTGTGATTGAATTTTAATAAGAAGGGGATTTTATGAGCGTATTTCCGAGCTACACTGCTCAAAACCCCTAACGTTGATGCGACAGCATTGCACCCACCTTCAATCGCTAACCGAATGATATTTTCGGAATCAAAATACTCAGGATTCGCAGAAAAAGAAGCACCTGCAGTATGCTCGACGCCTTGGTCAACTGGTAAAATAGATAAAAATCCAGAACCAGCAAGACGCCCCTGATTGAACAAAGTCTCCAAGCTACGCAGCGTGCGTAGATTGCGATTAGACGGGTAAAAAACGCGATCTACCCAGTTAGAACCCGGAAGAAGTAACTTCTCTTTACCCACTTTACAGCGGTGATTCAGTAAATGATCAGCCTCTTGCCCAAGCAAATTACGAATCTCATTGTATGACATAAAGCTCTCTCCCCTTCTAGGTGTTCGTGAGGCGGATGATACGCAAAGCGTATGTTTTGTAGAACATTTTTTGATTTTTCCCAACTAAAAAAATATTTTAAACAAGAAATGATAACTCGTTAAAATATAAAATATTTAATTATGCAAAATTTTTTATTTTAATTGATGAGTAATGTTAATAAAACATATAATAATACAACGAAAAAACTAAATTAATAATCATTTTTAATTATGAGCACTATAGAACAAAGAATAAAAGACCCATTTGCTGGAGTAGCAGGTTCCGATCTACATGGAATAAATACTCAACATGCTAACGATCATTGTGATACAACAGAAAAGCTCATAACGGACAAAGACAAGGAAGCTATTAAGGAACGGCTTTCACACATAGAAAAGCGCCTTTCAGCCCTCAATGGGAGGGATACATCGGATTCCACCTCCTTTTTGTACCAGGCGTCTAGGGAGCGCAAAAAGAGCAAAAAAACCTTCGAGGATCTGCAAGCTGAACGAGACCGTCTTGGCCAAGATTTGGACAGAGTTCGTCAAGATCTAAACGCTCTAACTCCTGTAGAGAATCTCCATTGCGAATCTCAAAAGATTCAGAATAATGCACTTAAAACATCCCCAGCCGAAATGGATGCGGTTGCCCAATCCCAGATGGGACAAACTCCTACCATAGATCCTTCTAAAACAAAAACAGCACAACCATCTCAAGATCAAATAGATACACTTCAACGAAAAAAGAAAGAACTCAAGGCTCGCCTTCTAACCCTCAACGGTACAGGTTTCGGAGACCCTAACTCTCTTTTACACCAGGCATCTCAACAAGCCAAAAAAGATCAAAAAGCCTTCGACGATTTACGATCTGAGCGGAATCATCTTCAACAAGAATTGCTTTCTCTTAAGCAAGGACTACATCAGGTTCGCCAAGCCCTAGACATTTCTACCCCCTCCTCCGAAGCAAAATACGATCCAAAGCCCATAGGGGCTGTTTATACCAGAACTCTGTCAATACAACCTTCTAGTAGAATAGACCCCACTAAGATAAAACAAGCACAGCCTCTTCAAGATCAAAGTAGTGCTCACTCAAACCTCCTAAGAAAAAAAGCTGTGATCAAAGCACGTCTCTCGGAGTTAGAAGGGACGTATTACGAAGATCCCAATTCCCTTTTACACCAGGCATTCCAACAAGTAAAAAAAGATCAAAAAGCCTTCGACGATTTACGATCTGAGCGGGATCGTCTTCAACAAACCTCAAAAGAGCCTATTCAAGACAGTGTCAAAACACGCCTATCAATTCTCAACGGAAAAGGTTTTGGAGATCCCGATTCCCTTTTACATCAGGCATCCCAACAAGCAGGAAAGAGTCAAAAGGCTTTCAGTGATTTACAATCTGAGTGGAATCGTCTTCAGCAGGAGTTAAAAGAAATCCGCCAAACCCTAAATCCCTTTACACTTGCTGAAGCCCCTAAGTTGGACTCAAGTAAAGAAGTCCAACTGCTTATGCGATGTGCCTCTAAAATAAGGGATGTTTACGCCAGAATCCAACAAGGACATACTCTTAAAGACAACTTCTTTGCTATGGGCAAATTGCGCATCGAATACAACACTCTATTGGAATCTGCTTGTTTGCCCAATATGAGAGAAGAAGACCAAGAAGCCCTTAGACCCTTAATTGAAGACGTCGAGCGCCTCCTACAAGAACAGGAAAATGCAGCCCTAGTTTTTAAGGCACATCCCGGTCCCCTGCCCTCTTTTTTATTGAATATCACCCATTTTAACCGCCTCTCTTCATCAGAAACCAGAGCATCCGAACTCACTAGAGCTAAAGGCGTTTTACTCCGCTCTTTTGCCTCTTTACCAGAAGAAGATCAAACCTTGTTTGCACAATGCTTTTATTCTGTAGCTTTTCAAAGCACAGATGCAAACGACTATCGAGCTACCTTTGTAAAAAAGAACTATCCAGACTATTGCTCTCCAAAGTTCATGCTTCTAGAGCCTGCTATACGAGCAACTCTTGTAGATACTATTTTAACAGCTCTATTTGTAAATCCAACCATGTCTGATAAGGAAAAAATCACCTGGACTTATGAAACCCTGTTAGATAAACCTGAGGAATTGCAACAAGCCCTGCAAATTTTTTCCCATGAAAAATCCTTAAATCGACACTCACAAATCCAAGAGACTGGTGGTTTTCCTACTGACGAGTTATTATCTCAAGGTCCTAGCGATCTAGACAAAGAACATAGGCAACGGATTCTCGATGACGTTAAAGAAACCTTGTCGACTATTTGTACATCGCAAACAAACCTTGTCCGTTTTTTTAAACATGTTTCTCCTATAAAAGCCCTTCGAGAAGGCCATTTAAGTGCATTGTCTTCTGTACATACGCTAGATATAATGTATAGAGCTGAGAAACTTGAATTCCTCGACTCTTGTAAAAAAGTATTATCCGAAAATTCTCCTACTCTAGCTTTGGCCTTTTCCAACGCACAGCATCCTCTCTTTAAATTGTGGAAGGAAAAAGAGCTTTTTCTTTTGTTTCATCCTATAAATACTACAGAACAAGAAGTTCTAAACATGCGGTCTAAGATAGAAGGATTGTTCCATGCTCTAGAAGCTTTAAACCAACCCCTCCCAGAATCTCGCGAACTAGAACCGCTTTTAGAAATCCTCTTAAGACGCTATTCCTTCCACTCCAATTCTTCTGAAATTTCAAATGCAATCGAACTTAAAGGCATGCAACAACGATCCCTTCCCATGGCTCTCGGGCAGGGGCTCCCTACTAGCGGACTACGAATATTTAAGGATATTTACCAAGTACCCAGCCAAGAACCAGGGATAAAAACAGCTGGTAAATACAAACCAAACCAGAGCCCTGCCATCGCACGCGAAGTGGTTGCTTATTCCTATGATACAATCATTGGCTGCAATATGACAGCAGCAACAACTCATGCAAACCTTTCCACGCATCGCGCTCTTGTAAAAATACAAACTCTCCTAAAGCAATCACACACTTATAAGACCAAAGCCAAAGAATTTGAAATCTCCGGCAATGTTTTTTTATCGAATCAATACCTACATAGAGCTCACCTCTTGCATGTAGAGGCCATGAATCTATGCCAACTATGCAATTCAACGATTAAAGACGGACTTTTTATTTGTGCAGCCACAATGCTAGGAAAAAAGGTATTAGAAAAAGCAGGGAAAGACACTATTGATTTATGGCACTCCGAAAAAGAAGACCTCTCAGATGAAACACGAGTACTTATCATCGATGACTACCTACGCAGCCAGTATTACAAAAAATTAACACATACTACCCCTTATGCAGGCGCTCCTGATCAGGGATCTCTTCAGAAATGGATCAATGCGCCCTCTACAAGGGTACACGATCTAGTGAGAGAACATCCCCAAGCAGGAGAGGAATTGAAACAAGTTCCTAAAACCTTGGTACATGAATATTGTTTACTTGGAATGATCAAAGGATCGATAGATTGCAGTACAGGAAATACGATGGTTACACTTACTCCTACGGGTCAAATTACCAATTTTATCGACTTTGATGATGAACGCTGCATGCCTACTGCAAACCATTTTAAACAAATACGCATGTGGCAACTTGGCCTGCCCCAAGCAAATTTGCCTTTTGATCGAGCCACCTTGTTGATGTTTTCTGACCCACTGCTACATGAGCAGATTAAGAGATACAATGCGATGAAAGCACCTAGCATTCTTCCAAAAGAATCTCTAAGGGCTTTAGAGGAACGGTTGGGAAAAATCAAAGAGTTATTCGAACTGGAATTGAAAAAAAGAATGCCTGAGTTAACCCCGCGCGATCTATTTTTTGCGATTTTTGGTGGGAAAGAACAATTCACAAAGTTACATCAAGATCAACACATTCTTCCTATAGATATTTTTGACTTCCATATGGGCGGCTACGGAGGAGGTGTCACACTAACCACCTCAAATCCAAAGAAAGCTACAGTCTTAAAAAACAACTTAGAAAACTTATACATCGAAAAATAACATCATTTTAAACGAGTTTAATATGTCATTCGAAATAACTGGAAATCTAGATAAGAGCGCCGCTTATAGTTATGAAATTACAATGAATCCTAGCAGCTTGACCGTAGAAGAAGTTCCTACGTCCGTTGGAAGTACCTTAATTAAAGAATGGAGTCAACGAGTTGGCATAGGGACCAAGAGCTCTATGCATGGAGAAATAAGCCGTATCGCTGGCTACAGACAAGTCTTAGTGCATGCAACCATGGAAGTTGCAGTGAAACCTAAATACGAGAGAGTTATCTATATTGCTAGCACTGAGGTTGGAATCCAAGGATTTTTGATTGGGAATATTGTAAAAAATACTCTCATGGTGGCGGTATTAGCAACGGCTCCTGCTAATTTTTTGCCAGAGCTCTACGGACAAGACGCCCCCCCTATAAAAGGCGTAGGGTCAGCTCTAATTGAACATGCAAAGATCCAAGCTGGAGCAAGAGGACTGGATTCTATTACCCTCCGTTATTTTGAAGAGGCAAAAGGTTTTTATAAACGACTAGGAATGATTCAAACAGAACAAGGGTTTCGCTTGTCCATTCCCAAGACTGCCTTTGCATAGAGAGTCGCTAATAGTCTACTTGTTAAAGATTGCCATAGGTTGCGCGGGAACACCCTCATTCTACCTTCCTAATATGCTGAAACTTACCATGTTGGCATTATTTCTAAAATTAGGCACAATCTTCGGCCTAAATTAGGGGTGCAGTATGTTAAGAAAGTATGCAATTTTTCTGATCCTTTCCGTCTTTTCACTTTATGCAGGTCAATCCGAACCTTATGCATCAGTCAAAACCCAAATAGAAAATCGATGGCAAGGTTTTCAATCCAATAGAGAATTTAAGGAATTCAAGCCTGGAAAATCAGATGCTGAATTGAAAGCGGAATTCGAAGTTATCCATACAACCCGTCTTTCTATATGGACAACGACTCCATACGCGTTTGCACGACATCTTATCGCAGAAGATCTCATCAGAGCTCCTGGTTGCATTGCTTTTGATTTTAATAATACCGTGCCCTACTACAATGCCAGCACGATCTGTTTAGGAGATCAATACTATATTGCTTGTGAAGGTCCGAGATCAAAAGATGTCTCTAAGTTTTTTGACCTGTTGACTACACAGCATGTCACTCATCTCGTGCGATTAACAAGTTCTTACGAAGCGTGGACAAAAAAATGTCATCCCTATTGGGACGGGTTCACCACAGAATCCGATGGCAATGTTTATTTGAATGTTCCAACAGATACTGGGGTATGTTCTGTTCAAGCATTCCATATGGACCATTGGAGAGACCATCATGGTGTTGACCCTGAAGAATTACTTGCCCTCGTACTGCAAATAAGGGACGGCCTAAAGAAAGACAACGGTCTTCTCGTCGTCCATTGCAGTGCAGGAGTAGGTCGTACCGGAACATTTCTGGCCAGCCTAGCAATCGTCGAGGCTATTGACAAAGGTCTTCCCTTCAGCATTGAAGAAATTGTCTACCGCCTTTCTCTACAACGAGTACACAGTGTTGCTAAATTTAGCCAATACATCACTCTTCACAGATTGGCTGAAAGTTATTTGAAAAAGAAATTAAATTGCCAAAGTTGAAGATGTTGTGATTGAAATTGATGCGACCGTTAATAGCTCCCGCTAATTAACGGTCCAATCTCCGAATTAAATTTCAGCCACAGTTCTTTTAATCTGCTTTTCCGCCTCAATTTGTATGGGGCGTCGATATGCCCCTCGAACATTTGAATCTAAAAAATCGAGTAAGCCAAAATCTATTACTAGTTTTAGGGCCTTCTCTTTCTGCTCATATATAACAGCCCTGGCTCGAAGGATGTTCTCGGGATTGGTTTTAAAAGGAAGTTCAAGAGAAAGAAGGGCCTTTTTTTATTCTTATAAGTCTCATCGCCGAAAAAAACCCGCGCAAACTCATCGTCCCTGTGTTTTCTGATAGCGCTGAGAATGCTTTTTAGAGTCTCTAGCATTTGCCCTCGATCAACGCTTCGAGCTGGCCTATGGCAGCTCTCGTGTGTTCTTTTACTGCATGGGTATAGCGATCCGTTGTTTTACTATCCGAATGGCCTACAATGCGGGAAATGAGAATTGGCGCGATACCAAGCTGCGCCAAATAGGAACATGCCGTATGCCGTGTGGTATGAAATGTCGCTCCTTTAATCTCAGCCTTCTTCAGAACACGCCTCCATGCAGAAACTATATCGATGGGTCTGCGAGGATCATAAGGGCTGGAAAAGACAAGACCTGAGATATCTGCCTTCTTAACCAAGGCTAAATCACTCAAAGTTCTGAAAACCTCATCGGACATGGGAACATCGCGTGGTTCGCCATTTTTTGATGTTGGCAAATGCAGTTCGCGGTTCTTGAAATCGACATCTTCCCACCGCAAAGATAAAATCTCCCCCCTTCGCATACCTGTATGCAGAGCAATGATGAAGATCGGGAGCAAGAGTGAGCTTTTGCTTTTCTCACAAGCTGACTTTATTATCTGGATCTCCCCGAGGTCAAAAAAACGAGTTTTACCCTTTCCAACTTTAGGTTTTTTGATCGAGCATACAGGATTTAGCATCATCCACAACCATTCTTTGACGGCATATTCGAAGACAATGCTTATCGAAGCAAGATACCGAATAACTGTATTGTTGCTCCTTGGCTTTCCTCTTACTGCACGCTCGAATAGGAGCCGATCTCTATACTCAGAGATTACTGCTGGTGTGCCCTCTGACAAGGGAAGTGCTCCTATTTGATCCTTCCACCATCCAAGATGTTGGATAACATTAGGTGCATTCCTTGGTTTATGGGGAAGGACTGCAGTAATATATTTCTCGATAGCATCAGTCACTCGTCTCTTCTTAAGTGATTCCTTGGTGATCAAACCAGAATCTATTTCATAGAGGAACTTTTTCTCCCAATCAAGAGCCTCTCGTTTTGTTGTAAACGTTTGTGCTTTCGCATATCTACGTCCATTGCGAAAGACCTCGACGATCATTTAATAGCGGTTGTGCCCTTCTTTGTCCTTTCTAACCCGTAGCGTTCCCATAAGCTGAGCCTTTCAGTTGAAAGCTGATTTAGGCTAGCAGAATAGCTAGTGGATAGATTTTTTTGAAAGGAATTCGGATTGTCATTCCGACTGACTCCAGTCGGTTCATCCTTGATTTTTAAGCGCTTAAGAATTCGCAATATGAGATTTTACAGGTTTGTCAGAGAATTTGTCAGGTCTCGATCACAATTAAATTATTTCTACATCTACACCTTTACCTTGCTTTATGGTATCATATGATGCTAAGAAAAAGATAAGGCGATTGATGTCGGATCCAAGGTCGCGTCCTTCTAAGCGGGAGATCGATAAAAAATTAACCGAAGCCAAGACCGCCTTAAGTGAAAAGCGCCTACGCTTTGCGCGACCAGATAAGGCTGTTGGCGAACTCGTGGATTTAGAAATCAATGACACAGCAGAGGTGGCTGACCTGATTTTAAAATTATTAGATGAAATCGAGATTTCACATTATGCGGGAGGGCATCCCCCAGAGCCTAGTTATGAGCCGAATATTGCTGATTGTGAGCTATGGGCATTTTCTTGGGAAAGTAAAGAGAGAAAGGTGAAAATGTACCTTAAATTTGCCCTTAAGAACGACTATTTTTACTATGTATCGCTTCACAAAAGCAAACCCTCGAAGGAACACAAGGTATGAAATGTTTAAAGTGCGACAAGGACAAATTCGTGGAGAAATCTGTTCGGTTTTCTCCTGAAATCAAAGGCGAGGTCCTAGAGGTTATTTTGCCGTGCATGGTTTGTGAAAATTGCGAAACGCCGCTAGTTGATTCGCACCAGATGAACATATTGCGCCGTGCAGCTGCGGATAAATATCGCGAACAACACAATCTACTAACTTCATCTCAGATTATTGCCTATCGAGAAGAGTTGGGCATGTCTCAAACCGCATTTGCAGGTTATCTGAATGTTGGGGAAGCTAGCGTCAAACGCTGGGAAACCTACTTTATTCAAGATCTCAGCCAGGATGACCACATACGTCTAAAATGCGATGAAGCTTATGCGGAATTTAATTATTTAAATGTGTATTGGAAACGTCACGACCCCGATATCTTTAGCGGAAATCGTAAATTCAATCTCCAATTATTCAAACAAGTTGCAATCTTTTTGGTTAAAAAGACAAAAGCTTCAATTATGTATCTAAATAAGCTGCATTTCTATGCGGATTTTCTACATTTCAAAAAATATGGAGTCAGTCTTACAGGTGTCCGCTATATCCCTTTAAAATATGGTCCGTGTCCTGATCAATTTCGTATAATTTATGAAAATTTGGTGGGTGGTGGCTATCTTGCTAAAAGGAATGAAAAATCCTTTGAAGCTCTTGCTGAACCCGATCTCTCTTTGTTTGATGAGCACGAACTGAATACCTTGAATGAGATTATCGAAATCTACAATTCGCTCGGGGTTAAAAAAATCTATAGCCTCTCTCATAAAGAAAAGGGCTACAAGGAAACTTCCGAATGCAAATTCATAAGTTACGCTTTCGCTAAAGACTTACAGATCTCTTAAAGCTCTCCTGCAAAGCAGCGCTGAAGTCGATGACATTCTGAAACCGATTCATATTTCAAAATAAAAGTTCGTGAAATCCTGACAAAAGTCTGACATAATGCCGACCTTTGGCAAATAGGTCTATCAGAAGGAAGTTGTAAGCAGGTGAACGTGTACGGAATAAAAGGTTAGCGGTAGTCGGATTCGAACCAACGACACGCGGATTATGATTCCGCTGCTCTAACCAACTGAGCTATACCGCCCTAACATAGAAAATAGCGGGGGAAGGATTCGAACCTCCGGCCTTTGGGTTATGAGCCCAACGAGCTAACCACTGCTCCACCCCGCGTCAGGCAGATTGCTTGAAAGAAGGTCAAATCTTATCAAGTGATCGATTTACTTTCAAGCAATTCTAGAGTTTTCTTCGCCGCACCCATCGATTGTTCAACAAGTCCCAGGGCCGCTACCCCCATTGTCTCTCGACGGGATCTGTTTTGGTAGAGATCTAGAATGATTTCTCGAATCTTATCTGCTTCGATGGATATGCCTCCTTGAGATGCTACTAGAGCATCTGCATAGGCTTGTTGAGTATCCACATAGGGTCCAAATAACACTGGGATTCTACAGGCTGCTGGTTCAAAAAGATTATGCCCCCCTATGCCTGGAACAAAACTGCCAGCAACGACCCCTATATGAGCTATTTGATAGCAAGTCATCAGCTTGCCCATTGTATCGACAAGAACGACCTTGGCATGTGCAGAGCAATGTGTAGAAAATCGGTGAAAAACTAACCCCTGCTCAGAAAGAATTTCTGCAACTCGATCAAAACGATGAGGATGTCTTGGAACCAGTAATATCTTGAGTGAAGGAATGGAGTCAAACAGCGGTTGTATCGATGAGAGAAGAGTCTTTTCTTCTCCCTCGTGCGTAGATCCCAATACAACAATAAAATCTTGCTCTTGGATCCCTAGCTGGTTCTTCCAGTTTTCTTTTTCTATTTCAGAGAGAGCAATTGGCTTACTATCAAATTTAAGATTCCCTGTAACTGCAATGTTTTCTGGCGGAACACCTAGTTGAAGAAAGGCTTGTCTATACTCTTCAGTCTGCAGACAGCACATATCAAACAATCCAAAAAGTGCCTTACTAAAACATGGCACCTTAGAAAATCGTCGGGCAGAACGGATGGAAAGCTTCCCATTCACCAAGGCGATCTTACAGCCATACCGTTTTGCTTCGTTGAGTAAATTGTACCAAAACTCCCCTTCAACTAAGAGCAGAGTCGTCGGTTGAAGAGCTTGAATAGTACGTCGTACCATCCACGAAAAATCCAAAGGCAAGAAGAAATATGCTTCAGCATCTGGAATGGATCTTTCAGCCTCCATCTGCCCAGTTTCGGTGATCGATGAAATGACAAAACGAGACTCGGGATGTTGTCTACGCAGTTCTTCTACAAGAGCTGCAGCAGCCTTGGTCTCCCCTACTGACACTGCATGAATCCAAATGAGTGGACCTGGCTTGGAGTTGTCGATCTGGGGTACGACAAATCCAAGCCTTTCTTTAAGAGAACTTTTATATTTACCCTTAAACAGCCTCGGCAACCATGCCAAAGCCAAAAAAATCACCGCAAATGAGTATAAATACTTAAGCATCTGCGATAACAAGGTTTAACAATTTTCCAGGCACCCATACCACTTTACTGATAGTGCCAGTGATATGTTTTGCGATCTGTGGTTGCTCTTGGATAAAGCTGAGAATCTCTTTTTGGTCCTTATTTTTAGGAAGTAGCCACTTGCCACGCATTTTGCCATTGATTTGAACAACAATCATAGCTGTATCATCATGAAGGTAGCTCGGATCTGCCTGAGGAAATGATTCAAATGCAAGGGTTGTTTTACCACCAAGATGCTCCCAAGCTTCTTCTGCTATATGCGGCGCAAAAGAGGCCAGTGCAAGAACCAGCATTTTTAGCGCTTTACGAGGATATGCCGGCAGAGGTTGGAAAGCGTTCATGAACTCCATCATTTTAGCGATGGCTGTATTGAACTGCATAGCTTCTATATCTAGCTCTACATAGTGCACTAATCGATGTGCTAGTTTCATCGATTCAGCATCTTCTTCTTCAACAATTTTTTCAGAAAATATAATGTCGTAAAAACGATTTAGAAAGCGTTTACAGCCACTTACTGCATCGGTGTTCCAAAGCTTTTCCTTATCAAAAGGGCCCATGAACATCTCATAGAGACGTAATGCATCCGCTCCAAAATCCTCAATCATATCATCCGGTGTCACACCATTGAGCTTGGATTTTGACATTTTATCAACTTGCGAGATGAGCTCTACCTGTGTACCAATCTGATAATACTTTCCCTCTTTCTCGTATGCTTCTTCAGACTGAACATATCCTCCCTGAGGCAATCGATAAGACCTAGAATGAACAAGCCCTTGATTACGCAATGTTTGAAATGGCTCTAGAGTACTCACCAGCTGACAATCGTACAGCACTTTGTGCCAGAATCTAGCATAGAGCAAATGCAATACAGCATGCTCGACACCTCCTACATAGAGATCCACTGGCAACCAATAGTTTTCCGCTTCATGACTCCAAGCTTGGAGATCATTACGAGGATCGCAGAAACGCAAGTAATACCAACAGGAGCCTGCCCATTGCGGCATCGTGTTGGTCTCACGCCATGCTCGTTTTCCTGTCTTGGGATCGATAATCTCTACCCATTCTTGAGCTTTTGCAAGAGGACTTTGTCCATCGCCTGAGGGTTTATAATCAGTAATCATGGGGGGCGTTAGAGGTAATTCATCTACATCTAAAACGCGCTTAGCCCCATCCTCAAAATGCAAGATAGGAAAAGGTTCCCCCCAGTAGCGTTGTCGAGAAAATAACCAATCGCGCAAGCGGTAGCTGATAGCCTCTTCACCCGCACCTTTATTTTGAAGCCAAGCAATGATTGTTTTTTTTGCCTCTTCTACTTCAAGACCATTGATGAAAGCACTGTTGATGAGCTTGCCACTAAGAGTCCAGCAATGCTGTCCTGATAGGACCTCTTGCACGAGGGCCTCTTCATTCATCCCTTCTGGAATCAGTTCCACATGGGTTTTTAAGTCTGGTTCAATCACGGCTTGAATGGGCAGACCAAATTGCCTAGCAAATGCAAAATCCCGTTCATCATGGGCGGGAACCGCCATGATTGCACCTGTTCCATAGCTCATCAGTACATAATCCCCTACCCAAATAGGGATCTCTTTGCCATTCACAGGATTTTTAGCATAAGCACCAGTGAAAACACCCGTTTTGTCTTTAGCAAGATCGGTGCGATCAAGATCGCTTTTTGCTACAGCTTCTTTCCGATAGCGCTTGACCGATTCTTCACACGCCTGTGTCGTCACTTTATCGATCATGGGGTGTTCTGGAGAAAGCACAAGATACGTTGCTCCAAACAAGGTATCTGGACGGGTCGTAAATACGCTAATTGAGTCACCCGTTGTATTTTCGACAAAATGCACCTTGGCGCCTACACTACGACCAATCCAATTAACCTGTAGTTTTTTGAGTGATTCTGGCCAGTCAATCAACTCTAGATCTTTAATCAAACGGTCTGCATAAGCTGTAATACGCAAAATCCATTGACGAAGAGGTTTTCTCTCTATCGGATATCCGCCTTCTTTAGAGTAACCATTCTCCACTTCCTCATTGGCAAGAACTGTGCCAAGAGCTGGGCAAAAATTCACAAGCGCCGTTGCTTCATAGGCTAGCCCTTTTTCGTAGAGCTTCGTAAAAATCCACTGCGTCCACTTATAGTACTTAGGGTCACTCGTTGTCACTTCTCGTTCCCAATCATAACTAAACCCAAGCGCCTGTAACTGTCGACGATAGGTATCGATATTCGCTTGTGTGGTAACCGCTGGATGAGTACCTGTACGAATTGCGTATTGTTCAGCAGGTAGTCCAAAACTATCCCAGCCCATAGGGTGAAGAACGTTAAATCCTTTTTGCCGTTTATACCGAGCCAGAATATCTGTCGCCGTATACCCAGTAACATGCCCTACATGCAATCCGGCTCCAGAGGGATAAGGAAACATATCCAAAACATAATATTTCGGTTTAGCATGATCAATTTCAGCTTTGAAGGTCTGGTGATCTTTCCAAAATTTCTGCCATTTTTCTTCAATGCGGCGGTGGTCGTATTTCGGCTTTTCCATATTATTATATTCCCTTTTGGCTAAGAAAATCTCAGAGCCTGTTTAAAATCTAAGGGTTCGTCGATTTTTGGGATTATTTTGGCTGTTTTTTCGATTCAAATTGCTGGGGTGGTATCAACTTTTGTATACCATCCCAGCAATTTGAATCGAAAAAACAGCCAAAATAATCCCAAAAATCGACGAACCCTTAGATTTTAAACAGGCTCTCAGACGATCAGATATTCAATGGCCTTGATTGATCCCTTCTAAAGGCGGAAAAAGCATAGTCTTTTTGCTATTCTCAGTAAAGATGTACAAAAGATGAGCGATTCCCGCTGCGCTGCGCTTAGAGGGAATGAAAAATTTATTTTTTAACTCCGCGCTTCTCTATGAGCATAACGGATTCCTTCTAGGATCGTCTTATTTTTTTAAACGCCTACTTAGAAGCTGTTTTAAAACCTAATTTTTAGTATGCCGTTTTGCGTTTTTTCTAGGAACAGCAATGAAAGTGTACCCCAGTGACTTATCTGATTTAGAATGGGAGAAGATCGAGCCAGTATTCAAAGTGGATTACAGTAAAGGTGGTCGCCCTCCCAAACATAGCAGGAGAGAGATTCTGAATGCGATTTTTTATGTAGCAAAAACAGGATGCCAATGGAGATTTCTACCTACAACCTATCCCCCATGGCGAACAGTTTATACCTATTTTAGGAAAAGGCAAATGAATGATGTTTTTGAAAGATTGAATCATCGTTTGAGGAAAGCAGTGAGATTGCTGGTGGGAAAAGATGAAGATCCTAGTGCTGGCGTCGTAGACAGCCAATCTGTTAAGACAGCGGAAAAAGGACCTAGAGGACTCGATAGTGGAAAAAAAAATTAAAGGCAGAAAAAAACATAGTATTGTCGACACGCTGGGGCTGTTATTAGGCTGTCATATTACAACCGCGAATAAATCAGATAAGCAGGGGGCAATAGAATTTTTGGGCATGTTTTATCTTCCTTGTATCCAGAAATTATGGGCAGATCAAGGATATACGGGCTGGGATTTGGAAAGAATTTGTGCCGACAAAGGGATTGCCATGGAAGTAGTTAAAAGACAAGAAGAAGGATTCAAGAGCCATTCCCGCTGTAGCGAGAATGGGAATTGTTCATAACTAACCACCGTCCAGCATAGATAATGCGGCACAATTAGAAGTCGTATATTTTTTTTGACGTCTATTACTCGCGCTAGGGTTTAGTTTTAATTTTCTATATCGCCTCTCTTGCTTGCCTATTCCTCACGCCGCCTTAACAAGGCTGCGCATTAACTCGGATCTATTTTGGCGAAGACGTCCTACAGCAATTGCCAACATAACGCTTAAA
>JAGXTH010000022.1 GCA_018333475.1 Simkania sp. | reverse complement strand
CGATCGCCGATTTTCGGCGCTTTGACGCGGCTCAAATGTGAAGTTATTTGTTGCGTTTGGTATAATTATCTTTTGATTTCTAGACACGCTCTTTGACAAACGCTACAATAGATCTCTATGAACCAGGGCTGGATTGCATTAGACATCGATGGAACGACTACAGAGGGCAGCGGGCCACTTTCCCTGGAAACGGCCTCTTACCTTCATCATTTACATCTTCAGGGATGGAGATTGATGTTTGTAACAGGGCGTACGTTTTCCTACGCACATAGGGCTCTTCATGAATTACCATTCCCCTATTTTCTAGCACTTCAGAATGGTGCAGATATTGTGGCTATGCCGGAAAGGCGCCTAATAGATCAGCATTATTTTGACAGCGATGTAATCTTTCGAGTTGAGAATGCTTACAGGGGGCAAGAAGAAGATTTTCTTGTCTACGCTGGGTATCAAAAAGGGGATTTTTGTTATTATAGGCCACAACATTTTTCTTTAGCATTTCAGGACTATCTTCAGAAAATACAGACGTTAGCTTCTGAGCAGTGGAGACCATTACATTCCTTCCAAGAGCTTGAAGGGCAGAAATTTCCTCTCATCAAATGCCTAGGGCCCGAAGAATCCATGCTTCATGTTGAAGGTAAATTACGTAATTTTCCTGGGCTTGAAGTAGTCACGATCCATGACCCCCTAAACGACAAGCTTCACCTTCTTTTAGTTACCGACCATCAAGCGACCAAAGGAAATGCCTTGGAAAGAGTGGTCACCTCTCAAGATAAGGGGAAACCTCGAGGAAGAATCATTGCAGCAGGTGATGATCGTAATGATCTCAGTATGTTGAAAAAAGCAGATGTGCGGATTGTTATGAGTACAGCGCCTGAAGAGGTCAAGAAAGAAGCAGATATTATTGCCGGACCTGTCGGTCAGCATGGGATTATCGCAGCTCTTAAAGAAGCTACAGGGGATGGAGGGTAAGATGTTGAGCGCTTCTTATGTACGCATCCAAAGGTTATATCATGCTTCTTATTGATCACAACAAGCGTAAGTTGATCGACCTTTCTTTGAGTGCAGGACGTAGACGGTTGAGCGCGCAAACAGGCTTTGTCCACTGTTGTTATGAAGAAGAAGCAGCTTGCCATCATACCATTCCTTTGTTTGAGAATGGATGTTATGTTTTAGCGCTTTTTCGTAGTCGCTTGAGCGAAGATATTGCTGAAGGCAAGGCTTTATTAGAGCGTTTATTGGCCTTTGAAATTGAGGGGAATTTTCCTGTTTATTTACATGAGTTTCCGCAGTGTCGTAGTCGTAGTATAGCCTTAGATCTTTTACCCTTGTTTGTGCATATTGAAAAAGACTTTCACCATGTACTGGGGGAGTCTTTAAAGAATAAGTTGCAAGGGGTTCTCAAGCGTATTTTAGAATACCTTGACAAAGAGCATGAAAAACTCCCTTTTCCAGCCCATTTGTGGTTGAAAAGAGAGGCTCTTAAGGAGCGGTGTACGCTCGTCCCCTTTCACCCACGCAGTAGTGTCGAACTCTCCTCATTTCTCATTGCTTTACAACTGTGCACAAGCTATTCGGATGAGCAACTTGCCTGGTTAAGTGCCTATTGGCACCAAGGGCTAAGTATGTATTGTGGCCCTCAGGGACGTGAAAGCGTTCTAGAGCATCGGCCTGCTCCCTCGCTTTTGGATCTTTTTATGGCGCAATGGAGAGGGCACGTTCCTGAGCGCTTAAAAAAAGATCATCCGATACTGCTTCAAGCTTCTTTAATCATGCCATTTACTTCGGCGCCTTCTGATTGCTCTCACCAAGAAATCCCTTACGAGATTCTACAAGAAGAATCCCCAGTATTTACAGCCCTTTGGGGATCGGATGAGGAACCTTGTTCTCTTATTGTTCATGAGGGCAGAGCACAGGCAACATTTCGTAAAACAGAAGAAGGGACGCTAATCTCTTTCCGATTGCCAGAACAGTTACCTGGAGATGGGGATGCCAGGGTGGAGATTGGTTTTTTTCTTAACCTTGACTCAGCTCATTTGATCACCATACAGGGGAGGCGCGCAACGACGTTTCATTTAGGAGAATCAGTAGAGATCTTCACCAAGCAACGACAAATCTGCTCATTGCATTTTCGTGCTACAGAAGGAGAGGGGGCTTTTTTTGGACATTTAAGCCGAGCTAACCGACCTCGCCAACTTGCACATCGTGGAGAGCGACGTTTCGATGTGTATGATCATTGGATCTCACTACGCACGATTCGCCGCTCGGAAACCTGTGTTTTAGAGTGTTTGATAGACACCCATCGTGGGACTATCGACAGCTAGACCCATGGCGTGCATGCCGTTATCGACGTAGAGAGTCACTCCAGTGATAGCAGAAGCTAGAGGGGACAGCAAAAAGGAGGCCGATTGCCCAACTTCTTCTGCAAAAAGCTCCTTAGTGAGAGGGGCATTTGCTTTTGAGTATTCGATCATGCAGTCGATAAAGCTCATTGCGCCAGTAGATCCAATAGCTCTTGCAGCTCTACTTCGTAGAGCTCCGGCAGAAATAACATTGACACGTATGCCCCATTTACGACCGGCTTCCCAAGCTAACACTCGTGTATCGCTTTCTAGAGCAGCTTTTGCTGAACTCATACCTCCTCCATAACCAGGGATCACCCGCTCAGAAGCTAGGTAGCTAAGAGAAATAGCCGCTCCTCCTTGGTTGAGACGTGGGCCAAAGTGTTGCAAAAGGCTAACAAAGGAGTAGGAAGAGGAACTTAATGCCGCAAGATAACCATTACGGGAGGTTTCAAGAAGAGGTTTTTTGACCTCAGGAGCATTGGCCAATGCATGGACGACATAATCGATACGACCAAAGTCACGTTCAACATCTTCCGCTACTTCGGAAACTGTGTAACGGGGAACATCTAGGTATCGTTTGTTTTCTCGAATGTCTTGAGGGACGTCTGCTGGGTAATCGAAAGAGGCATCTAGAGGGTAAACTTTAAGATATTGCATCATCGAGCCATTAGATAGTTGGCGCGATTCATCAAACTTTCCAGCAGCCCAAGATTGCGTGAAAATTTTGAGGATAGGAGTCCATGTACCAATCAAGATCTCCGCACCGGCCTCGGCTAGCGCTTTAGCAATAGCCCATCCATATCCCTGATCATCGCCGATGCCTGCGACGAAGACTTTTTTGCCTTTCAAATCGATATTGAGCATAACCATCTCCTCAAGAGTTTGAAGGAAATGATCGTAGCATAATAGGGGGCTTTCTTACAGTAACTTCTCTAAAGTTCTGGTTGATCCGATCGCAAAGCAACGCGATCTACAGTTCCTTAAAGCTAAAAACAGTCCCCGACGAGTCTAAAGGCTAGGTTAGCTCTTACGAGATTTTCCCATCATAAGCCGTTTCCAGCCCTCGGCTGTTAACATTTTATGGAGAAATGACTTAGGAGCTCGGCTACTTGGTTTCTTTGGGGCTGTTTTTTTGTGAGATGCGCTCTTTTTTTGACTGGGTTTTAACATGGGTTTTATTCTCCTGCTCGGCTTTGTTAATTTAGAGGGTTGCTTTTTTTTTGGCTTAAGAGTTGGTTTTAAAGGCTTCTTTTTTGCCAATTCTCTGGTTTTTTTTCGTCTCATTGTCCAGCACCCCTTGTGCTAAGGATAGAATGAATTGGATGTGCTTGTCAATAAAATTTTAAAACTTTACCTCGCTGGATGATAAATCTATGATGGAAAGCTCTACCTATTACTTATGGAGTAATGAGATGGGTATTATGACTATCCGGTATCAGGGAGACCTTAAAACTAGGTGCGCTCATGGGTCTAGTGGTCAGGTTATCCTCACGGAGGCGCCAAGAGCCCAGCCTGGAAACGAGGAAATGTTTTCTCCAACGGATTTGGTCGCTATAGCTCTGGGGTCTTGTGTCCTTACAGTCATGGGAATGGCGGCGACCATGCTTAAAGTGGATTTTTCCGGAGCGCGATTGGATGTCCGTAAGGAAATGGTGGTGAAGCCATCTAGAATGATTGGAAAACTCTCTATGGATATCTATTGTTCCAGTCAATTTGAGCCTAAAATTACCGAACAACTTGAAAAAGCGGGCCGAGGGTGCCCTGTGCATCATAGTCTTCATCCTGATATGATTCAAGAGTTCCATTTTCACTGGGGAGAAGAGTGAAATATACCTCGTATAGCGGATTTGAAAAGCATTTTATAGAGGCTGTGAAAGCTCACCTAGCTCCTGTCTATCTCGTTTCTTGTGCACACGCAGAGGATAGAAAAGTCATTTTAGACAAGATGGCGGCCATGTTGTCTCCTGCAGTAGAAATCACACGGTTGTCTTCTGGAAGTTTGAGTAAGAATGTCCTTCCAAGGACATGTGAGCAGAGTCTTTTTGCAGAACAACGACTCTTTATTGTTGAAGAGGCAGTATTGGAAGGGGAAGACTCTCTACTGGTCCAGTTATCAGAAGGTAAACTCCACAAGGTTTTTTTCTTTTTAGGACTAGCTCAGGGCAAAGAATTCAAAGGGGTGTCCGACGCTGTTAAAAAAGGAGCTGTGTGGTTAGATTTGTCTAGAGAAAAACCATGGGAAAGAGAGAAACGTCTTTTTAGCTCTTTACGGGAATGGGTTTTCAATGCTGGGAAAATCATCGATCTCGAGCTGTTAGAACAACTAGTGCACGCTGTCGGGAGCGATTGGCAAAAACTTGAACGTGAACTTGAAAAACTGATTGCTTTTGTGGGTCTAAGAAGAGACATTACCCTCAGTGATTTTCAGCAAGTAGTTGTTGGCGATATTGTACAGACGACTTGGCAAATAGCTGAAGAGATTGTGTGGGGGCTCAAAGGAATTCCTTCACTACCTTTTTTGGATACAACAGAAGGCCTAACTCTTCTAGGTGCTTTACGGTATCAGGTTCAGCTTGGGTGGCAGCTTGCCTCAACGTCTCTTGATGAGCCCCACTCGCAGATCAAACCGTATCAGATACAAAAATACGGTAAGTTAGCTCATGCTAAGCCACCGCTCTTTTTTGAAAAGGCACTGCTTAAACTGACTGAACTTGAAACTGTGATGAAAAGCTCAAGCTTAGATCCCTGCCTCATGCTTACGCGTTTTACAGCTACTCTAAGGGAGATGCAGTGAAGGGGACTCTATATCTTCTACCTAACCTATTGCATTCTGAAGCCTCTATGGAACGATATATGCCAAAAATTCTTTGGGAAGTTGTGAATCATCTTCATGGGCTCATTGCAGAGAGTCCAAAAGAAGGAAGAGCTTTCCTTAAACGAATGGGAAGAGCTCCGGCGAGTCTTTTACAAGGGGTTTTGAATGAGCACTCGACGCCAGAAGAGATAGAGGTGCTTTTGACGCCATTAAGACGAGGAGAAACGTGGGGTTATGTAACGGATGCTGGCATGCCGTGTTTTGCAGATCCCGGCGCTCAGTTGGTGGCTAGAGCTAGGCAAGAAGATATAGCTATTGAAGCTATCATTGGTCCTTCGTCGATCCTTCTTGCTATCATGCTCTGCGGACTGCCCAGTCAACGGTTTGCTTTTCATGGGTATTTACCGCAAGATCCTATAGCTCTTAAGAAGGCTATTAAGTCCTTGGAAAAACGATCGCAAGAAGAAGCAGCTACACAGTTATTCATCGAGACACCTTATAGAAATCTAAAGCTATTCAAAGCTCTTCTTCAGGATCTTTCTTTGAACACAAAACTGTCTGTTTTGTGCAATCTCACAGCACCGGACGAGCTTGTCATTACGCAAACCATCGCCCAATGGAAAAAGGCTCTGCTACCAGATCTCGATAAAAAACCTACCCTATTTATTTTCCTGGCCTAAGAAGCTGTACTAAAACTTAGGTTCAGTCGATTTTTGCCCTCTTTTGTTGTAAAAAAGTCATAAATATGTGTGTGAAGATTTTGTAAACTCTAATGTATTTTTCTAGTGTTGAATATGCATTTATCATTTCATTTAATTAATCATTTTTATAGTTTCGGCTTAATGGGGGAGCTTAGCTCTTATTGATATGAGGACATAGTGGCGCAAATATTGTCTCGATTGAGTTATAGCTTGGGAAATGAAGATTGTAGGACAGAGCATGAAGCCTTGAATATTCAATCGGGGGATAGAGCTGTATGTATTACCATGAGTGGAGACAGACCTCTTCATCTTTTGCTGGCAGACGTTAAAGAAGTCGTTGCTATTGATGCGAATCCTCATCAAAATCATCTCTTAGAGCTCAAAAAGGTAGCTTTGCAGGAGCTTCCTTATGATCAGTATGCAGGATTTTTAGGCGTAACTTCCATGGAAAGAAGAGATGAGGTGTGGGGGAAGATTTACGACAAAGTTCCAGAAACATCTCGGTCATATTGGGATCGTCGTTTTAAGATGATCGAAAGAGGTGTGCTCTATCAAGGCAACGTAGAAAAATGGTGTGGCAGATTATCCAAAATCATGGGTGTAGTGCGTGGAAAAAAGGTAGATAAACTATTCCAGTGTCGTGATCTGGAAGAGCAGATAGGATTTCTTGACGAATGGGAAACTAAGACCTTTAAGCGCATGTTTCAGTATGTATTGCACCCCATGATGACCCGTCTTTTTATCAGGGATCCTGGTTTATATAAGCATCTCGGTGAGGGGATTTCCCCGGGAGAATACATCTATGGGAGATTTCATGGATATCTTCGTAGACATCTTGCCAAAGATAGTCCTTTGATTTCTCTTGTATTGCTGGGTCAAGTGACAAGAGATAACATCCCTCCGTATCTTTCAAGATTGGGTGCAGCTTTGATTCGTTCGCGCTTAAATAGAATTTCGCATGAAAGCGCAGATATTCTTACATATCTTAAAGCTCAACCAGATGCGAGTTTTGATGTATTTTCTCTTTCTAATATTGCATCCTATATGGATGCAAAGAAATTTAAAGAATTGGTCAGAGAAGTAGTTCGTACTGCAAAACCTGGGGCTAGATGTTGTTTTAGACAGTTCATGTCTCTACAGGAAATTCCAGAAGAATGGACATCCTCGTTTCGCAGAAATAAGGACCTAGAAAAAAAGCTCGAAGAAGCAGACAGATGCTTTGTTTATCGATTTATGGTAGGCAATATCGTCAAATGATTTCAGTGGCAACGGAATCGTAAAAAAGCTTGCCCTCTTCCGTCAATAAGAGATAGTGGTCGTGTTGGAGAAGCCACCCTTTTTGTATGAGACTGCAGAGTGCTTGTTGTGTGGTTTCTGGAATAGGACCATGCTGAACACAAAAATTCTCTAAATGCACCCCTTGCAATAGACGTAACTGTATGGCTAACAGTTCATTAAACGCAGCTTCCCTTGAGAGTTTTTCCTCGAAATCCACAGGAGATTTATTGGATTCGAGAGCTTGTGCCCAGTGGTGCATGGAGCATGCATTTTGAAAACGTTTGCCTTCCCAGTGACTATAAGCTGAGGGACCGAGCCCTAGAAAGGGGCGAGCTAACCAATAACCGCTGTTATGGACAGAGTGGAATCCTGGTTTAGAAAAGGCTGAAATTTCATAACGATGTAGCCCGGCAGATTCAAGAGTGTTTACAGCTGTATTCAACATCATTAGGCGTGTCTCTTCATCCGGAAGAAGGGCCATAAGTTCCTTTTTTCTCTTAAAGAAGGGGGTATGTAATTCAAAAGTGAGGTTATACAGAGAAAGGTGTGTAACGGGTAGATCGGCTATGTGATCTAAAGTGCGTTTCCAACTGCTTAAAGTTTGCCCTGGTAGTTCAAACATCAGATCAATAGAAAGGTTATTAAACCCAGCAGCAGCGCATGTATGGATCGCTTGGATTGCTTGTTTTGCATTGTGCCTACGATCTAGAAGGGTAAGTTCACTGTCATCGAGGGACTGAATGCCAAGACTGAGACGGTTGATCCCAGCATGTTTGAATGCAATCATGGTATCCAAAGTGACTGTCTCAGGGTTCACTTCCAGAGTGATTTCTTGTGGCTTAGCCCCGATATGCTGGAGAAGTCGTTCAATCGAAGAAGGTTGGAGTAAGCTAGGTGTGCCTCCACCAAAGTAGATCGAAACGATGTCATGGTTAAGAAGTAGAGGGGAGCGCCACTGCCACTCACGTTCTAACCCTACAAGAAGCTTTTCTTCAAATTCTTTTCTATAGGGGACAACGTAAAAATGGCAGTATGGACACTTATGAGAGCAAAACGGAACGTGGATGTAAAGACTTGCCGCTTGAGCAGTCTCGTCACCAATCTTTTGCATCGGGGTCTTCGAGGATGCCTCGTTTCCAGCGATTACGATCGCTGAAGGGGTCTTCATCCTCTTCTTCTTCAGCGGAGGTAGCATGTTCTTCATCGCCTTCCTCATTCTCCTCGCCGCTTGAAGATTCGAAATCAAAGGACTCACTTTCCATGTCAATGCCGATATCTGTTAGACCTTCTTCTACAATATCGACATCAGCCATGCTATGAGGATCCTGGAATTGCTGGCGGTTATGGGCAGGGCGCTTAGGTGCAGCTGCCTCATCCATATCACCACTTTCTTTCAAGAAGCGTAGCCGTTCCCTCTCTTCATCGATTTTTGAATGTAGGGTATGTATTTCTTCCCGGTGCTTCTGCAGGTCTTTCTTGGGAACAAGGCCTAACTTCAGCCATTGCTCGAGATCATGAAGCTCTGTTTCGAGTTTTCTTAGACGTTCGCTTTTAATACTCATATGGATTGATTCTGTTAATTCCTTTGCCTGCCTTTTAATCAAAAGGCACTAGATGTGCAAGTTTTTTTTTGCGTCGCTAGTTTACACCACCTCTTCTTTTACAAATAATACTTTTTTCGATGCGACAGCTTATGCTATAGGGACGGTAGAGGTGGATATGCAGAGTTTTTATCATCTTGAGACGCTGGAAGCCCTTTACCAACAGTATTTACAAAATCCAGATCTAGTCGAATCCTCCTGGAGATGTTTTTTTGAGGGGTGGGAGCTTGGACAAGAGGTGGCTCTTATCGGGAAGAGGATGTCAGAAGAACTACAGGTATATCCATTGATAGAGGCTTACCGTTCTTATGGCCATTTAATCGCTTCTTTTAATCCTGTTGGAATTCCACCGACTACAACACCAAAAGAGCTGGATCTCAAGACGTTCAATATTAATAGCGATGACTTAATCAAAGAAGTATCTACATGGGGATTTCTTCCTGAAGCTAAAGTGCAGTTAATCGAGCTCATCGAGGCTCTTAAAAAAACGTATTCCCATAAGATTGGCATTGAATACATGGGATTAGGGTTCCCTGAATTAGAGCTTTGGGTGCAAAAAAAAATTGAGCCATATTTTAAGACGACATGGACTTTAGAAGAGCGCACTAAGATTTTGCATGACTTGAACCGAGCAGAATTATTTGAGACATTTATCCATACCAAATATGCGGGACAGAAGCGATTTTCCTTAGAGGGGGGGGAGACGCTGATTCCCATGCTAGCTAACATTCTCGATCAAGGTTCCTTGAATGGTATTTCTGAGATCATGATTGGCATGGCACACCGGGGACGTTTGAACGTTTTGGCTAATATTCTAGAAAAATCTTATGCACATATTTTTCATGAGTTTGAGGATCATTATGCTCCAGATGAAACCGAAGGGGCTGGCGATGTTAAATATCACAAAGGATTTATTGCTCATATCCGATCTAATAAAGGGAGGGAGTTGTCAGTTACGTTATCTGCCAATCCGAGCCACCTTGAATCGGTAGATCCCGTAGTCGAAGGGGGGGCTAGAGCTTTTCAAATCACCAAATCTAAACAGCCTAAAGAAGTGTTACCTGTTTTAATTCATGGAGATGCTTCGATCGCCGGTCAAGGAATCGTCTACGAAACAATGCAAATGAGTAAATTGCCCGGTTATAGCACAGGGGGCACGTTGCATATAGTTATCAATAATCAGATCGGTTTCACAACATTGCCCAAAGAAGGGCGTTCTACTCGCTATTGTACCGATATCGCTAAAGCCTTTTCCTCTCCCGTTTTTCATGTGAATGCCGAAGATCCTGAAGGGTGTGTTTTAGCAGCTAAGCTTGCTGTGGAAATTCGTCAAACCTTTGCTTGCGATGTCTTCATCGACCTCAACTGCTATAGAAAATATGGACATAATGAAGGGGACGAACCCGCATTCACTCAGCCGCTGGAATATCAACAGATTAGAAGCAAAAAAAGCATTCGTGAAATCTATCTCAATGAGCTACTTCAGAAAGGAGTATTGAGTACAAGCCAAGCCAATGAGATGGAAGAACAGTTTAAAATGTCATTGCAAGAGGCTATGAAAGGGGCTAAGGCACCAACCAGCGAATTACATCCACCAAAAGCTCAAGAAAAGTGGGTGCAAGAAGATCCAAAAACAGCTGTACCGATAAAGATTTTGCATGCGCTTGCCAAAGAACTGACAGAGGTGCCTCAAGGATTTGAGGTGCACCCGAAAATTCGACGCCTTTTTCAAGAAAGGGAGATGAGTTTTCATCAACCCATAGATAAGCTGTGCATAGATTGGGCAAATGCAGAGAGTCTAGCTTACGCTACGCTTCTCCAAGAGGGAGTGCATGTACGGATTTCAGGACAAGATTCTCGTAGGGGGACATTTTCTCATCGGCACGCGATGATCGTCGATCAGAAACAAGAGGGGAAATATTTTCCCTTATCACACCTTAAAGGAGCCAAGACACCATTTGATGTGTATAACTCTCCTTTATCGGAATTTGCCGTATTAGGGTTTGAGTTTGGGTATAGTTTAATAGCTAAGGATGCACTGGTCATTTGGGAAGCGCAATATGGCGATTTCGCAAATTCTGCACAAATCATGACAGATCAATATATTGCTTCTTCAGAGCAGAAGTGGGGGCTTGCATCATCAATCACATTATTTCTTCCCCATGGTTATGAGGGACAAGGTCCAGAGCATTCTTCAGCCAGAATGGAACGGTTCCTGCAGCTTTCAGCAGAGAGTAACTTACGGATTGCTAATGTCACCACTCCAGCACAAGTATTTCATCTTTTGCGTCTTCAAGCCTTATCAACAGTGAAAAAACCATTGATTCTCTTCACTCCAAAAGCTTTACTACGCCACCCTCTTGTTTTGAGCACGCAAAAAGAACTAGAGAGTGGAAACTTTGAAAAAGTACTCGATGACCCCCTTGCCTCTTTGCAGGCAGAAGTGCTGATCTTTTGCAGTGGCAAAATCTACTACGACCTTTTTGCTGAGCGTCAAAAGAGAGAAAACAAAGAAAACTATGCCTTTATACGCCTTGAAATGCTGCATCCTTTCGATGATGCGGCTATTTTAGCTATCTTACAACGATACCAAAAATGTAAGAGAATCCTTTGGGTACAGGAAGAACCTGCTAACATGGGAGCATATAGCTTCATTTGGCCGCGCCTGAACAAAGAGATAGAGAAAGTCGGAGCCCCTAGTCTTGAATATGCTGGAAGGGCGGAAAGCGCTTCAACAGCAGTAGGATCATACCGATTGCATAAGCAACAATATGAAGCCATCATGAAGCAGGTTTTTTAGCAGGGAGCTATACGAATTATGGATGTGGATATTAAAGTGCCGACGATTGGTGAATCAGTCTCGACGGCAGTTGTCAGCGCAATTCTGAAACCAAATGGAAGCTACGTAAAAGAAGGTGATGAGATCCTAGAGCTTGAAACTGACAAAATCAATCAGATTGTATATGCTCCAGCCTCAGGGATGCTAAGTATATCAGTAAAACAAGAAGATAAGGTATCGATTGGACAAGTCATTGGTAAGATAGATTCTTCTGCCAAAGCGCCTGTAGGTCCCGTTACCCCACCGCCGCAAAAACATTCCTCTGAGCCAAAACCCGTGTCTGCTCCAGCTCCTATAGCATCAGCCTCACCTAACAGTCGCAAAATGGCCGCAGATTTCATAGAAGAAATAAAAATCCCTTCTAAGCCAGTTCCAGAGAGCATTCCAAAGACAGTGACCACACAGGTTCCCGGGGTAACGCGTAAACGAATGAGTGGGCTTAGGCGCACCATTGCTCAGCGCCTTGTGGAAGTAAAGAATCAAACGGCAATGCTTACAACGTTTAATGAAGTAGACATGTCAAAGGTCATGGATATTCGCAGTGCCGAAAAGGAGAGTTTTGAAAAACGGTATGGGATCCGACTTGGGTTCATGTCGTTTTTTATAAAAGCCTCTGTGGCGGCTCTAAAAGCTTTTCCGGCTGTAGGTTCCTTTATCGAGGGCGAGGAGCTTGTGACCTATGATACCTATGATATAGGTGTTGGGGTTTCAACAGATAAGGGATTGTTTGTTCCTGTACTAAGAGACTGTGAAGCACTTTCTTTTGCTCAAACTGAATCTAAGCTCGCGGAATTAGCAAAAAAAGCACGAGAAGGAACCATTTCTGTAGGAGACCTCAAGGGGGGCATTTTTACAATCACAAATGGCGGTACATTTGGATCTCTTTTATCTACTCCAATTCTGAATCCACCGCAAAGCGCTATTTTAGGGATGCATAATATCGTTAAACGTCCGGTCGTTGTTGAAGAGGAGATTGTGATTCGTCCTATCATGTATCTTGCTTTGAGCTATGATCACCGTGTCATCGATGGCAAAGAAGCTGTTCAGTTTCTCGTTCACATTAAACAAAGTTTAGAAGATCCAGCGCGATTGCTTCTCGACTTATAGGGAGAACATAGCATGTCAGATACCTTTGACATAATTATTCTAGGATCTGGGCCCGGAGGGTATGTCGCAGCATTACGGGCAGCTCAGCTTGGTCTTACCGTAGCCTGCGTCGAAAAAAACGAACAGTTAGGAGGTACATGTCTGAATGTGGGATGTATTCCTTCTAAGACGTTACTCTATTCTTCGGAAATGTTTTATCGGATGTCTCATGAAGGAAAAACTCTTGGGATTATAGGATCTGATCTTACATATGATTGGGTTGCAATGCAAAAGAGACGAGCAGATGTTGTCTCTGGGTTTAACCAGGGGATAGCGGCGTTATTTAAAAAGGGTCGTATTCAACGTTTTCTAGGGGTAGGAGACTTGATAAGTCCCACTGAAGTGCGTATTGATGGTAAACAAATCTTACAAAGTAAGGCCATTATTTTAGCTACGGGTTCAGAGCCGATTTCTTTACCTTTTTTGCCATTTGATGAAAAAAAAGTTCTCTCCTCAACGGCTGCGTTGATCTTAGCTTCCCCACCGAAAAAAATGGTCGTCATCGGTGCCGGGGTGATTGGCGTAGAATTGGGATCTGTCTATCAACGATTGGGAACAGAGGTGCAATTCATCGAATTTCTCGACCGTATTTGCCCAACATTTGATGAAGCTATTACTAAACAGTTGCAGCAAATTTTGAGCGCTCAAGGGCTAACTTTTCAGCTCTCCTCTAAAGTCACCTCAGCGGAGATTACAGATCAGGGAGTCTCCTTGCATTTTGAATCTGTCAAAGGAGGAAAGGGAGAGATAGCGGCTGATTGCGTGCTCGTCGCCATTGGAAGGCGTCCCTACACACAAGGATTAGGGCTTGCCAATGTGGGCATTCAAGTAAGTTCTAAAGGGTTTATTCCCGTTGATGGAGGTTTTAGAACCTCGGTGCCTTCGGTTTATGCTATTGGAGATCTCATAGATGGTCCTATGTTAGCCCACAAAGCCTCAGAGGAGGGGGTAGCTGTTGCAGAAATCATTGCAGGCAAGTGTCCTGTGATCGATTACATGGCCCTTCCTAGCGTGATCTACACGTCACCAGAGGTGGCCGCAGTAGGCTTTACAGAGGCAGAGGCTAAACAGCATGGATTGGAGGTTGCCGTAGGTACATTTTCTTTTAAGGCTAATTCACGCGCTCGTTGCAGCAACGAAGATCAGGGATTTGTCAAGGTAATTGCTGATAAACAGAGCGATAGGCTTTTGGGTGTTCACATTTTAGGGTTTCATGCGTCAGAGCTGATTTCTGGGTGTGCAATTGCTCTTGAACAGAGGATGACGAGTGGGGAGCTTGCAAATTGTCCCTTTGCTCACCCTACTTTAGCTGAGGCGGTTAAAGAAGCTGCGCTTGCTGTGCACAAGCGCGCTCTTCATCAATGAGTGGTAAAAAGCCTTTATAGTGTTTCTGGGAAAACGGACTTCACCATCCTTTTTAATACTGTGGGATCTACCTCAAAGGTTGTTGTCCATGATGAAGCCGGCTGTGGTTTCTGATAGTTATCAGTCTGCTCTTTGACTTTTTCTAGTTGTTCCTGGCTTAACTGCAGATTTGGATTACGGCCTAAACGACTAATCGATAACTGAGAATAACACCGTTGACTTAAGCCTTGATTCGTATGCCCTATATTTAGAATATAGGCAGGGGTTGTTGGCATCCCGGAGGAAAAATGTACTAGGGTTTCTTCTTGAGAGGTCAATGTATGAGGATTACGCTTGAGCTCGCCAGCAGTAGAAAGAGCTTCTAAGATACGGGTGCAATTTGTCTGGACCTGTTGAGAGGTGAAAGTGAATTTTGTTGACTGTTCGGCTGGATCCCATTCCCAAGCATCTCCATTGAAAACAGATACTCCAATAGGGACCCAGGAATGAGCCGCTTCTTCTTTATACCCTAATTCTATCTTCAATGTCCCTTGGGGAGTCAAAGATAGGAGATAACAAGGTTCAGAAAAATCGTCAAGAGTCACTTCGAGACGATCTTCTTGTTGTGGGTCATAGGTAATAGACACTAAAGATTTTCTATCTAAGAGCGCTTTAGAGATTTCGGGCAGTTTCAGTATAACTTTTGCATCTTCTTGTCTAGCAACCCATTCTACTGCGCAATTTTGAGGTAGTAGGAGAAAATTAATCAATGTCCCCCTTGAATGAGAACGGGAGAGCATCCTTCTATCTGTGCTTGAAGAGGTACAAATAGGTGACTCGGTGGGGATGGGTTGCTGAGAGTTGCTTTGAGATTGTTTACTGAAGAAATTCAGATCTCTAAGAAGAGAGAGGCATCTTTGATAAGCTTCTTGGGCTATTTTTTGAGAAGATGCAGCATCTACAGGGGAAGGGGGTGTATGTAAGCATCTTAAAACGGAAGTTAAAATAGCTTCTGCTTGATAGAGCACAACATCTTTTCGATCTCGCTCATCTATAAAGCCAGAATCCTTCCTGGTTTCTTGGTGCTCAGCATTACCATCTTTTGAGATCAAAATTGTTACGAATGTGGAAAATTCATCTACGCTCGTAATACAGAGTTTCTGATCTAGATTCATGCGTACAGTAATCTCTCTACCATCGTAATTTTTTACACCTAGAGTAATGGGTGCATTCTCTGTAGCAAGTTGTCTTGCAAAAGCAGCGTAGAGCGCTTGTGCAAATAGAGTTTTATCCTTTGCTGGAAGCAGTTGGTAGATAGCATTATTAATTAGCTCATTTTCTTGAGCTTCAGTGAGGGGCAGGCATCCTGGAGGATGCGCCTTAATCCCCAACATTGCAGCAATTGTATCTATTCCATCCCCTTCTAATCCATTGCTTCCATTGATAAGGGTTTGTTTAGTGAAGGATTGTATGCTAGACAGAAGAACGGCAGTCCTTGGTAAGTATTGACAAATGGTGGGGCCTTGGTAAGGACTCTCTACATCAGCAGAAACTGGAATAGTAGAAGCAGCGAGTATGTTCGAAGGGGTCGCTTCAGGAGCTGCACTAGTGGTGCTTTGCAGGACAAGGTGTGATAAGCTTTTCCCCATATTTCCTTTCTTGTAAGACTTTAGGGCTTGTTGGAGAGAGGCCTGTTCACGTTCTAGGTGGGTGGTTTCAGCTTGTAAGTTCTTAAAGTATTGTAAGTGTGCCGGATTGGATTTAGCTTTTTTGGAGGCTTTGTCTAAAAGAGAGGCAGGGTCTTTATAATAGGTGCCTTTCAGTTCTAAGAGACGTGCAGCGATTTCTTCTTGCAATTGAGCAAATTGCTTGAGAGTCTTGCTCGAAGAGGTAGAGGTAGATGTATTCGAAAGATGGTTTTGCAGTTGTTCTCTTAGGGTTGCGATTTTTTGATCGATAGGGTGAATAATAGAAATGTCATCTGGATTTGATAAAGCCTTTGCTTCTTGTTTTTTTGTAATAATAATGGGTGCTGACATGGAATTCTCCCGATCTATTTTGTTATAGTGAGCATATTATATGCATGAGATGCATATTTTCTCTGCATTAAAATCTGTTTTAGATTGCTGTTTTTAATGAAGTTTGTTTGTTATATAATTTTCATTAAAAACATAAATATTAAATAATGCAGTCTTTTTTTTTAAAGATACTGGGTTATGCAGAGGTTCTCTTTGATGAGGATTCTTTGGGGGAAGATGGTTATTTTAGAAACAGATCGTGGTTACGATTGCGGGTAATTTTGCCAAACATGGCTCAATTTTCTAGGTTTTGGAGAAAATTATCGCCGCATACAGGCAGCACCAAGCCCTGCTCAGGCATAGAGAATGAACCTTCACAATTTGAGCATTTGCCTGCTATTAATCATGTGCGAGTTTTCGAAGAGAAAAATCGCACATCGTGCAAAGTTAATAACTTTGAGACTTTCCACAGCCACAGGCGCTGCGTACATTGGGATTGCTGATTTTAAAGCCGGAACCATTCAATCCATCGACATAATCGATCTCAGAGCCAATAAGACGGCTTACAATGGCTTCCTCTACATGGATCTCTAGGCCTTCAGAATGGAATATACGGTCCGAAGGGCTAGCTTTCTGGGAATAATCGAGTACATACTCAAATCCACTGCAGCCGGCTGCTCGATCGGCAAAGCGCAACCCCCAGCCCTCCCTGCCATCTTCAGTGAGAATGGCTCGATATTTCTCTGCTGCTCGTTTGGTGAGGGTGATAGTGGTCGGATCTGTCTTTTCTTCTAGAACCTCATTCAAGAGCCCTACAAGCTCTTCTATGGCCTCCTCAGAATACCCGTGACCAAGCATCCCAGCCTCAAGGGTTTCCCAGGTAGCCGCCTGGCATCCAACGCAATGGAGGCCCGCATTCGTGATTTCTTGGGCTAAACGCTGACTTTTATTAGGAAAACGAGAAAAGATTTCTTCAATCGTCATCGTTTTAGTGATTTTTTCTTGCGTTACCGAGGATTCCGTCATAAGTGACTCCTAGAAAATGAGTTTGACACAGCCGCCCTTGATCTTACACTGGCAGGCTAGGCGTTCCTTGCCAGGGTCCCCTAGAAAATCACGTTCTTCTTGAGTAAAGTCGGAAAGGTTTTCCATTCCCTCGACGACCTCGACAACGCAAGTACCACATACCCCTTCAGTGCAGGCAAACGGTACGCCAGCTTCTTCGCAGCATTCCACGAGGGGGGAACCATCGGAGAGCTCTTTTTCTTCTTTAGTATTGATAAAGATCAGTTTGGCCATAATATAGATTGTAGCGATTAAAAGCCCAATCATTAGAATCGATCGGTCAGTAAAAAGCAAGAGGGCTGACTCAAAAGAGTCAGCCCTCTTGGTGAAAAATGAAAGAAATAAGCTCTTACTTACCCAGCAGAGCCTTCTTGATGTTGCTCCCATTCAGCGTTATCTTCAGCTAGGAGTTCCTCAACAGTAGATTTCAGTGTACTAATACCTTCCGGGAAGCCGCAGCGAACGAGCAGATCGTTAAGATAGCTAAGTTCAGCTTCGAGCATGTCTACTTTGCTCTCTAGGTAAGCTACCTTAGAGCGTATATTACGATTTTCCTGAGTGTGGGATTGATTATTATCCACGAGATTTCTCCCGATTAATTTAATTAATTATTATTACCTACACATTAATTGTAGCACTAGTTTGCGTAAGCAATCAACATGTATTTGCATCAATTAATAACATTTAGTACTCATGAGTAAAAAATAAAATCGCAATAATCTAATTATTAGTAAGATAAGACTCTATTTTAGTTGATCTGTTTAATGGTTTTAGATACTATCTTGATTGGTTTGATAATAATAAAAAACGAGGTGGTTATGAGTACAACTAAAGATGTGGGGGGGAGAAGCTTTGACTTACAAAGAGTTAGCTATCCCAGCCTTTCTGAGTTTTCCGGTCCAAGCCCGTTTTCTTCTAAGATAAGCTCTTTTGTCCCCACGGAATTACGTCGTTCTCAGCCTATTCTTCGAGCTCCAGCAGAAACTTTATTGGGTTGGATGTTTTCAAGATCACCCTATTCGGCCGAACTAAACACTTTACTTCGAAGTGAAGATTTAGGCTCAAAATCACTGAATGATCAGTATGTTGTTGGTAGTATAACAAGTAAATTAGTCGGAAGGGCTAAGGAAATTTGTAATGTAGAGGGGGCTTTGGAGGCTTCTCTCAAAGAAAAAATAAAATTCTACAGGGAAGCAGTTTCCATTCTTTTCAAATCCAAAAAAAGGATGCCGGAAGCAGAAATAGCGCTACGTTCTGGGTTATACATAAGCATTATAGAAGATCTTGTTCCTAAAATTAGATTGGCATTTTCTCAGAATAACGATCCGGATGAGGCGATCATTCCATTCTTAGGTATCCGTCAAGAACTCATCAAACTGCGTTTTGGTGAGCAACAACCTATTGGATCTCCTGAGAAAGACCTACTTGTTAGAGCTTTTTGCGTGGCAGGAGAGTCTGGCTGGCCTCCCGCATATGTTAGAAGTGAACATCATTGGGCACATCTTCTTACCCCATTAAACGATTTATATGATGCGTACTATGGTGTGAAAGCGGAAATGGAACTGGCCAAGGAAGAGCTGGAGCAGTCTGAAGAAAAAATCAGCCGGGCCAAAGGAAAAATAAGAGAGACTGAGGAAAGAAGGAGAGCGGCCTTTGATGCAATACAAGCTATTAGGATAGAAATAAAGCCAACTGAACAAAAAGTAAGGCAGGCCAAGGATGACCTCGCAGAGGCTGCAAAAGAAATGGCCGAGGCCTTAAGGCTCGGGAATACGGGTAGTATAGACCAGGCTATAGAAATAGAAGGGAAAGCCAAAGAGAAAATTAGAAAAGCTGAAGAAATCATTGCATCTAATTTAAGAGAATTAGAAGAAGGCACGAGAAAAATAAACGAATTCCAGAAGGAAATAGAACAGGCAAAAGAAGAGAGTAGAAAAGCTGCTTCAGAGGCTAATACAATGGGACTTCGTATATCCACCCAGGATTATCGGCAACGATTCAGTGCGCTATATTTACGTCGATGGCAACAATGGGCTTGGGTATTCCAATCGATTGTGCAGGGTAAGTTACTCTTACCCGAAAATTTTTCTCAGATGCCAGAACCGATCACTTTGCAACGGGCTCGTCCTCAGCCAGTTAGACCGCAGCCGATTAGCCTGGACTGGGAGTTGGTGGATGAGCCTAGTACTCAGGTACAAGGGCCCCCTCCCGCAATCCTTAGAAGCGAGGGTGAGCCAGGTGCGGCTTTAGTGGCATCCCCTGCTAAGGCTCCTGCAAAGAAGGCAGAATCTAAAAAACCAGACAAAGCTAAAGCTGAGGCTGAAAGGAGTCCTTTGGCCTCTGCTTCTGCGACCAAAGCAACTGCGATGTCTGTACGGCGCAAAGATTATATTGATGTTGTCATGCAAGGAAAAAAGCCCTTCTATGACAAAGAGAATAATTGGTATGCCCAATTGCCCGTTGGAATTCGGTATCGTCTTTATTCTAAGTTGGTTATGGAAGAGAAAGGTCGATGGGTAGAAGAGCTTGAGAAATACCACAAAAAGCATCTTGCAAACGATTTTCCTCAATGGGCCGAGCACTCTCCTTTTGAAATGAAGGAATTTTTTGTCACAGAGTACATACAACCTATGATGAAAAAGGCATCAGATCGCCGGCTCTTAGAAGCTATTCAGGTAATAGTGAATGCTGTTGAGCTAGGGGAAGATGAGGAAGAATTAGAGCTAGTTATTAAAAGAGTCCCAAGAGATTTTTTTAAAGACAAGCAATTTCTTCGATTTATTAAAGAACAAGCCATAGCTGAAAACGTTGTGATTCCGTCTTGGAATAAAGAGTGGGCTGCACATCATTATAATGATGATATAGGCCGTTTATCTCGGGTCATTGTGCGTTGGTTTGACGACAGAATTAGCATTTACTATAAAGAGCTTTACCAATAGAAATTATAAGCAATTTTTTATTTACTATTTCTTTATGTTTACTGCTGTATTTATTGTAATTTTTAGTGATAATGCTTAAATTTTTAATTAGATTATTTAATGACTATTTCAATTTTTATTACTGTGTAATTTTAGAATTTATACTACAAAACTTACTAAAAAATCATTGTAATTGTTATTAATGAAAGAGGTCTAATATAATTTAATCGTAACGCAAAAAAATCGAAGCAATAAAGTTAAGTAGTCAAAGCGAAATTCGGAGGAAGAATTATTTATGTCGCTTATTAAAGAAACGCAAGTTAACGCAGAAGCGTTAAGTAAATTGCAAGCTAGCCAGCGAGAACTCTCATTTTTCGAGAGATCATACAAAACTGGGGGACTGACTCTATTTGGTACTGTTATATATTCCCTTATGGGCATCGGTCTGATTCATGGTGCGATTAGTGCGATCGCTTGTGCTATACAAGCTAAAAGCACAGACAGTCTTGTACAAGATTTTGCAGCTAAGCAAATTCAAGTATTAGATCAGCAAGCTGTAGAAAGAACACCTGGTGCTTTTAAAGCTAGCCAAACTCCACAACAAATCAGACAGTTGAATGCTGAACTCAATACAGCAGCATCTGCTCTTGTTGGCCGAGTTTCTCTATTAACTAACGATGTGTCAAATGAAGAAGCGCGTGATGTAATCAAAGCTGCTCGTTTCATGGTTGAGCAACAGGTAAAGAAATCCTCTGATACCAAGTCTACACTTGCTGTATCTCAAGATTTCCGTGCCCTTCTTGCAAAAAACGTGATCCAGCAAGCTTATGAGACTCTCGGTGGTCAAGAGATCACAGACGAGGATTATCAGGCAACGATCAAGTCTCTTGTAGAGATGAAATTGTTTGATAACCGTAGTGATGCCGCTGCTGCATTTAAGAATTATGCTGCAGAACAGCTAGGTCAAATGACTGATCGCGAATTCAACAAAGTTCTCAAAGCTAAAACAAAAGAGTCTGTTCTTAGAAAACAAGCTAGAGTTGCTAAGGACGAGAAGTTTGAGAAGGTTCAAGAACTTGGTAAAGAACGTGCTGAGTTAAACAAACAAATCACGCAGAAAAATACAGAGATCAAAAAACTTGAGAAAGAAGTTAGAGATCTTCAGCTAGAAGCTGGTGAGTTTGACGATGCAGTTAAAGAAGCCCAAACAGAGCTGAAAAAACTCGTAAGACAAGGCAAGAAAGCTGATCAAGACGAGATCGATGTAGCTAAAGCTGAACGCGATGAAGCAACTCTTAAGGCTAGAGAAGCTAGAGATAACATTCGTGCAAAATCGGATGAGATCGTTGCTATTCAAAGAGACATGGCGATATTGATGCAATCTAGAGATAAAAAACAGCACGACTTTAAGAAAGCTGCTGCCATCTTTAGAAACGTGCATGAATATGCTGGTGAGAAGAAGCATAAATTCCCAACAAAACCACAGGCTGATCAAGCTCGTGTAGAGTCTATGATTAGAGAGCGTGCAAATGCTGACGTAGCTCGTTTACGTGCTTTGAAAGGCTACAAGGCTCCTGGAACACAGACAGAGTCTGATGTTCGAGCTGCTAAACTAGTGGATTTGCGATTAGCCCTTGCTGTAGTTAGTCGTTTAAGCGGCGACAAGACTTCAGTAACCGCTACTAATCTAAAAATCTTAGAGAAAGCCAATGTCTTCGGCGAGCTCTATGCTCGATGTGGTAATGGTTCTTCTGAGCAACATTGGGCCCGTAAGCATTTCAATGATAGCGTAGAGACTGTAACGGTTCTTCAAGCTATTATTGAATCTAAACTCGATGTCTTAGCTCATAGGTAATCTTCGCTAAGCAGGGGTTCTAACTGCCTTTGGTTATCAAAGGCAGTTGGCACCTTAAAGTTAATCCTTCCTAAAGGCCGGAGTGTTCTTAACAAACACTCCGGTTTTTTTTATGTCTAGGTGGAATCAAAACTGGATGTTTTGACTTTATACCAACCCCCAGGTTTTGGCTACGTTCTATGTAGGTTAATCATTGCGGATTGGTATTGCTCGTGTATAGATCTTATAAAATATCAGAGAGAGCCAGCAAAGCGTCTCGTAAAACCTCTATAGGACGTTGGTCGGCGTTAATTCTTAAGATCTTATCCTTGGGATAGTGATGAAGCAATTTCGCTGTATCCTTCTCGTAGATTTTCATACGTGTGTACAGCACTTCTTCATCAGCATCATCCATCCTGCGTTCGATGATTGCACGTTTCTTTAGACGAGAAACGAGTTTCTCTATGTGAGGTATCTCTAATAATAAGAGTTTAGAAACCTCAAGATAGTCATCTAATAACTCGGCTTGAGGGATAGTACGAGGGATGCCATCAAGGATGAGTAGTTGTTGAGTAGGAAAATAGCGATTAGTGGCTATGAGACCTCTCACGTACTGATGGCAAATGGCTACCGTCGCCTCATCGGGAAGGAGATGCCCTTTGCTAGCATAGGTGTGGAAGAGCTGCCCAGCTGGCGATTCGGGGGCTAGGCCACGAAAAAGATCTCCGGAGGAAAGGTGAACATGGTTACCAGCACTAGCTAAGGCCCGCCCAATAGTTCCTTTACCAGATCCAGGAGGTCCAAAGAGTAAAAGAGAACGAAAGCGGCCTTTATAAGGGGGAATTAATGATTCGATGGCTGTCATCTTATGACCTCAAAAAAACACGCCAGTGTAACACATAATACCTTTTTATTTAGATAGGTTCTTTATTTTTCACATGTTGGATTGGTAATGCTGAAGAAGAATGGGGGTTTTTTGTTAGGATGGGTTTGTATGGCTGTCTATTCAGTTTTTAAAGAATTCTCAATTGAATTGAACTACATTAAATCGTATGCTGAATAGCGTCAAAAATCAAAAATGAGCGTAGTTATGCCTAGATCTCCCATAAATTGTCCGTGTGAAGTAAGACGTGTGCACTTTGCCAAGGATCAGCTAAGTGGATCTCACCGACCCCCAGCTCTTTTTCGTACGCAAAGGCTTCCTAGTATTGCGGAGAACAATGTTCAGGGACGCATTTTTACGATAAGGGCTGGCATACCTTTTGATCGATGGTTTTCTGATTACGGGCTGCATCACCCTCTAAAGAATTCTGTAGAACTGTGGCAGGCACGGGGTGGAGCTGTACTTTCCTTAGGTAAAGGTCTAGTATTTTCTCTGGTGGAAGGGATCAAGTGCGTTGTCGCTCGAATCTTTAATCAAGTAAAGACCGAGCCTTGTTACAGAGAGCTGAGAGCTCAGTGGCATGGGGTCTGTTTAAGTGCTATTGCAATGATTTCGCCCAATAAGGCTAAAGAAGCATTTCTGGCCCATTGGGAAAGTTCTGCACATCAAGCTGTCACACCAAGTACTTTCTATTTGACAAGGTGTTTCTAGCTTGACTGCAGAGCCATTGAGGGACTCAGGCCTTCTAGGGGATGCTAATCTCAAGGTTTCCCCAGTCTGCAGCGCTTAGGTGCCGTTGATTAGTGTCCCAAGCGTTCTTAACGATTGTTCTCTCAAGGTCAAAATAATGGGATTGAATTGCTCGTTTTAGTTTTTCACGATTCTTCAGGGCAGCAAAATTTGCACTGTTTATGTGGGGCGTTAAGCTCTGTCGGTCATCTGCGCTTAACTTATCTAGTAGAGAAGGTTCTCCCATATGTTTTTCGAGTGTTTTTGTTGGCAGGTGTCTGCTTAAGTAATCGAGTTCTTGTATGGTAATTGTAGGTTTGGCCAAAAGAGCTTCCATATAATTTTCTTTGCGCTTAGCAATGCAATGCATTTGGTATATATTTTGGCTTATCCATAAAGCTGCGGCTATAACGCCGGCTATAATGGCTGGAAGCCCAAATCCAAAGATATTAGCAACAACAAAAGCAGCAACGATACCACCTACCCCTAGTATAATACCTAAAGTAGGGGCAAGCTGGTCATAATGCCCTGGAGGCTTAGTGATGTCCTGTTTAAGATGGCTTGCGTCTTTTGCAGATATGCCAGATTCAAGAAGTGCTATTACACTACTACAAATAGCTAAAACCAAAGGGCCAATACCAGCGGTAAAGACAAATGATAATCCAGATACTAAAGCACCTAGGCCGTAAACGGTAAGTCGGATATTACGGCTGAATTGGTGTGTTTTTATTTTATCGAGCACTATTTTTTGAACCGCACCGATTTCATGTTCAGTAGAATGGCCATTTAGACGATTCACGGCATTGACTACCTCGGTATAATGCTCTTCACCACCTAGTTTTCTCGTCATTTTTTGTATTTTTTTATTACGTAGATCTTCAACCAAAGCCTGTCGTCCATGCTCTATCAGAGCATCATGATCAAAATACTTTTTCACAAAAGCATCTAATTTTTCTGTAGTCAATTTGCCTGTGTAGTTCACATGGTGATGCTTTTTTAGTAGTTGTATGTGTTTTTTAGCCATAGGCCTAAGTTGCTTTAGAGCGGCTTTTTCCAATTCTACATTCGTTTTACCATTGCAAGCTTTGGCCTTTAATTTTCGGAACTATACTGGTAGATATTGACCCCCTAACCTTGGTGGAAAAGACCGATCTCAGGTGCTTTGGAGAGATTTATGGG
>JAGXTH010000021.1 GCA_018333475.1 Simkania sp. | reverse complement strand
AGGGACTGTGAAATAATAAAGTAAACCATTTGACCTGCGCGAAATCGCCTAAAATCGACGATCAAAAATGAGGTTGTATCACTATGAATACTACTCCATTTTTGATCGTCGATTTTCGGTTGATTTGGCGCGGTGAAATGGTTTACTTTATTATTTCACAGTCCCTTAGGAACTAAGCTGCTCTAACAGTCTTAGACCGTTTGCGGTAAGATAGAGAGCATTCCCCTCTCCTTTTTTCACAAAGTTAGCCTGTAGAAGCTGCCTGGTCAAAGAGTCGATACTTCGATCATTTTGGCCTACCGCTCGCCCAACAATATAACGATCGACCTCTGCTGTTTCTTCTCCGAGATCAAGTGCCATTTGATGCAGTTTGAGTAAGTACTGCTCTTCTTTTGTGAAGCTTTTTTTTATCATTTCTTGATCTTTTTCAAACGTGCCCCACTGGGGGTGTCTTCAATGAAATATCCTCGACTCTGTAAAAGATCACGGCATTCATCAGCAAGTTGCCATTCTTTATGCATCCTAGCATCTTCTCGCCGTTGGAGTAATTCCTGGCACTCGATGGAAATGTCTTCCTGTTCTTTACCAAAGAAAAGAACTCCGAGCACTTGATCAATAGTTTTAAGAAACTCTAAGGTTTGTTCTGCCTCGGCAGCACTTATCTGTTTCTGATCAATGAGAACATTTATAGAACGGACAAGATCAAACAAAGCCGCAAGAGCCAAAGAAATATTGAGATCATCGCCAAGAGCTGCTCTGAATTGTGTATAAGCAATGTCTAGACAGGGAGCTGCCTTACCTTGTGATGCACCATCCTTAATACGACCTAACCGATCGATAAAATCATCCAATCTTTCCAAGGAAGCTCCAGCTGCCTGCATACCCTGAAAGGTAAAATTAAGCTGTGTGCGATAGTGCGTTGAAAGGAGCATAAAACGAACTTGGCGGCCTGAATATCCTCGGTTAAACAAATCCCGTAAGGTGTAAAAATTTCCAAGACTTTTTGACATCTTCTTATGATCGACAAGCAAATGTTCCGAATGCACCCAAATCCGCACAAAATGGTGTCCTGAACACGCTTCTGACTGTGCAATTTCATTTTCATGGTGTGGAAACATATTATCGATTCCACCTGCATGGATATCAATGCTTTCACCCAAAATGCTCATGGCCATGGCTGAACATTCAATATGCCACCCAGGTCTTCCTGGCCCAAAAGGACTTTCCCAAAAAATATTTCCATCCCGCACTGGATCATACGCCTTCCAAAGAACAAAATCGGCCGCATTTTCCTTATCGTATTCATCGGCCATCCTTTGCGATGCCCCAGTCTTCAGTTCATCTAGTTGTAAATGCGATAGCCTCCCATAGGATGGGAACCTACTAATGGCAAAATAAATACTCCCATCTGCTCCCTGGTAAGCAATACCCTTACTGAGGAGTTCCTCAATGAGCTGCATCATGGAAGGGATAAAGGCTGTAGCTTCCGGGTAGGTTTCCGCTTTTTCGATACCTAAGGCAGCAATATCTTGAAAGAATGCTTCTTTATAAGGTTTAGTGAAGGCTTCGAGTGAGATCCCTTTTTCAATCGCACCATGAAGGGTTTTGTCATCGATATCGGTTAAATTCATTACCTGTCGTACTTCCATGCCAAAAAACTTAATCGTTCGGCATAAAACATCTTCAAAAATATACGTACGAAAATTACCAATATGAGCAAAATTGTAGACAGTAGGTCCACAAGTATAGATTCTTACCGTATTTCCATTAAGAGGGATAACCTCTTCTAGAGAGCGTGATTCTGTATTAAAAAGTTTAAGTCGAGTTGTCATAAAAGCGATTGTTCCAGGGAACGATAATGTGTTTTTCCAGTGCCCGTCAAGGGAATTTCATGGATTGTTTTTGTTTCGCTAAGCCGAACGAGATTACCATAACCACGTCGCTTTAATGCTATATTAATCTGGTCACGCTCTAACTCATATACACTAAATAAGATGAGATGGGTTTTTTCTCCCTCCTTTTCTACGGCGCATAAAGCCAAAGAAGGTCCTTTAAGTTCGGTTACATGCTCTGGAAGATGATTCCATCGATTTTCTTTAATGATTTCCTGGAGTTCCTCTTCCAATCCTCCCAGACTAATCATTTCACCACCGATTTTGACAAATCTTTTAAGCCGTCCAGCGAGAACTAAAGAGCCATCAGGAGCAATAAACCCTAAATCCCCTGAGCGGTACCAACGTTTTCCTGCAAGTTCAATAAAAGGGTTTCTCTTAATTCCTAGATATCCATCGAATACGTTGGGACCATGAATACACACCTCTCCTTGCACCCCTTGAGAAAGAATTTGACCTGATTCTGGCTGAATAATGCACAATTCGATTCCTTCTAAAGGTTTGCCAACACCGACTCTTGGTTCATTGGGACGACACAATGTAACAATAGGACTGCATTCGGTGATACCATACCCCTCAAGAAGTTGTGCCCCTGTACCCAAATTGTTCACTTTCTCAAATAGTTGTTTGGGGGTTTTTTCTGCGCCTGAGACAACTAATCTGAGTGTTTTTAACTGAGACGGCTCTGCAACTCGAAAAACTCCTCGGATAAAGCTTGGAGCACAACAAAATAACGTTGCATGATAAGCCTCGATATCGTGCGTCATCCTATGATTATCCGTTGGATCTGGAGCATACGCAACCTTAAGACCTGAAAGAAGAGGAAGAAGGCCTGTCACAGAAAATCCAAAGGAATGGAATGGTGGCAAAACACCGTAAAGAAGATCACCTCTTTCAAAACCAACACTCTTCATCGCAGCGCTTTGATTGCTCAGAAGATTTTTATGAGAAAGAGGCACCCCTTTTGGTAAAGCTTCTGTTCCGCTAGTAAAAAGGACCACAGCAACATCTTGAGCTTGACGGTGGCTCAAAGCTAACTCTTTAAGAAGAGTTTCTGTGCTCTTATAGGATTGCCATACTCCTTTCCACTGATCTTTCAGTTTGATCTCATGACGAAGATCCTCTAACAAAACGATCCGATCTTCTATAACACCCATCTCGAGATCTTTTAAACGCGTCAGAAATTTGATCGAACTGATGACCGTCTGTAGCTGGGTAACCTCTGCGGCATGGTCAAGAGCTTTGACTCCTGCTGTCCAATTGAGCATCACTGGAATTTTCCCAGCAAGCTGCACTGCCAAAATAGACAAATACGCTCCGACGCTAGAAGGCAAAAGAATCCCGACATATTCTCCGGGCATTTTTTGTATCTTTTCCGCTAAAATCAAAGCGCTAATTTTAAGACGTTTATAACTGAATACCCCAGACGAGGAATCCACACAAGCTGTTGCACGTCCCATGCGGCTGCAAGAGAGTAAAAAGGACTCCGGCACTGTCTTTCCTTCTGGAGACATCGGAAGAGGACGGCGAGGCTCTGCTTTAAGACGAGGTCGAATGATCTCTGGCAATGCCTCTATGCTCACCTCTTGATGAGCTCTTTTTAATACAGCTGTAATAAGATCAGAGACCTTTTCGAGTTCCGTAGGAGATATCTCTTTGACATGGAATCGTTCATCAAGAAAAACAACCAATTGTGCTATATCTAAGGAATCCAGACCTAAGTCTCGAAGCAACTCTTGCTCTGGCCGAATATTTTCAGGTAAACAACCTGATAATTCAGCAATGCGTGTAAAAATCTTCTTTCTTTTTTCTTCTGAAAGAAGAGCGGTATCCGCGTGCTCCTTCTTCTTTAGTTGGGCAAACACCTGAGGCAGCTCTCGATTCCACATCGAATAGGGAACAAGTGTAAGTTGATCCCCTTGTCCATGATTTGCGTCATTATACCACGCTTCAAGAAACCGATTGATGGCTTGTCGTTCTTTTAAAGCATAGAATTCTCTTGGCGCTAGTTGACATTCGATAAGGACATGTCTTCTTGGAGAGAAAAAGATTAAGTTCTTAAAACCTGTCTTGATACCACGTACTAAAATCTTCCAAAAAACGGGCACCTTACCAGTGAGTGCTGTAGAAAACTGACTACCCCAAAGTCCAGTGGAACGCACCATTAAAACAGGAAGATCGGGAACTTCTGCTAAAATAGCTGGAACAAATGAAGCTCCACCAAGAATTTCCTGAGAAGTTGCTTTAAGTTTCCCTGAAGGGTAAATGAGAAATCTCTCTCCCTCCTTGAGCTTACTAACGATAATCCCTTGCAACTTCTTGAGTTTTTTAAGTTTCCACTGGTTTACTGTGACCCCCATATTAGGACAAGGAAGAGCTTCCACGACGTCCATAAAAAAATGGACCCCACGCATATAAAAAAAGTCCTCAACAACAATAGGCCTAGGACGGAGTCGAAACCACAAAGCTAGCATAAGCAAAACTGGATCAATCTCAGCAACGTGGTTAGGTAAAACCAATAACCCTTTTTTATCGGGCAATTGTTGGAGTACATCTTCCAAGCCGCGAACCGTAATCTTATAGCGCAGAGAAAGTGTGATTTTGAGAAACCAATAAACGAGGTAAGAGAGAGCTGTTTTCATATTTCTTCAATTTAAAATGAACTCCGCTATAGTGCAAATAAAAGAAACAGAAGAAGCACTATGGATTTAGACCCCCTCTCCCAAATTCCTCCAAAAACCGCTAATAAGGTTTCTAAACCTTCGATGCCGGCCACTGTGAGTAAAGTAGCCAAAATGCTTAATTCCTATGTTCACGAAAAATCTACGAAAGCTCCGAAACAGTGGAAACAGGAGACAGATACGAGTCTCTACAATAAAATTGAATCGATAGCTCAGATGCTCCGCTTGCAAAAACCAGACATAAAAACCTGAATTTTTAGTGTGGAACGGAGGTTCGTGAGGTAGATGTTCACCTCCCGCCTTCGGCGCGAGGTGAACATCTACTTTGAATACGCATAGAGCCCCACTACTTTTATCTTTTTGAAATCTTATTAATTAATTGTTATGGAATTTTGAAACATGCCAAAAAATAGCGGGTTGTTGTAAATAAACATATAATACCGTTTCCCTTAAGGAGCAGACATATGTCTATGCGAGTCAACACACCATCTAGCCCTGCCATACAAGAGCTACGTACTATGGCCAATGAGGTAAGTAAAGAAAGTTCAAGGATTCTTCCCAGGATTTATAGTTCCCCTTCTAATGGAGAAAAATGCAACTTTCAAGCTAGCTGGCATCCCTCGCCTAATAAAAGTAAAACGGAGCGGGTTGCTGCCCATGTAGTACAAAAAACACAGCTCTATACCCGCATGTTCAAAGTATGCTCTGCTGCTGTAGAAGGCATCAGAAGAGCTGCAGTGTATTCGCCCAAGCCCCACTCTATTTCTCAAACCCTGCCAGCCGGACTACGTAATTTCAGCGACAAATTTTTAAGGTTTTAAGAAAGCGTCCAGCAAAGCAAAGTTTTAGAAAATCCCCTAGTAAGAAAGGAAGAACTCCCAGGATCACCGCAGAATTCATGCCGATGAAGCGACTCAGCTGCAACCATCCTAATACAAAGATAACAAGATTCCCCGCTGCCATAGCTAAAAATACGCTTCTCATTGTGCGTTCACCTGTTTTTTTCTCAACAAGGTATCCAGTAATGAAAGCACCCAAAAGATATCCCAATAAATAGCCCCCTGTAGGACCAAAAAGGTACGCTAAGCCAGTAGCTCCCTTAGCAAATACGGGTAATCCACAAGCTCCTTGTAGAAGGAATCCCATCACGGCAAGTGCAATACGCTTACTACCTAGCAAAACTCCAAAAAAGAGGCATACCTGAGCTTGAATAGCTAAAGGAACTGGTGTGAAGGGTAAGGGAATAGCGATAGGAGCACAAAGCGAGATCAGAAGGCTCGCAGCCACAATCATCAATGCATCACGAGCGCACCAAGAATTTTGTATAGGGTATCGTTGTTCAATCTGCGTTAGGGTCGACATGGTTTCCTCCTAATTTGAGAACGAAACGGCGATCATACCACATCATCCACAAGAAAGTCCTGAAAAAATTGGCCTGACTCGAATACAGCAATTCAAGTTAAATATTTGAGAATGTGATCACAGATAGATCTAGCTTCCAAGAAAGTAAGAACTTCGGCAGCTTTAGAAAGTAGGGACCATTTTCCCTCACGGATTTCTTCAGGCTGTAAGCGGATTTCCCCACCCACTTCAGCAATAAAATAATATACTCTTTTACGTCGAAGCTTCCGTTGCTGCCGAAAACTATAGTCTTCAACAAGAGGGTCCGGGGAAAGGAGTTTAACGATACTCAAGCCAGTTTCTTCGAAGAGTTCCCTTTGAGCCGCCTGTAAAGGCTCTTCACCTGGGTGTTTTCGCCCTTTTGGAAACCCCCAATGATGTCCTTCCTTGTGAAGGATCAGAAAAACTTTCCATCCTTCCTCTGTTTTTTGTAGAGGAATTACCCCAAAAGATTCAATCAGCGCAATCATGCTGCTGGAACTGCTCGATAAGGAGCAAAAAGCAAGGAACAGTTGTGTCCACCAAATCCAAAGGAATTGGACATTGCAATATTTACCTTACAAGGTTTGGAATGATGAGCCACAATATCAATACCTGTAAGCTCTTCTTCAGGATCGTCTATATTAATCGTAGGGTGAAGCATACCTGTTTCGATCGCTTTAAGAGTAGCAATAGCTTCAACGCCCCCTGCCGCGCCTAAACAGTGCCCTGTCATCGATTTCGTAGCGTTCATAAACAACTGACTTGAATGCTCACCGAACACCTGCTTTACAGCGCGTACTTCACATAAATCTCCTGTCGGAGTGGAAGTTCCATGAGCATTGATGTAATTAATCTGTTCTTTGTGTACTCCAGCATTTCGGATAGCATTCTCCATGCAAACGGATACACCTCTACCATCCTCCCAGGGACTTGTAATATGGAAGGCATCACAAGAAATGGCACCACCCAAATATTCAGCAAGGATTGTAGCACCTCGAGCCTGAGCATGTTCTAAGCTTTCTAGTACAAGAACCCCGGCCCCTTCACCCATGACAAACCCGTCGCGATTCTTATCCCAAGGCCGACATGCTTTTTCAGGAGCATCGTTGCGTTCAGAGAGAGCTTTGCAAGCAACAAACCCAGCTAATCCAATGGGAGTGATTGGCGATTCTGACCCGCCACAAATCATCAGATCCGCTTCCCCATCACGAATATGCTTGGCTGCAGAATATATACAATGGCTAGCCGTAGCACAAGCTGTGGAAATGGAATAATTGGGGCCCATAAAGCCAAGATCGATAGCGAGAATCGCACCGGCGATATTGGTGATGATATAAGGGACAAAAAAAGGAGTCAGCCTACGAAATCCTTTAGTGATCAGCGTTTCAACACCTTCAGAGAACATCCCCATGCCGCCCATACCGGAGCCAATGAGAATTCCACAACGTTCTTTGTCTAGGGTTGCAATATCAAGAGCTGCATATTCAAGAGCTTTCTTTCCTGCCACTACCGCATAGCTAACGAAACGATCCACACGACGCGCTTGTTTTTTGTCCATGTACTCTCCTGGATCAAAATTGCGCACTGGCGCTGCAAATCGTGTTGGGTACTCTTGACAAGGGAATTCTTCGATAGGAACTGCCCCGCTTTTTCCCTCAAGAAGTTGTTGATAGAATTGATCGACATCATTACCGAAGCAGGAGACGATACCCATCCCCGTCACTACAACGCGTCGTCTTTGATTCATAATGATCCTCTTTCTTCTCTATATCCTCAACTCATAGAAACTTGACTGGTCTCAATATGGAGGTCCACTATCTCTCCATCGCGCCATAGCTTTTCAAGCTGGTATTTATCGCGCAAGCCTGGCATGAAGAGATGAACCATCACATGCATATAATCAAGAACAACCCAGTCACCGGTTTGTAAGCCTTCAACATGTAAAGGTTTCATGCCCAATTCATCTAGGGCCTGTTTCACAGCAGTAGCAATGGCAATCACATGTCGATCAACATTTCCATCTGCAATCACAACAAAATCGACAAGTCCTGAAATCCCTCGTAAATCGAGAGCTAGAATATTCGATCCCTTTTTGTCAAAAATAGCCTGAGCTATCGCATCAAGCAGCGATTGGTCGTTTTTTAGCATAAATAGGCAGTTAGTATAATTGATGAAGAGTAATGTAGTCTAGGACTTTTGCCGGTACTAAGTGGCCACAGTAAAGTCCTTTTTTGAGCCGGTCTCTGATTTCCGTAGCACTGATTTCCAATACCTTAGTATTAGTTATTCCAGCTTGCACCTTAGAACTTAAAATAAAATCGTGTCGTTGCCTTAAAGAGTCGCGACACCCAATAAGGGGGGGGGCTATCTCCAAAAGCTCTTGAATCTCCTTCCATCTCATCAAATTATCCAATGCATCTTCAGCAATAAGAAGATGCATTTGCACATCGCCCTGGTGATAAACATTCTTTAAAAGATACCGAATCGTATCAATTGTATACGAGGGAGGGCTCTGTTTTACCTCCCAGTCAAGAAGATGCCAATGAGGAATTTCAGTAATGGCCAAACGAATCATCTCAAGTCGATGCTTTCCATCTTTAGGTAAAGATTTTTTTAGAGGTGAGCATGCCGTTGGGCAAACAATGACTTCATCAAGCCCATGCGCCTCCTGTAAAGAAATACCTAAGTGAATGTGACCAAAATGGATCGGGTCAAATGTACCTCCTAAAAATCCAATATGCTTCACAAAATCTCCCATCGACGTTGCCGTGCTAATAGACGAAGACGATGATCAGGATTGACTGCAGCTGCATTTCCAGCAGTAAGTAAAAAGGGTAAATCATGGTAACTGTCGGAATACGCTTTCGTCTCCTCAAGCCGCCATCCATATTCCTTAGAAAGGCCCTGAAGGCCCTGCGCTTTTTTACTCCCGTCTAGAAATTGCTTTATTCCTATGAGACGACCATGCACGTCTACTTCATACTCAGTACCCATCCACAGGTCGACACCAAATTGATCTGCAATTTTTTGAACAAGAAATGTAGGAGAACTAGACATAATGACTACTACAGCACCTAGATGCTGTTGCCTTCTAAGAATAGAAAATACTGGCGGGTATATAGAGGCCCATAAAAAACACCGTAAAAAGTCATCTACTGCATTTTCAAGATCGGACAGTCGAACACCCTTAAGAACCCTTTTGAAAAGCACAGCGTGCATCTCATCTAAGGTATGGCGCATTACCTTAGCCCGCCATCCTATTAAGAAGGACTGTATTAGAGCTACACGCGGTAAGATACCTCGATCGCAAAGGTAACGACAGAAAGCAACACTCGTGTTTTGCTCGATGATCGTTCGATCGAGATCGAAGAAATGGACTCTTTTTGAATACTCACTCCTCAAACTCATGAATTTTCTCTTCGAGATCCTGTATCGAAGTATTTAACTTGGCTAAACGCTCTTTTTCCCTGTCGATAATCTCTCGAACTGCCATAGCTTTTTCAAAGTCAAATCCAGAACTTCCCAATGATTTACGGTAATTTTCAAGATTCTGTCGAATCTCCTCCCGCATCTCAACACGTTCCTTCAGAGCATTTTTTAACTCTTCAAGGGCTTGCTGACCTTTTGCTGAGAGATTAAGCAATGATGCGGCTCTTTTATCTGCAATTTGATCCTTGATACGACGCTGCATCGTATCAAAACGCATCCTCTCATGTCGCCCCGGACTCTCTTTAACAAACAAATCCTCAATCTCTGCTTTTTTAGCAAGGGAGATTTGCATATCTTGTGTTGCAATGAGAGACTCCAGCTGCTGCATCTGCTCAAAAAGGCTGTTAATTCTCTCTTGTTTAAGCCTTACTTGCTCTTCTAAGACCCTTAAGCGCTCCGTCTCTTCTGATTTGATTTTATTTTCCAATGGATGCAGTAGAGCACGCACTTCATCTTTAAGACTGTTGATATCTTCCTTACCGAGTTCCACTGTTCGCATAAAATCGTAGATCCCTTGAGCCTCTATTCTGGCCTGATCTAACGTCATTCCCTCTCCTTCTAACAAAGAAGTTAATGCCGCAATCTTTTCTTTGACCAGTTGCGCATTTTCTTGGAAAGCTACTCTCTTATGGGCCATTTCCTCTTTGCGCTTCTTGTCTTTCTCTCTTAAACGATCCCAACATTGGCTTAGCTGTTCTCGAGTAACATTGAAAGCATGCGTACTAAGAGTTAGCTCTTTGGCAACGCCTTGCAAAGCCTTGATTTCTTCGCGAAGCACATAGAATGGAGGACTTTTACGGTCTTCTTCCTGAGAGAAATGAGATTGCACAAAGTGGTCTACATCTGCAACAAACTGCTCAGAAATTTCCTTAATCATTTCCTTGCGACGAGGGAATATATGATCGCCCAAGGTTGAGAGTCGATCAAAGAACTTGCTACGTGTCTTGATCCTCATATCTGTTCTTATAACTTCTTTACGTAATGAATTAACGCGAGAAGCTAAAGCATTCAATAAATTGAGCTCTCTCTGCATGTTTTCATAGATATCGCAACGCGAGCGCATAGTCACGCTATTTTCAGCAAAGTCAGGTAGCGTCACATTTTGAATAAGCAGGTCATAGTCCGTAAGATCTTTTTCTAAAGCCACAATTGCTAGCTCGATTTGTTCGACAGCAAAAGCTGATTGTTCATCTAAAATCTCCTTAAGCCGTCTAGCTTCCATGGAAATTTCTATATATGCTGCCCACAACTCAGTTCTAAGCACTTGATTCATTGCTGTTTTAAACAGCGGCAGACAAAGACCGCGTATATCCCAAAAATCCTTAAAACGGGGAGTTCCAGATTGAGATAAGGAATTTCTCATAAATTCCAAAGCTATTCGAATCTTTTCCTCTGAAGTGGAGAGAGCCTCTATTTGCTTAAGAACCCCTTGTGCGGCCTCGGAAAGTGCTTTTTGCGGAGGCTTTGAAGATGATGCTCGTGTTTCTTGCTTAGTCTGAGAAATATTTTCGTCTATGTCCATGGCTTTTATTGAACCCTCTACAAGTTAGCCCTAACGAAGAGGTTGCAATAATGCAAGCGATCTTTTCAGGCAGGTCAGAAGAGGATACCTATAAAGAACGCTAAAGTACAAGAGAAAAAATAGAGTGTGGCTCTCTGTACGTTTAAGGAGGTGATCTTGCAGCTGTATAAACAGTTTTATCTTAAGAGAAGAGATTCTAGGGGTATAAAAAAATTAGTTAACTTCAAAATCTTGCGCTATCATTTCCGCTGCATCTTCTATAGATCTCGTAGACATATCCAGCCAACGAAAAAGAGGTTCTCTACGAAACCAGGTAAACTGCCTACGGGCATAATGACGCGATGCCTTTTTAAACTCGCGAAGACATAGCGCCCAATCTTCTGGAGTTTGAGCAGAATCTAAAAATTCGACGCACTGCCGATACCCAATCGCTTGAATTGCAGATGTGTTTCCTCTTAGACCCTTAGCAATAAGACCTTTTATTTCACTTAAAAGCCCCTTCTCAATCATTGTATCGCATCGCTCTTCAATCGTTTTATAAAGCACCTCTAAGGGCTTATAAAGGAACCAGCAACGAAAATCATATTCTTCAGTCTGCTCCGGGGAACAGGCTGTAAACTCCGTCACCTTGAGCCCTGTGATCGAAATAATCTCAAGACCACGCACGATTTTATGTCGATCAAATGCGGTAATCCTAGATGCATAATCTGGATCCAGAGTCTTTAGTTTGTCATAGAGTGCAACCGGCCCCAGCTGATCCAACTCCATTTCGATTTTCTGACGTACCCCAGGTACCGAGGGAGGGCCACTAGGAGGCCCATAAATGAAAGCTCGTATGTAAAAACCAGTTCCTCCGACAACAAGAGGCGCTGCTCCTTCTTGAAGGATCAACCGCAGCGCACGATGAGCTTCATTACAAAACTGTGCTACGTTGAACGACTCATTGATATTACGAATATCGATAAGATAATGAGGAATGCGAGCCCTTTCTTCTAAGGAAACCTTGGCTGTTCCAATATCCATGCCTCGATAGACTTGCATTGAATCTGCTGAAATGATCTGTCCGCCAAGCATTTCTGCAAGCCGTAATGATACGGCAGTCTTGCCCACAGCAGTTGGACCTGCTATGACGAGAACTTTTTTCTTGCGCTTCGCCTCTCCTAACCGTTTTTTCAAAGGGGCAGGGATAACGCCAAGGGCTCCACTATCATTTTCTTCACAAAAAAAGGGAGAATTCACGCTTTCTCACACCATCACGCTACCAATGCTTTCAAGGCCTTTTCTTCATTGGAAAAAATCCTAAGAATCTTTTCAAATCCAGCCATTTTTATGATTTCCATCACATCGTCTCCTACTGAAGAAATCACAAGCATACCTCCAGAAGATTTATAGCGTTTGGTCGCTGCAAGAAGGAATCTTATACCAGCGCTACTCAAATACTCCACCTGAGTAAAATCAATAAGTAACTTAGTGTTGCCCTTGTGAGTCAACTCATCAATTTTTTCTTCTAGCAAGGGAGCAGACGTCGCATCTACTCTCCCTTCCAATCGAAGAATCGCATGCCCATTTTTCTCCTCCAGAACTAGGTTCATACGGAATCCCCTTTTTCTTCTGTAACCAATTCAGGAGCAACCAGTTTAGAGATAGGATCACTCAAGAGCTCCAGTCGAACTCTTCGACCAAAACGAGCCCCTACAGTCATTGCAATCGTACGCAAAGCATTAATCGTGCGACCTTGCTTGCCAACGACCCTTGCAATGTCTTTATTTGCGACACGAACTTCTACAAACATTCCCTGCTCTTTTTCTATAACTTCAACAGCTACATCTGCAGGATCTTCGACTAAATTTTTAATGAGATATACAATAAATTCTTTCATAAAAGTAGTGGTGTTATGCCTCTTTGCGGTAAAAAAATATCATTCAACCCAATATTTAGAAAATCATTTTGTCGATTCTTCGAGCCATTCTAAACACTCGGAGTTTCCCATATCTACGCGTAAACTTCTTCAAAATTTTTGAATGTCTAGCTTAGGAAATACTTCCTTTCATAAACAATCGCCTCAACGCTAGGAAGAATATTGGCACATGCAATCAGTTTTAAAACAACTAATTTCTCTGCAATCCCTCTTATTTCTCTAGCATCGGGCATGACCCCTGCGTTTTTTATTTCAAAAAAGCCATGCCTGCTATCCTCAAATCGATGACTTGTTCAGGCAAACGCGCAATTCTTTCTTCTCTATCGAAATCCGCTAGTGTCGGATCAAAGGATGATGACAACTCATCTCGTAATACGAGATAGTTTCCAAGTTCCTGCCGATATTCCTTTGTGCTCAATCGAAGGATTCTAGGCAGAATACATAGAATTTCCCTGTCCTGATAAGAGATTTTGAATTGTTCCTCGATGATAAGCACAATCTGTTTTTTCCCATAGCTTTCTGCAAATGCCCCTCCAACATCGATTCTTTTAATCAAAAAAGGCGCAGGAGCTAACATCTCTAATAGAGACAAACTAAGCTGCATTTTTGGGTGATCAATCGGCCGATTCCATATGAGCTGTAAAGGTTCCCCTAAGTAAATCTCTGGCAGTTTTTTGGGGGAGTAAAATGGATAAATAGGAAAAGGGACGCCACTGATATCAACACCTATATTAACAAAATCATACAGCCATGCAGAGGGCTGTCTTACTTCATAATCCACCGCAACAGTTCCTGGACCATCGAAAAAAATTTTTACATCCTGCACAACTGGAGAACTACGCAACCGTTTTTCTGCAAGTTTTAGATTAAAAGAACGCATTGTAAAGGGACGATCTATGGAAAGCTGCATGAGTTCTGAAAGATATAAAGTGCTTAACGCTTCTTTTTGAGGCCCTGTCTGGATAATTCTTACAATTCGTTGTCTTGGATCCTGGTCTAGATCCCGTCTTGCAGTCACAATTTTATTCACTAAAGTATATCCAATGGTGGCTACTGCTATCACAGAACCCGTAATCCAATAGGCTGCTTTGATAAAGGAGACTTTTGAGGGGTGTGATTTTTTCATAATAGAGCTCTTTCGAAACTAAGCTTCATTCGATTTTGAGGTGTTTTTGAGTCTCTTTTCCTTGGGGTAATATACGAATGTTAATATTACCCCAAGGAAAAGAGACTCAAAAACACCTCAAAATCGAATGAAGCTTAGTTTCGAAAGAGCTCTAATATTTAAAGACTATCTGTATTTTTTCTTCCCCTTAGGATTCTCAACGGAGGACAATAACGATAGATACAGGGAGAGCAAGTGACCTCAGCCTCTTTTGTCTGGTTGATGAATGCTGCATACTGTTTCACATGTTGAATATCGAGGACTACAAACCTTCCTCCACGTTTTAAAACACGCAGAATCTCACCTAAAGCTTTATTTCTCCCGTGAATACTTGGAATGTTATGAATGGAAAGACTAGAAACTACCACGTCAAATGTCTCATTAGAATAAGGAAGAGACTGCATATCTGCTGTTTGAACTTCAATTCGATCGTTTAACTGCTCAGCTCGAGCGTTAGCTAATGCCTTTTCGATCGCATTCCCGGATTGATCCTTCAAAAACCAAAGATCGATGGCACAAGCCTGTCCATTAGGAAGGTGTTTTGCCATTTCTATGAGAAATATCCCTCTCCCACATCCAACATCAAGGATTTTTTCATTTCCCTTTAAATCCAGCTCATCAATTAACCGTGCAACGATCTTAGGCTTGACAATCACGATGCCGTAGAGCATCCAACATCCTGCACAGAATAAGCAAAGAGCCAGACAACTCGAATAAAGAAACACAGCCCAAAACCAAAATGCCTTGTCAATTTGAAATGATACTGCCACAAAAATCATCGCAACTAGAGAAAACAAGAAAAGATTCCGAACGACATTAGGCGCATCAATTCCATAAGAACGGATTATTTTTATTACCTTTATCAAGACTTTTCCTTAGGAATTATTTTTTTGAAGGCATATTGCCTAGATTAACTAACCGTTGCAATGGTTTCTTGCAATTGTTCAAGCAATTCAGCTCCCACTTTTGTGATGTCTCCCGCTCCAATGGTTACAACTACATCTCCCTGTTTAAGGATTCCCCTTATTTGAATAGAGATGTTTTTACGTGGCATATAGAGAACTTCCCCTCTTTGCTTCAATCGTATTGTCTCCAAAAGTGTTTCCACATTGATCCCTGAGATGGGCAATTCTCCTGCTGAATAAATATCTGTTAAACACATTAGGTCAGCATGCACAAAAGCTTCGGAAAACCCCTCTAGACAATCTCGTGTCCTCGTATAGCGGTGAGGTTGAAATACAGCGATCAACCGACGCTTTCCAATAGCGGTTTTTATTGCCTCTAACGTCGTCACTATTTCAGCAGGATGATGTCCATAGTCATCAAAAATCGTCACTCCACCTGCGTCTCCTCTCTTCTCCACCCTTCTTCCAACTCCGCAAAAACTTTTTAGGGCTGAACGCAAAGAGGTTTCAGATATTCCTAATTGTAAACCTAAAACAAACACTGCACTACTATTAAGAACATTGTGTCTACCAATGAGCGTAACCTCGATATCTTTGAATGTACGACCCTGAAATTCAAGATCAAAAAAAAGAGTCCATCCTTGTTGAGAATACTGGCTAATGCGTGCCATAGCCCTTCGACTAAATCCATAGGAAATACCTTGTGGGGACATCCTAGATAATCTTTCATCATCAGCACAAAATAAAATATGCTGCTTAGATGTTATCCCTTCTATAAACGTCCGAAAACCTTGGACCAAAGCCTCTTCAGTTTTCCAATAATCGAGATGATCCTTATCAATATTCGTGATGATCCCGCCAAAACCTGGGTAGTCGAGAAACGTTCCATCACTTTCGCATGCTTCTGCAATAAAGTAGTCTCCAAAGCCTTCCCCACCATTATTCCCAAGAGAATGAATCATTCCACCAATCGCATATGAAGGAGCCATACCACATTCGTGAAGAACATGCGTTAATAAAGAAGAGGTCGTTGTTTTTCCATGCGTACCAGCAACAAGTAATCCCTTTTTTCCTTGTATTAACCGCCTTAGCAGCTCTGAGCGATGAATGATCGTGAATCCCCGTTCTTTAGCTGCCAACAATTCTGGGTTATTGTTTAAAACGGCTGTGCTGTAGACAACTATCGCCCCTTCTGGAAGATTTTCAGCAGTATACCCGATAGAAATATAAGCTCCTTCTTTAGTAAGGCTTTCTGTAATAGCACTGCTTTGATGATCGCTTCCACTTACAGGAAAACCTCTTGAAAGTACAATGCGCGCAAGCGCACTCATACCTATGCCACCTATGGCGATGAAATGGTAATGCATGTTTTATCCAAAAGCTCCTTGAGAATAACAGGAAATGCACGTCTATTGGACTGCTCTTGAAAATTAACAATAGAATCGCGCATTTTCTTCAATAATGTTTCACGATTTTTCATGAGCTCCTGAAGTTCCTTCAAAAGGTTCGCAACAGTTAGATAACTTTCAGGAAGAAGTATTGATCCTCCGATTTCCCTTACAAATACCTGAGCATTGTGCATCTGATGATTATCGGCTGCATGAGGATATGGTATTAAAACGGAAGGAACTCGATACGCTAGCAACTCAGCCATCGTAGCAGCTCCTGATCTACAAAGTGCTAAATCCGCCATACGCCACGCCAAAGGCATTCTATCTTCGAATACCTTAACTAAGGCTGGGATTCCCAATTTCCGATAACACAATAAAGCGTCATGGCAACTGGCAACATCCCCCGTAAGATGAATCACCTGAAATGAGGGTCGACCTGGCCATTCTTGCATTGTTTCACAGAATAGTCGATTGATCGATCGCGCCCCCTGAGATCCTCCAAAGACGAGCAATGTTGTAAGATCTGGGCGTAATCCAAAGTATTTTGCAGCCTCCTCACGATTTGAGTCACCAAGGCGATCCCGATCCCAAATAGGCATTTCCGTTTCAACGACAGCGCCCTTCAAGTGCGCTCCTGCTTCCTTGAAATACACCGCTGTCACTTTTGCAAATCGAGAGAAATACCGTACGACTTTACCCGGGATGACGTTGGACTCAAAAAGGACTATAGGAATGCGATTGATCAGGGCTCCAAGAAGAACTGGAAAAGCATGAAAACTCCCAAAACCGACGACTATTTCTGGTTTTTCTTTTTTTAGATGTCTAGCACTCTTCCAAGTTCCCTTGAGTAATTTCTTTAGAGCTGGGAACAAGTGTGTGAGCCGCTTACCAAAAATAGCGGAACTCTCAATATCGATTGAAGGGAACTCTCGAGAGCAAAAATATCGACTATTCGACAAACCCGTCCCCATAAAAAGAACCTGTGTAACGAGTTGATTGCTACGCAACTCTCTTGCTAATGCCTGTGCTGGAAACAGGTGTCCGCCAGTACCGCCTACGGCAAAGACAATCTTACGCTTGTATGATGGATGCATTGCCTCTCCTAACAGTCGATTTTGCGACATTCAGAATAATCGAAACGACCATAAAATTGGCAAGTAGTGATGAACCACCCTGACTAAAAAATGGCAAATTGGTTCCTTTACTTGGAAGCAACCCTGAAACTACACCAAGATTCAAAAAAGCTTGAAAACAAATTAAGTAAGTCAAGATTGCTATGAGCAATACTCCTTCTCGGTCAGGAGCGCGTATTGCCATCATGAATCCAACAAAACCTAGTAACATATAAATACAAATTAATCCGATCACTCCAAGAAATCCAAACTCTTCAGCAAAGATAGCTGCGATATAATCGCTACGCGCTTCGGGCAGATAATTGAGTTTTTGCAAACTCTCTCCAAGTCCTCTTCCAGTCAGCCCCCCAGATCCTGTAGCAATTTTAGCTTGGTAGGGTTGATGCCCCTTTCCCCTAAGATCAAGCTCTGGATGTAGATAAATCCTAATACGATCTGATACATGAGGCATTCTTGAAGCCACAACAGCTCCAGAACACATCAAAATCATTAAGGGGAGAGCCCAGTAGACCCATCGTATTCTAGTAAGAATGAAAAGAACAACAAGGGCACTAAAAATGATAGCTACCGTACCATTATCAGGTTCGATCAAAATCAGGCTCATAGGAACAGCAAGCGTTGCCAGCAAAACGAGAAATTCCTTCATCTTAATAGGCTTTTGATGTGATGTGATGGCCTGGATGTAGTAGATAGGAATAAGATATTTGACAAACTCCGAAGGTTGAAAAGAGTGTCCAAATAAAGAAAGCCACCGATAGGCTCCGTTGATTTGTTGCCCAATCCCAGGCACAAACACAAGAATCAGAAGTAAAGTAAAAAAACCGAGAAAAAAACCGCTGAAATTGAGAATCGTACGATATCCCAAGACCCAAAGGCCCCAAGCTCCTATCCCTCCCATTCCTGCATACGTAATTTGCTTAATCAAAGCATAATGCGTGCCACGATCCTGTAAACGATCGAGTGCTTCAGCCGCTGTCGTGTTAAACACCATAATGAGTCCAACAGCGACAAGCAGTGCTACGAGAATAAAAAACGTTAATCCAAGACGGTTCACAAATTATCTGATCCGCAGTTGGTCCCCTGCTTTGAGTTTCCGTGCTTTTTCCTCGTTAAGACCGTTGAGTTTGAGCAACTCTTCAACTTTCATTTGATTCTTCACAGCTATTGTCCAAGGATTATCGCCATTTTTAACGACATAGTAACGCACCTCTCCTGAACTTGCACCAGAGGAAACCATCTCCGAGGATCCTTTATTAGGAATTTTGAGAACTTGTCCAATTTTCAGTTGTGTAGAAGAGAGTTTATTACTACGCATAATTTCTTGAACCGTCGTGTGATGCGCGCGGGCAATTTTCTGCAAAACATCTCCTTTTTTCACCCGTATTTCTTTAAAAGTGGGCGTTGCAGTTTCTTGACGCGTAGGAGCCACTGACTGCGTGGGTCGCGCGGTAAATCCTTGGGCTTCTTCTAGAAAACTTGGGATCGACTGCAAGGTTTGAGATTCTGTTTGCGTTGGTTGTAAAACGGGCGTAGCCAAAGGAGTTTGTTCTGCTGGAGCCACAGGTTCTATGGCAAATTGACTCAACACCTGATCCACTTCATCCCCACGCACATGCTGGTTCGGAGCAAACGAGGTCGCATGATGCGATGATGGGAGCAACTCTTCTGTCTGCATAGCCAGTGTAGGCTCATTGCGATCTGACTTTAGTGCACTGGTAAACAGCACAACGAGCAAACCGGCATTAATAAGTACTGCAATAATGATAATATCTCTTCGATTCATATAATTTCTTTCCTCCTTTCTTCTTCTATGCTTCTTACAATACGCTGGAATTCATCGCCTCGATGGGCATAATCAATAAACATATCAAAACTTGAACAGCCAGGGGAAAGAAGGACATTACTGCCAGATGCAGCTTCCCGGGTAGCTCTCCTTATAGCCTGCTCTAACGATTCCACCTCTTCCACCTCACAAAACACACCAACTTCTCTAGAGATTTTCTCTTTGGCCTCTCCCAAAGCAAAAATTTTCACTACCCTATCCTTGAATGCTTCCTTCCAAAAGGCATAGGATGCCCCTTTATCCACTCCACCAGCAATCAGCCAAACAGGCCCATTCATGGCTTCCACAGCGCGAGCAACAGCATCAAGATTTGTACCCTTGCTATCATCAAAATACTGCACACCGCCAATGGTTGCCACATATTCAATACGATGAGAAGGCTTTTTAAACTCTTTCAATGCACCTATAAATTGCTCTTCTGTAACGCCAAATTTTTTTACCAGAAGCCAAGCGGCGAGTAAATTATTCCCATCATGGCGTCCATTTCTTGTATACTCTTCAGGTAAATTAACTACGAGAGAGGGGTACGTATAAGCAATTACTCTCTCGATCTCCTGGAATTCTTTCCACTCTTCTAATACCTTATCATAAACAATAAGAGGTGCCTCTTTTTTCAAGCAATGCTGGATATTCCATTTTGCTTTAGCATAGTCTTTCATCCTACCATAACGATCAAGATGGTCTGGCGTGATATTCAATATCACTGCAGTATCTAGCATCTCCCCATTCATGGTTTCCAGCTGGTACGAACTGAGTTCAATCACAAGAATCTCATCTATCTTAGGAGAAAGAGCGTAAAGACAAAGAGATTCGCCAATATTACCCAACGATCTAGCCTTATGTTGCGCATGATGAAGAATATGTGTCACCATAGAGGTCACTGTCGTTTTTCCATTAGTTCCAGTAATACCAATGCATGGCTGAGATAATTCTTTAAGTCCTAACTGAGCTTCTCCCATGACTGGAATATGCTTTAAAATTGCCTGTTGATAGATGGGGTGCGTTGGCGCAATTCCTGGAGACGAGACAACAAGGTCCAAAGCATCAAGATCTACAATATGTTGCGTATTAAACACGCGTACCCCTAAAGCTTCGACCTCCGGGCACTGCTGCATACGATCATCTACAGCAATGACATGATACCCTTTCTTAAGCAGTAATTGGCAGGCAGCTTTTCCGCTCACTCCAAGGCCAAGAACAAGTGCTGTTTGCATAGTTTTCTTACTAGACCTCTTTCGAAATTAAGCTTCCGTCGATTTTCGGGTTCTTTTAAGACTCTTTTCAACTCTTTTTTTTTTGGGTTATATCAACATCCGTATATTACCCTAAAAAAAGAGCCGAAAAACGATCAAAATACCCCCCAAAATCGACAAAGCCTTAGTCTCAAAAGAGGTTACTGAAACTTAAGAGAGGCAAGACCGATCATGACAAAAAGAAAGCCCACGATCCAAAAACGGATGACCACTTTCGTCTCAGGCCACCCTTTATATTCAAAATGGTGATGAATAGGAGTACAAAGAAAAATACGTTTACGATTACGGAGCTTATAGCTACCCACTTGTAAAATCACAGAGAGTGTCTCAATAACAAAGATACCACCAATGAGCGCTAATAATAACTCTCGCCGCATCAATACTGCAGAAACCCCTAGAATTCCTCCAAGGGCTAAAGACCCCGTATCTCCCATGATCACTTGCGCAGGATAACCGTTATACCAGAGAAATCCTAAGCAAGCCCCTGCCATGGCAAATAGATACACTGCGATCTCTCCACTGCCTTCTATGTAAAGAATATTGAGATAGCGCGCCATCTCAATATTGTTAGAAAAAAACCCGAAAATGCCCAACACAACACTGACCATGACAAGACATCCTGCTGCAAGGCCATCCAGACCATCTGTCAAATTGACCGCATTTGAAGCCCCGGTTACAGTAAACCAAGTAATGACGAAGGCAACAAATAATCCTGTACCACTCAACACAAAAAGAGGGTCTTTTAGGAAGGGAAAGTAATACTGCCCACTATATTGCTGTAAAGAGCGCTGCTGCATTACATCCTGCGCATCTTCAATCACGTGTTCCTTGGCCGTTGGGGACACAAAAAGATCTTCAAAAGCGACCGTTTTAGTCACCATCGGGCAGTATAGGTATAAAGAAAGAAACACTGCAAATAACGTCTGGAAGATCATTTTACGTCTAGCACTCAATCCCTTAGAATTTTTATGTTTGAGCTTTAAATAATCATCCGTGCCGCCGATCAATCCCAGCCAAATCGTCGTAATAGCCAAGATCACCGTAAACACCGAGCTTAAATCCATCCATAAGATAAGACTCGTCAACATGGAAGAGAGAATAAGAATACCTCCCATCGTGGGAGTATCCTTTTTCTTCTCATGTAACTGGGCCAATCCCGGACAATCAGCTACACGAATGGATTGCCCCATTTTTAACGCATACAATTTCTGAATGAACCTTGGTCCAAAAAAAATAGTGAAACACCCAGCCGTAAGAGCAGCCAGCATCATTCGTGTAGATGCATAAAAAAATACAGCGGGTACCTTTAGGGAAAAATGCAGTGCGATGAAATGCAGAAAAAGGGGTATCATACAACACTCTCCTCGTGGTCAAGCACCTTCCAAAGTTGGCAGGAATTCGCTCCCTTAAGCAGGACAAGATCTCCTTCTTCCGCCAATTCGTACACTCGTCTCTTTAAAAGGGTAAAATCTCGAAACAATTCCACAGACTTACTGAAGGAGCTAAACACCTCAACCATCGGAATACACCCCTTTCCAAAACAAAGTAAATAATCAATTTTATCCAGTGCATGCAAAGCTACTTTACGATGTGCCTCCACGGAACTTCTTCCCAACTCTTTCATCTCGCCAAAGACCCCTATCACTTTACCATGTCTAGTCGGCAAGTTATCAAGAGCTGCACACATAGATTCTGGGCTCGCATTATAGGAATCATTGAGAAACAATACGCCTTCTTTGTTAAGGATCTCATAACGGTTTTTATAGGTAGCTAATTCCTTGGATTGACTAGCAATCTCTTCAAAACTTATTCCGAACAAACTCGCTACAGCAGCAGCAAGAGCGAAGTCTTCAACTAAATGACTGGCAGAAAAAGGCAACTGAATACAAGGAGATATACCTTGTTTTGTTTCTAGCCTTATCCCCTCTTCTTCCATCGAAAACTTCCAATCAGACTCAGAGACCGTGCCTACAAAGAGCTTTTGACAGCACCCGCTTGCAAGAACACTAGGAAATTCCTTGGTCCGAATATTAGCAACTCCCCATTGCGTTAAAGGATGTGCATAAATCTCCGCTTTAGCAGCTGCTATGCCCTCCATGCCTTCGGGGAAAAATTCCATATGCGCATGACCAATGGTAGTAATGACCGCGATATCTGGAGGGGCCATCTCTATCAATCTAGAGATCTGTCCAGCTTCGGTCATTCCCATTTCTAGAACTAGAACTTCTTCGTCCCCTCTAATATTGAGAATGGTCTTGGGAACACCCACTTGAGAATTGGCATTCCCAGGAGATTTTCCAACGCGATAACGTTTTGAAAGCAACGTTGCTATGAACTCCTTCGTCGTTGTTTTTCCGACAGACCCCGTCACTCCAATGATTTTAGGTTGTACTCCGCTTAATCGCTTTTTAGCCATCTCTTGTAGAGCGGCTAAAACATCTGGGACTCGAATGAGCGTAAGACCATAATCCGAATCTTGATAGTCGTTTGCAACTAAGGCGGCAATTGCCCCCTTACTAGCAACTTCTTCCAAGAATGTATGTCCATCCGTGCGCTCACCTTTAAGAGCAACGAAGAGCTCACCACCCTGAACTTCACGACTGTCTGTAACGACGCTCTGAACAGGGAGACGCGAAAGAATAACCGGGAGGTTGAGCCATAAAGCCACCTCAGCCAGAGTAAATATTTGCATGAAACCACCCGGCAGTACGACCGGTAATCAAGATGGTATAGGGTAAGTGGAGTTTTTTGTCTAGAGAAGCCAAATATTTTCGCAGAGCATGTCAGACTTGGATTCGGAAACCAGTAGGTTGTGAGTCCTGAGTGATCAATGTTAGACCACGGGCGCCATTAAACAATATGAAAATCTGTTGCCTAGGTTGAACGCTTGATTGAGTGTCCTTGGTGTCCGATGCGATTTTTTGGGGTTGCATCCCCCAAGATGCATATGCAAAGCGATCGTGAAAGTATGGTAACAAAATGCACTAAATTCCCTGTTAAAAATGGAGGAATTCCGATATGCATTGAGCAATGATTTTCGCAAGCTATTTACACTCTCCCGTGATCCATTCTTTAAAAAGCACCCTTACCCAGGTCACGATTTGGATAGAAAGGGCAAGGGGATTTCAGTCCAAACATTTCTGTTGAATGCTATTTCCATTGTTGGCTACGCTCGTCCCCTTAATAAAAGGGCGAGTGCGTATGACCTTATTGGAACAGTCAACAAATGTAGAAGATGCCAAGCATCATCTCGGAGAGATTGTAAAGCCATTTCAGCAGGAGCTAAATCGGCGGCAAAAAAGCTCCGATTTTATCAAAAAATGCATCCAGTGCATTGAAAAGAATGACTTTTTTCAATTGGATGAGCTGTTAAAAAGCAAGCAGGCAAGCGTTGTATTAGAGGACGCAAGTCTTGAAGGCTGCGCATCGATTTTCTCTCAGTTGCAGGTGTACGCGGACGAACAGATAGAACAGTATAAGTCGGAATTTAAGAATGGTTTGATGCAAGCCGCAGAGAAAGCGGGACTTCCTATGGAGATCGACCTGCCTCGATTTTTTGTGCTGAAGGGGATTGAAGGCGAGGTAAATTTTGCTACAAGACTGACAAAGCTAGGTGAGCTCACGATCAAATCGTTCGATCCAAAACGCATTGTGTCTGCCGCTTTGAACCTCAAACGGAAGCTGTACGACTCTGTTTTTGAACCACAGCCATTCATTGATTCTTTATTTTCATGCTATCAAGAGATCGTAAAAAAAGAGAAGCAGGGGATTGGGGATGCGGTTTCTATTCATCAATTGTACACTGATTATGTTTGGTCGCTGCAGAGTAAGGCTTTTTTACAAAATATGGACAAGGCAAAGTTTAAAGGCTATAGCATTGAGCAGTTTGCTGTCGATCTCTGGCGCTTTTTTACTTCGGACGTTTCTTCGACAGTTGGCGGATATTGCATCCGGTTAGCTCCTGGAAGAATTAAGTCGCTGTGGCTCATCGATCAAATGGGGGAAAAACGGCACCTTTCTCACGCTTCCTTCGTAAAGGGCTAATATGATTACAAAAGAAGATATTGAACAGCTGAAACCATTCCAAGCAAGAGCCATCATAGAGAGCTTGAGAAAGGGGCTTGTCCCCACAGAGTATGTGGCGTTTTTCACTGTCGGGCGCCAAAACTGGTTGCGATTCGTCGAAGAAGATTTGGATGGATTCATTGCGGAGGGCGGAGGCAAGGTTCGATTTATCAACGGCGATTATGGAGATGGGAAGACCCATTTTATGTCGGTGATCCGCCAGCTCGCACTGCAAAAACAGTTTGCATCCTCTTTTGTTGTTTTAACACGCGACATTCCTATCCACAAGTTCGAGCTCATCTACCAAGAGATCGTTTTGCAACTGCGGGGGCGATTTGAGGGAGTTGGCATCCGGTCGTTAGTGCAGCAGTGGGTCGAAAAACAAAAAAGAGTAGACGTTGATCGCGAAACTTTCTTTCAGTCTTTGCGCCAAGTGCCCAAGTTGGATATCAACTTTGTCAATGCTCTGATGGGACTTTTACGCCCGCCTGTTGAAAATGAGCTACCAGAAGAGACAGTAACGAAACAAGAGCTGTTGTATCAGTGGTTGGAAGGGAAAAAAATCCCCAAAAAAAATCTGACAAAGTTTCACATCTTTGAAGTTTTGAATAAATCTACAGCTAAGACGTTTTTGCAGTCATTGATCTCCTTTTTGAAACTCACGGGCCATAAGGGATTGATTATCCTCTTAGATGAGCTAGAGACGGTGTTGGTGCAAGGGACTTCCATTCGCAGCGCAGCCTACGAGAACATTCGCTTGTTGATGGATAACGCCGAACATTCTGAATATTTGCAGCTGTTTTTTTCTCTCATTCCTGACGTGCTTTTGTCGGAAAAAGGATTTAAATCCTATGACGCGCTCTGGAGCCGCATCCGTTCGGTTGGGGATTCTGAGGCCCTGAACTACCGTGGCACGCTCATTGATTTGCATAAAACGCCGCTCAAGCGGCAAGAATTGATTGATCTCGGCATCTGTTTACGAAAAATCCACGAAATCTCCTATCGTTGGGAGGCTCGGGACACGGTATCTGAGAATTTGATTGCAGATATGTGCAAAAAACAAGAGGAAATGGGGATTTTGAGTGAAGTGCGCCTATTCATCAAGCAGATGATCCGTTTCCTAGATATGGCGGAACAGGGGCATGCTCAACAAGATTTTAATCTCACCGAAAATCTACTCGCCAGCCACAAGGAAATGGAACTAGAAAAAACGCAGAAGCTCGAGCCTGCGTGGGATACATAAGATGGGAATTTTTCCTGTACGACGAGCGATTGAACGGTTAAGAGCCGGGCTCTTTGACCCGGTCGCGGTAGATCGTTTAACAATGGAGGATGAGGTCATCATCCAAAACTTTTCAAAGGGGCTTGAAGCTTTAGAGAAGGGGCAGTCGAGTCATTTGTGCATTTGTGGTTCGTATGGGCAGGGAAAATCCCATAACTTGAACTATTTACAAAGGCAAGCACTATCTCAAGGATATGCAGCAAGCTTGGTTCAGCTAGATGTAAGAGAGGTACCTTTTTATCAATTTTCGGTTGTGTATCAATCTTTAATGAAGAATCTCTCTTTGCCGACCGGAGAGTCGTTTGTTGAAGCATGGGGAAAAAGTTCATTAGAGGTGTTGGATGATATGCCTCATCGTTTTCGCATGATTTTGCAAGCCATGCTTTCTAAAAATAAGCTGCCTATCAAAAGAGGAGGAGGGAAGAACGGGCTAAATCCCAAAGACTTCGGCCATTGGTTAGAACAGGCATTAATGGGTCATAATTTGCCCCTCGCTCATCTAAAACAAATTTTGAAGGCTAGGGAGGTAGGGGGATACCGAGAGCAAGCGCTGACTATTCGCGGCAATGCCCCACACGTCCAAATGGTCCAATCTTTAGGTAAGCTCCTCAATGCTATGGGCTACAAGGGATTGGTGTTGTTTTTCGACGAGGCAGAATCGATAGCACAAGGGCGTCTCAGTGCCCGAATCAAGAGCTATGAAATTCTCAGCCAGTTTTTCCAACATGGCGGCTTTGTATACCCTGTGTTCGCTTTCACAGAAGCTTTTTTCGATAAAGTGCGCTGTGAGGAATATGGCGGTGAAGCGCCGCAATTTCCCCAAAATCACTTTGATGCCTGGAAGAGTTTGCAGATCATCCGACTGCAGGATTCCTCCTTAGCCCGCTGGGAATTTCTGCAGGATCGTCTCATCAATCTCTACGCGGAGGCTTACCAAATCGACATTGCAGCTAAAACTTTGGAAATCAAACAACAAATGAGAGTCCTGCTCGAAAAACTGAACAGCCAAGAAACGAGATTCAAACTAAAGGCGTTGATCAATCAACTCGACATTATCTGCATTAGAACAGCTTCCTAACACATATCGTCCCTTTTTCGGGAGATTTGCTTCTTTAACTGCTGCACAAAAAGCGCTCATCCAACCGGTTCTTGAAAAAAGAGATGTCATACTCCAAGCCGGTACGGGGTTGGGGAAAACAGAAGCGGTATTGGCTCCTGCAACAGAGCGACTGATGACCCATCCTGGCCACTTCACTATCCTTTACATCGTCCCCACACGTGCATTAGCTTTGGATATGCATCGGAGGATTCAACCTCTGTATAAACAGTTAGGGCTAAAATCGGGAATTCGCACAGGGGATGGAAAAACTCTACAAGACGCAAAACCCCACCTTTTGATCCTCACTCCAGAGTCGTTAGATGTCCTTTTGGGCAGCCAAAATCCGGAAAATAAATATTTTTTAAAACATGTTTATGTCCTGATTATCGATGAGGTACACACCTTTCTTCGAACGGAGCGCGGATCTCAGCTGTTCTATCTGCGTCGTCGACTTGAAGTGCAATCGAGAGGGGATCTGCAAATATTAACCTTATCTGCCACCACTGGAGATCCGGATGAAATTAGCACGTTTTTTCATCTAAAGAATGTGTTTTATTATCAACAATCTGCGATCCGGAAACTAGAGCCTTGTTGGGCCCACATTGTAGACGAGAGGCGAGAATTGGTTTCGTTTTTTGATGATCTATTATCTCTTGGTAATTGCAAAAAGTTATTGATCTTTGCAAATAGCCGCAAAAAATGTGAGCAATTATTTGAAATTTTGAATTATGAGGGGAGGTTTTCTAACAATGTTCTTCTTCACTATTCGAATCTTTCTACTAAAGAGCGGCGTTTCATTGAATCTTCTTTTCGCGCTCGCAAAGAAAGCCTTTGCATCGCCACGAGTACGTTAGAGATGGGCATCGACATCGGAGATATCGACGGTGTTGTCTTGATAGGGCCGCCACCTTCGACAACGGCCTTTTTACAGCGAATCGGAAGGGGAAACCGCAGACAAAAAACCCTGAAATTTTGGGGCGTCTGCTATGGTGCCGAGGCAGAGCGTCATCTCCTTCGATTTCTCGCTCTATTTGAGCATGCCTTGAAAAATAAGCTAGAAAAACGGCTTCCGGCAAATCACTATAGCGTGTTGTTTCAGCAAATTTTATCGTGTCTCTATGCAAAAAAAGCCATCTCAGGCAATTCGTTAAATGCGCTTTTTAACGCAGCCGATCTGCCTTCTATTATGGAAAAGATGGTCGTCAAGGATTGGCTGCAGTCAAGACAAGAGTCAGGTTTATTTTCTGGCGGATGGCGCTATAAGATTGCTTTGCAAAGACAGCAGATTTGGAGCAATTTTCCTCCGGCAGATGAAGAATACGAGGTGATTTTAGAAAAAGAGGTGATCGCCTCATTGCCCTTATCTGTCGTCAAGCAGCTAGAGATTGGCGATATTTTTCAACTCACTGGCAAAGGATTGAAATTGCTCCAGATTGAGGAAAAGAAAGCCTCTAGAGAGGTCTTCGTCGAAGTATCAGATCAACCTATAGTTAAGGAACTCTCTTGGTGTGGTTGCGGAGCGCCGATTTCTTTCGAAGTAGCACAAGCTATGAGATCCATTTTGTTAGGTGGCTACCTGCCGCAAGGAATGCTTACTCGCACGAGGCGCTTGTTAGAGAAGGCAAGGCAACCTTACGCCCAAGACAAAGATGGCCTTTATGTGCATCGCCTGAGGAGTGGCGCCTACGCTTACAAAACGTTTTTGGGTACGGTTGGAAATTTTATCCTTTACACCCAAATCAAACATCAATTGTCCGCTAAAATCGAAGGACTATTTGTCCGTTTTGATGAGCTTGGCATTGAAAGCAATGAGTGGATCCCATTCGAAACCCTAACGCTTCCCTCTACCGAGCTCCTGTTCCAAGAGTGGGTAGACGCCCATTTACTTCTTTTGCGACAGGCCTTTTCGTGGAACAGCTGGCTCTCTTCACTGCCGGAGGATCTTCAAAAAAAAGAGATTTGTTCTGCTCTCCTAGATCTGAGAGTGTTGGAGCATTTTGAAAAGTACGCAGCAGAATCTAGCCCAAAGCCTCCACCGCTTCAGAGCGACAGTCTCCTGACAGAGAAGCTCATCCCTCTGCAGGGCAAGCCCTGGTCCTTCAAAGATGAGAGACAGGCGTGGGGGCAGGTCTCGTTTCCAGAAATACCTCATGATGTGGATCGCGGGTTGACAGCGAGTCAGATACAAAACTATGTTGCGCAAAAAATATGTCCGAGATTGGCTCACTTTCAGCGTGTTGGGTTTTCCATAGAGCCACATCCTCGCCTTCAAAAGGCTTGGCAAAAAAGCGACTTTAAAAAACAGGTCTTCGAAACATTAGAAAATGTACGCTTCGAAACTGCTGATTTTACGTTGAAACAGGCGATTGACGAGGTAATTGCCAGCCAGACCTCTCTATTTTTAGCGCGAGCAAAACTCACAATCGATCACCCCTTCCCAATGAGGGGAAGTCCTGATCTTATCTATCTGAAATACGAAGGCTCCCATGTTTGTCTTGAGGTGTGGGACATCAAAGATCAGGAAAATTTCTCCTATACCCAGAAATGGCGACTTGCGTTTTACGTCTACTTACTCGAGCGCTTTTTAGAGGGAGCTCCCGTGACAATTTCCGATTGCGCAGGTCTTGTCCACCGCAGCGGAGCCGAGCAAAAACGGACTCCCTTCGCGCTAGCCCATTTTACAAGTTGGATGCCCCATCTCATCGCTGGATGGCGAGCCGATTCAATGAAACCTCCCAACCAATACTCCTTGAACTCCAGCTGTACCTCCTGCCGCTACTTTTCTTACTGTTATCAAGAAACTTTGTTGAAAAGTCAGGTGCCCACTTATGTGCCAGCGATTGTCTGTGTCGAATCCGAGTCCATCGATTTTCCTCCAAAGGTCGATGACTGGCCATCGATCCAGTCTTTTCTGCAAAAACACTTTATCTGGCCTGTCGATGGGCGTCTCACCGCAACCCAGGTGGGTAGGTGCTTAGGCCTTATGGATAACCCACCTCCGCCGATCAGTCTATACCACGACGATGTGTGCGTCTCCCCTGACGTATGCAAACAAATTTGGAGTTGGTGCGCCTCCCATATAAAATGTATCCGCTCCTTAGTGCCGCCTCCGACGGGTCTTATTGATAGTTACCTCTTCACGCAACGTCAGGAATGGGAAGAGCGCACCTTTGCTACGTTAGCTTTTCAGAAAAAACCCTTGCCCACGCGCGTAGAACAGTTTCGCGCCATCGGCCCCTTAGTTTTTTTAGGCGTCGTTTCAGAAGAGCGAGAGCTTCGCTACTTCTTTTCAATCGATCCAAAAGCGCCTATTGCCAAATTTCGAGTCGGCGACTTTCTCAAATTATCGATTGCGAATAGTACGCAGATTCAAGACGGCTTTTCTGTCATCCTTACTTCCTACTCTCCCGAAGAAGGGACCCTTTCCGTTCAGTCCTTGTCTGACAGAATGCCCCTCAGCAAAAACCAATTATACGCCATAGATGAATGTGCGACAGACTGGAATGCGCCCAAAATCGAAACTGTTTTACATCGATTAAAAGACCCTAAATTTAGACCTGAGCTCATCCATATGCTCCACGGCCATGGAAAAAATTCCCTAACAATGGCGGCAGAGTGGGTAGAGCAATGGTATTCCTGTCACGCCGAAAGAGCGGATCTAAATTCAATGCAGAAACAGGCTCTTCTCTTCCCATTTTTAAAAAACATAGGCCTCATCGAAGGCCCTCCAGGCACCGGCAAAACCCATCTTCTCGTCTGGACATTGATCGCCCTTATTGCTCATGCAAAATCTATCCATCGTCCGATCAAAATTTTGGTGACAGCACTCACACACCAAGCCATCGATCAAATTTTGCTCAAAGTCGCGCGCACTCTCGACCAAAAAGAAAAAATCCCTATCTGGAAATATGGACGCTTTGCTGAGGCAAAGTCTGGCGTAGAGCCGCTGCAAGACGGTAAACCGCTTATGCAAAACACAAGCTTTATTCTCGGCGCCACAGGATTTGGCGTCTATCAACTCCTCGAAGACAAGCAATTCCCGCGAGTTTTCGACTGGGTTATTTTTGACGAAGCCTCGCAAGTGCTCCCTTCCTACGCACTTTTAAGTCTCGTATTTGGCAAAGGGAATGCCCTATTCTATGGAGATACCCAGCAACTAGCCCCTATTGTGACGGCAGATATCCCCGCTTGTTCCATCTTAGCGGAACTCATCTCTCGCTTCGGCCCTCAACATCACCTTCGATTGAATGAAACTTACCGCATGAATGATCTGATTTGCCAATTTGTCAGTCGGCATTGGTATGACCAAGAGCTTCAAAGCTCCGCAGCAGATCAAAGACTAGAGCTGCCGCATTTCCCTCTGTTTGCCGACTCCATCGACGCATATCTCGACCCGCTCAAACCATTAGTTGTTGTGCCTGTGGAGCATGAAGGAAATCTTCAGTCTTCTAAAGAAGAGGCCCTCTGGATCGCGCAGGCAGTCAAACGTCTCACCTTAGACTACTCTTTTCCCATCGATGAAATCGGCATTATTTCTCCGCATCGACTCCAAAACAATACAATCCTCAATGCCCTGAAAGAAACCCTTCCCTTTTCCATCAGACATCCCAAAATCGATACGGTAGAGCGCATGCAAGGTCAAGAATTCGATCTCGTGCTTTTCTCCACTACAGTGTCAGATCGAGAGAGCCTCCACAGCGCCTTTTTGAAAGACTATCGCAGATTCAACGTTTCGATCAGCCGGGCGAGAAAAAAATTTCTTTTCGTCGCTAGCCCTCTTTTTTTCAAATCCTTTCCCAGGACTGAAACGGAGCTCATTGCCCATTTTCCCTTTGAGGATTTTTTCATTCGAGCTACTGCGAACTGTATTTATGAGAGAAGATAAAAAGGAGAATTTATCCGAAAAATAGATCTATTCCCATCAAATACTAAACTTTTTTGGACACAAATTTGATGTTTCGAAATTGAATGCTTCTCCAAATAACATAGACTGCTGGGACCACGAATAAAGTGAGAAGTGTCAACGAAATGAGCCCTCCCCATAAAGGAGCAGCAATACGTTTAGCAACATCCGATCCAACGCCTCCGCTCCATATGATGGGAAGAAGTCCGAAGATATTGAGAGCAACAGCCATGATTAAAGGTCTTACTCTAGAGGCTCCGTGCTCAACCGTCATGGTTAACAGATCCTCTTGAGAATTTATCCGCCCCCCTTCTGTCCATTTTTTAAATCCTTCATCTAGATACACAACCATGATGGCGGTCGTTTCCGCTGCTGTGCCCAATAAAGCAATCATGCCAACCCAAACGGCAACTGAGGTGTTATAATTCACAAAGAACAAGAGCCAAATGGCGCCAATTGCAGCAAAAGGAACAGAGAGCATGACAATTAGAGTTTGCGCGATCCCCCTGAAATTGAGATAAAGAATGAATGCAATAATCAACAAGGTAAGAGGAATGACTACTTTCATTAGCGCTTGAACCCTTTCTAAAAACTCATATTGACCGGTCCATTTGAGGTAATATCCTGTAGGAAGTTTTAAGTTTTGAGCGACGACTTTTTTTGCATCCTTAACATATCCCCCAATATCTCGGCCTTCGATGTCAATATAGACCCAACCGCTTAATGACCCCATCTCGTCCTTGATCATAGGAGGTCCCATTGTTGCTTTAATTTCACCAAGCTGTCCAAGTGGAACATGAGCTACGCGTCCCATAGCTTCTGACTTCACCTGAATCGGAACAAGGACTTGTTTTAACTTATCAATATCATTGCGCAATTCTCTAGGATAACGCACATTAATTTTATATCTTTCACGTCCCTCTATTGTTGTTGTATTTACATCGATACCTCCAATCGCTGTTTCAACAATATTATTCACATCCATGATTGTGAGCCCATAACGTGCAAGAGCCTCGCGGTTTGGAATAAAATCAATAAAGAACCCTCCCATTTCGCGTTCTGCATACACACTGCGTGTGCCAGGGACATTTTTAAGTATCTTTTCTAAATCTTCTCCAAGCAATGCAATTTCTGCTAAATTTGTTCCGAAGATTTTGATTCCAATAGGAGTACGGATGCCCGTAGTCAACATGTCAATACGGGCTTTAATGGGCATTGTAAAAGCATTTTGAACGCCCACAAATTGAAGAGCCTGGTCCATTTCTTCAATCAATTTATCCTTGGTCATGCCTTTACGCCATTCGGATTTTGGTTTTAAGGTAATGACAGTTTCAATCATTGAAAGTGGAGCCGGGTCTGTGGGGGTTTCGGCTCTGCCCGCTTTGCCAAAAACAGATTGAACCTCCGGAAAACTGCGTAAAATCTTATCTTGTGTCTGCACCAGCTGTTTGGCAGCTTCAATAGAGATTCCCGGTGTCGTAATCGGCATGAAGAGAATCGTCTCTTCATCTAAAGGCGGCATAAATTCAGACCCTAGTTTGTAGTAGATGGGAATGGTGGCAAGGATGAGAAGAAGACATCCTGATACTACAACATACCGAAAACGCATGCAAAATCGTAGGATAGGTTTATAGGCAGCTATGCAAACTCTTGTGACTGGATTTTTCATTTCAGGCTTGATTTTCCCCCGAATAAACGTGACCATAAGTGCAGGAACCAAAGTCACTCCAAGAAGCGCTCCAAAAACAACGGAGAATGTTTTGGTATAAGCCAAGGGAGAAAATAGGCGCCCTTCTTGCTCTTGAAGAACAAAAACGGGAAGAAATCCAACAACAATGACCAAGAGTGCGGCAAAAATGCTGGGGCCGATTTCTTTTGCTGCTTCAATGATCAGTTCAACTCGTGGCCTTTTTCCCCCTTCCTGCTCTAATTTTTTATGGGCATTTTCCGTCATGATAACGGCAGAATCGACAATATCTCCTATGGCGATGATGATTCCTGCAAGTGACATTATATTGGCATTAATTCCCATGTAATACATCGGGATAAAAGAGATCATGATCGCAATCGGCAAAGTGATAATAGAGACAAGGGTAGATCGAAAATGGAAGAGAAAGATCAAAATGACCAAGGAAACAATGATAATTTCTTCGATCAATGCCTCTGATAGAGTGTTTACAGAATTCCTGATCAGAGTGGACCTGTCATAAGTGGTCACTAATTTTATTCCCGGAGGAAAAGAGGGCTCCATTTCCTTGATCTTTCCTTTGACTCGATCAATGACTTTCGCTGTGTCTTCGCCAAATCGCATTACAACAATCCCACCTACTACTTCTCCTTCCCCATTGAGCTCCGCAAGTCCCCTACGAATATTCCCTCCAATCTGGACACGTCCTATGTCTCTGATGAGAATGGGGGTTCCTTTTTGATCAGTCCCCACTACGACCTGTTCAAGCATCTCTGGATTCGTAATATACCCACGCCCGCGTACGGCATATTCATGTTCGGCCATTTCGATAACTCTACCTCCGACATCTTCATTAGATAGGCGAACTGCTTCTTTAATATCGGCAATCGAAAGATCAAAAGCTTGAAGTCTCGTCGGATCGATCTCTACTTGATATTCTTTTTGATAGCCTCCCACACTTGCAACTTCAGCAACTCCTGGAACGGATTGAAGCCAATAGCGCAAATACCAGTCTTGAAAACTGCGCAGCTCTTGAAGGTTATATTTTCCTGATTCATCAATGAGAGCATATTCAAATACCCATCCAACACCGGTTGCATCAGGTCCTATTATGGGCGTTACTCCTTCAGGCAATTGCCCTTGTATTTTAGACAAGTATTCAAGTGTGCGACTCCGTGCCCAGTAAAGATCCGTACCATCTTGAAAAATTACCGAGACAAAAGACATCCCAAACATAGTGAAACCCCTGACTAATTTCACTTTTGGAGCTCCAAGAAAAGTCGTCACAATGGGATAAGTAATTTGATCTTCTATAAGATTGGGACTGCGTCCCATCCATTCAGTAAATATGACCACCTGGACATCGGATAGATCAGGTAGAGCATCCAATGGGGTTTTACGAATCGTCCACACTGACCAGATCAAAACAAGACCAGTAATAATAAAAACGATAAGGCGATTTCTTGCACTGAGTTCGATGAGTTTACCGATCATGGTTTTTTCTTTTTCCCCATTTCTTCCATTCCTTGCATGCCTCCACCCGATGCCTTTAGCCGACTTTCTGAATCCATTAAAAATTGAGCGCTTGTTAAAACCTCTTCATCGAGAGTAAGGCCGCTAAGGACTTGATAATAAGGTCCTGCTTTAAAACCCAGCCTCACATCTACTGGTTTGAAACGTCCTCTTCCCACCACTACAAAGACTATTTTCCTTTTCCCAGTATCAACGATCGCTGTTTCTGGCACTGCTAATGCCGGGCCCATATTAATTTTGGTTTCAACTGTTGCATACATGCCTGGTTTTAATAGATAGCTGGGATTATTGAAATCGAAACGCACTTTCATCGTGCGTGTACTTGGTTCCACAACATAATTGACAAATGACACTGTCCCATTAAGAGTTTTCCCAGGGAAAGTCGGAAGAGAAAGAGCTGCTTTTTGTCCTATTTTTAACCAGGAAATATCTTGCTCGTAAATATCTGCTAAAACCCAAACATGGGAAAGATCGGCAATCGTGAAAATATTCATTCCCGGTTCTACATTCATGCCAACAAGAGCATTTTTATTTAAGACGATCCCTTCTACAGGGGAGTCAATAGTAAGGGTTTTAGAGGCAATACGAGTCTTCTGCAATCTTTCGATCTCTTCTTCTGGAACATCCCATAATTCCAAACGCCTCTGAGCTGCTTCTAGTAAAGCTAGATTCGATTGTTGTAATTCTTGTCCAAATCTCCCTTGTACCGGATGCTGCACATCTCGAAGGGCTAACAAATACTCCTCTTGGGCTGTTAACAATTCGGGGCTATAAACAGTGAATAAAGGTTGACCTACGTTCACCGGAATCTGCGTAAAATTGACGAAAAGCTCTTCAATCCATCCTTCAAACTTTGTCTGAACATACGCAATTCTTCTCTCATCGACTTCGACAATGCCAACAGTGCGTATTGTTTTGGTCAAATCGCGCACAATGATTTTTTCTGTCGTGATTCCATAAAGCTGCACCCTTTCTGGATCTATTTCTACTTCGGCATAACCTGTAATATGGTTTTGCTTTTTGGACATGTTCTCCATGGAAGGACTAGCAACTAACAAATTTGAAGAGATTAAAAGAAAAATTATGGCTAAATTCATTGTATTTCCTCCAAAGGCACTCCAACCGCACGCTCTAATTCAGCGAGCAGTGTTTCTCTTTCAGCTTTGATTCCCTCAAAGGTCAATTCGATATTTTGGTATTGTCTACGGGTGTCGAGAAGAATCAAAAAATCCCCTTTTCCAGTTCGATAACTAATTTCAGCAGCTTTAAGAGCTTCCAAAACTTTAGGAAGTAAACCTGTTTCATATAAGAGAAGTTTTTCTTCGACTGCCTTGAGCTTTCCAAGGATATCTTTAATCTGACCTTGAATCATCGCTTTCATTCCTAGAAGTGCATTAGTATTGGCCGATGCCTTCGCTTTAGCTTCGCGAACTTGCCGCCTTTGCCTTTGACCTACCCAAAGAGGAATTTTAAATGAAATGCTTGCTTCCCAGGCATTATCACTTAGATTTTTGGTCATTTGCTCGTAACCTGCTGCGATTGTTATGTCGGGGAAATACTCTCTCTTAGCAAGTTTAGCCATCATTTCTTGTTCCATTACCATTGCTTTTAGTTCTTTTAACTCTGGACGCTGCTGCATCGCAATCGCTTCTAACCTTTGAAACGGAAGATGCGTTGGAGAGCTTACGACTTCTACTGCTTGGCCTATTGGCTCATTTTGAGGTCGATTGAGGATGGCATTGAGCATCGAAACAATAAAAATACGCTCTGCTTCGATTGTTAATAGCTCTTCATCCAAAGTTTGTAGTTCTATTTGGGCCTTTATGACCTCTTCATAACCTTTTGTGCCTGACCTATATAAGGATAAACTGTCATCTATGATGTTTTTTGCTATTTCGCGATTGTTTTCGTTAATCAATAAAGATGATTGATTGAAAACTAACTTAAAATATATTTTTTTTGCCTGAACAATTAAATCTTTCGCTGTAGTAATTTTAGCGTTTTGAAATTGTTTAAGAATCTCAGCAGCTACTTTGCCTTTTAATCCAAGTTTTCCAGGGAAAGGAAACGTTTGAGAAATTTGATATTGAAGCATGGGGAGAAATTCGCTATTGGATTTAAAGTTATTAAAATCGCTCATAAATCTAAATTCAGGATCATCGATCACTTGAACTCGAGGGACAACTTCAGCTGCGGCCTGAATGCGTTCCTTCGCTGCTTCTAGGTTCGGATTACGTCTCAAAACTTCCTCAATCAATGTTTCTAATTGCAAAGAAGATCGGTTCAAAGGATCCTCCTCAGAAAAAAGCTGACCCGCATTAAATGCAATAAAAGCAAAAACTAATAAATAAACTATTATTTTTTTATCTAAAATAAGCATTTAACACATATTGTTGTAACAGTCTTTGACTATTGAAAAAAGACCAATTCAATGCGATGCAATGTTGCATGACAGAAATAAACTTTTCTCTTTCTTTATAAAACATCGGAACGATCACTTTCTCAAGATTTTCATAGAGCCAATAAGCATCCTCTCGCGTGTCATTTTTCGATTCATGTTTTGGTTTATCGTCTACAATTGACCAACCGGTAATCCCCCCAATGCATCCTTCTATCCACCACCCATCTAAAATGCTTAAGGATGGTACTCCATTTAGAGCCGCTTTCATTCCACTTGTTCCAGATGCTTCCATAGGAGTTTGGGGAGTGTTTAGCCAAAGATCAACTCCACTAGTGACCAGTTTTGCAAGCTCTAAATCGTAATTTTCGAGATCAACGATATGAGTGGCCTTCATTCATATGAAAACGATCTATATGCTGATACCCTAATGCTTTAAGCATTCTCACACCACCTATCCCCAAAACCACTTCTTGACATAGACGATCATATTGATCCCCACCATAAAGATAATCGCTTAAAGCCCTATCACCCTCGCTATTCTCAGGAAGGTTAGTATCTAAAAAGAAGCTGGGAATACTAAAAGCAGTGGATGACTTTATTTCATACTTCCATGCTCTTACATAGACAATGCGGTTATCGATATCCACCTTAATTCGCTTTGGCAACTCCTGTAGAAAATTTTCAATAACCCATTCAACGGGCTCTTCGTATTGCCATCCATTGGAGTCCAATTTTTGATTACAGTAACCTTTTCGGTAGAGCAGGGTAACTGCAACCATTGGAACTTTAAGGTTTAGGGCTGCAAAGATAGTATCCCCTGCTAATACTCCTAAGCCCCCAATGTAAGTGGGGATGTTTTCTGCTATGGCAATCTCGATTGAGAAATAAGCGATTTTTGCTTGGTTGTTCATGCTTGCCTTTTCCGAAATATTCGATTAATCACATATCCGCCCATTCCTACACCAAAAGCCACAATGGCAATAACGCCCCATTCTGTTAATCCTAATCCAACCGTTCCAAAGACTTTCTGCAATGGGGGAAGATAAACAATCATCAGCTGAACAAGTAGTGAACTCACCAATGCTCCAACGATCCATTTATTGGAAAAAAAACCGATGTGGTATTGAGAGCGTACCATTTGAACTCGAACAAGTTCTAATACGACAAGAGTCGTAAATGCCATGGTTTGCGCTAAAGCTGCGCTGGTGCGCAATCCAAAATGGCAAGCGATAAGTGTACCCGCAGCAATGGTACTACTGATTAATACTAGCTGTACGGAAAACCGAGACGACAAAATAGGTTCACTTGATTTTCTGGGTAGCCTTTCCATCGCTTTTGGATCGACAGGATCCATCCCTAAAGCAATGGCTGGAAAACCATCCGTGACAAGATTTAAGAGCAAAAGTTGGACTGCAGATAAAGAGACGAAAGGATTTCCGGCAGGATCTTTAAACCCAATCGCCATTCCTGCAAAAATGACCATGAGTTCAGCAATATTCGAAGAAAGCAAATAGTTAACGAATTTAATAATATTATCATAAATTCCTCTTCCCTCTTCTACTGCATTAACAATGGAAGCAAAATTATCATCAGTGATAATCATGTCGGCAGCTTCTTTTGTGACATCAGTTCCCTTAATCCCCATTGCTATCCCAATATCTCCCTCCTTAATCGCAGGAGCATCGTTCACGCCATCGCCCGTTACTGCGACAATCTCTCCCAGACTTCTCCACATCCGCACAATACGTAATTTATGTTCTGCTGAAACACGTGCATAAATACGAATATCTCGAAGAGATTTTTTTAGCTGCTCATCGCTCATCTGTTGAAGCTCTACTCCACTAATCGCGAGATTTCCTTCCATCATTAATCCTAACTCTTTGGCTATGGCCTCCGCTGTATCTTTATGATCGCCTGTGATCATCACGGGAAGGATACCCGCTTTCATGCAGGTTTGAACCGCTTGTTTAACTTCCTCTCTTGGAGGATCCATCATGGCAACAAGGCCAACAAAGGTGAGATTGTTTTCCATGGATTCTTCTATGCTCTTGTCAGACTCAATGTCTCGATAGGCCATGGCTAACACTCTCAACGCCCCAGTCGCGAAATCATGATTGCTATTCAGAATTTCTTGTTTAAGAAAAGGTGTAAGCGATACTTTTCCGCTTCTAATGAGAACTGTTTGGCAACGGTTTAGAACTAAATCAGGCGCACCCTTAACAAAAAGAACATTTCCATCAGAGGTCCGTCTAAGGACACTCACCCGTTTTCGCTCAGAATCAAAAGGAATCTCCCCAAGAAGAGGATTTCTGGTCTCAAGTTCCTTCTTTTTTATTCCTCCTTTTTCTGCAGCAACGATCAAAGCGCCTTCTGTAGGATCGCCAGTAATTTGCCAGCCTTGTTCCGTATGTGTGAGATTGGCGTTATTACATAATATTCCCGTCTCAAGAAGACGCTTTAATTCAGGAAAGTCTGCAAGGGAAATGGTTTGCGACTTTAATTCGAAATTTCCTTCAGGCGCATACCCCACACCCGAAACATCAATCTGTTCTTGACTGACCCATATTTTTCTTACGCTCATTTCATTCTTCGTTAGAGTCCCTGTTTTGTCGGTACAGATCACAGAAGCACATCCGAGTGTTTCAACTGAGGGAAGATGGCGAATCAGCGCTTTACGCTTAGCCATTTTTCGAACGCTGATAGCAAGCGCAATGGTTACAATAGCGGAGAGTCCTTCTGGTACAGCAGCAACAGCCAGACTTGTTGCTATTAAAAGGATATTAAGAAAAGAATTTCCTTGGACTATCCCCAAAATAAAGACACTCGCAACAATTCCAAGGCATAGAAAAACCAACCGACGTCCTAATCCGGCTAAGCGAATTTGCAAAGGAGTTTGTTCTTCTTTGTGCTCACTTAATAGAGAAGCGATCTTTCCAAGTTCCGTATTTAATCCTGTCGTTGTCACTATCATGTGTCCTTTACCGCTAAGGACAACTGTTCCCATAAAGGCCATGTTTTTTTGATCGCCAATGGGTAATTCTCTCTTCGCAAGCGGATTGGTCATTTTATGAATAGGCAAAGATTCCCCTGTAAGAGATGCTTCTTGAGTGGAGAGCTGAACAGATTGAATGACTCTTCCATCTGCTGGAATCAGATCGCCAGCTTCTAATAAAGTAAGATCTCCAGGGACAATTTCTCTTGAGAGAACTGTCTGTAGAACCCCATCACGGATCACTTTACACGTTGGAGTTGCTAGCTTTTTCAGCGCAGCGAGGGAGCGTTCTGCATTAATTTCTTGGACAAATCCTATGATTGCATTGAGAATAACGATAACGAGAATCGCTATTGCATCTATCCATTCACCAAGAATCCCAGCAATGGCAGCTGCGACAATCAAAACCCATACGATGAAACTGGAAAATTGATTTAGAAAAAGTTTAAATGGGGAAGGGGGTTTGGGTTCTGGTAACTCATTGAAACCGTAACTTTCTAATCTTATCTTTATAGCAGCAGAGGACAATCCTTGTTTTGGATCGGTATCTAGTTCCTTGTAGGTTTGTTCTGTGGAAGAACTCCACCACAGCTTCTTCTCTGCTGGCATTTCTTGTCCATAGCTCTGCTATTATGTAGAGGCTCCCTTCTCGCAAAATATCTTTATCTTTAAATTTTTTCTATTATATTTATTTTCTGCTGTTAAACAATTTCTCATTCAGCGCTACGGTTGTGGAATACATGTGTGCATTGGAGAGATGGGCGTACCGCTTGGTCATTTGGACGGTTTTGTGGCCGAGCAGAGTTCCGATCTCTAGCAGACTCGCTTGATTCATGGCCAAGTAGGAAGCGGCTGTGTGTCGAAGGTCATGAAAGCGGATATTCTTTTGTTATGCCTATTAAGACCAGAGGAACTGAGGCGCCTATTCGTCTTCTGGGCGTGTTTCCAGGGGTCTCTTGTTAACGGATATTACAGAGAAAGAAATGAGCATGCTTAAATTAGATGAAAAAAAACGGTGTTTCGGCGAAGGACTTGGTAAAGAGTTATATGCACAATATCATGATTGTGAATGGAGTATTCCTGTGCATGACGATCAGAAGTTGTTTGAAATGCTCATCCTTGAAGGTGCTCAAGCAGGTTTAAATTGGGAAACCATTCTTAAAAGGAGAGAGGGTTATCGTACAGCCTTTCATCAGTTCGATCCAGTGAAAGTTGCATCTATGAGCGATGACGCACTAGAGGCTCTACGACATAATCCAGGCATCATTCGAAATCGATTAAAGATCTATAGTGCTCGCCAGAATGCTAAGGTTTTTCTCAACATTCAGCAAGAATTTGGCTCCTTTGATCGGTATATCTGGGGTTTTGTGCATGGAAGGCCAATTATCAACCATTGGCGACAATTTCAAGATGTACCCACAACAACACCTGAAAGTGATGCTTTATCAAAAAGTCTGAAACATCGGGGAATGACCTTTGTAGGCTCCACAATTATGTATGCCTATATGCAAGCAGTTGGGTTAGTCAATGATCACCTCACCAGTTGTTGGTGCTATGGTAATCGCTAAATCAATGGATCCATGAAATAGATTAGCATTTATTAGGAGATTTAAAATGTCGATCCTTAAACCAATTTGGGCTTCAGCAAAAAATTCTTTGGCTGCCGAATTCACTCCTCTGGTAAAAGTCGGCACAGGCTTGCTCTTTGGAAGTTGGATGATTTCCGAACTTGCAGATGACCAACAAAAAGAATCACTAGTTCGTCGCTATGTGGCTATTGCCAATCAATGCATCAATACCGATCGAGTGAGCGAAAATGACATACGCACATCTCTTTGGAATAACTATCAAAGTGGTGTGAACGTAATTGCATCGTCGCCAGTGTTCTATGGCATGTATCACTTCATCCACTCATCAGGGCTTCCCATTCATCAGCATATCACACGGGCAGCGCTTCGAGGGATAACGGGAACGGCTGCTACTGTGCCAGCATTTTGCGCAATGTATGGAGCGGCCGCGTTAGTGTTACCCGCCATTCAATCCAAATATATGAGATTTGGCGCTTCAAAAGAAGATGCTAAATCTTTGGGTGAAGCAACTGTGTTTTTAGGTCTAGCTGCACCTATTGAATATGCTGCAGAAGCTATAGGTTGCGGTGTGAAAGGCTCTCAAATGCGCTCGAGACTTTTTCCTCTAGCGACAGCTCTGATCTCTCTTCGTCTTGCCTCCGGCGTGTTACTCCAATACCGAGCTTTAGACGATACTGACAAAAGCTCTCAGCGCAAGTACACTGACTTAACGAAATCAGTTGCGGGCACTACCGTTGCACAACACGGCATCAATGCTACTATGCAAGCAATGTCCAATGGAACAGGTTTAAAAGGTGTTATGAGTTACCTAAAACAAGGAACTGCTAATGGTAACCGCCCTCATCTATCTGCCGCACGTCAGCTTGGAGGAACCTTGGCCCAGCGGGTTGCATTTGTGACCGTTTGGAATGAACTAAGCCATCGAAAGGTTTCACCGCCAGCTTGGGCTGGCAATCAGTGTAAATAGACATGTCATAATTGCACATTAACAAGGGGAAGGGATTACTCCTGAAACGGGGTAGTATAAGCTCTTCAATGTAACAACCTGAGGACTCATAACCCGTCGGTCCCTGGTTCAAGTCCAGGTTGCCCCACATTTCTTCTTGGTTTCATAAGGCTGAAACTGAGGCGCTTGTGTAATCACGAGCAAATCAGCCTAAAGCGCGGTTCACATCCATGGACCATTTGTGGACCACTCGCCTACAACAATTGGCGATAAGCTCAGCAGCTAACCTTTGAAAACTAAAACCAAAGGTAGCTTCATGAAAGGCATCGACAAACGCACCCACAAAGACGGGACAGTTTCCTACCGCGCCCGCGTTCGCATCAAAGGACATCCAGTAATCATCCAATCATTCGCTTCCAAAACTCTAGCCATGAAATGGAAACGCGATACCGAATCAGCCATAGAGCGCGGCATCTTTACTTATGAGAAGCCAGGTAGCAAACACACTCTCTCTGAATTAATCGATCGCTATATCGAAAAAGTTTTACCTACCAAACCAAAAAACGCTCGCAATGTACGCCAGCATCTTCTCTGGTGGAAACAAGAGCTTGGAAGCTATCTCCTCTCAGATATCAAGCCCAATCTGATCTCACAAAAACGCGACGATCTTCTTTCAAATCCCACATGCAAAAACAAGCCTCGATCTCCTACTACCGTCGTTCGCTATCTAGCGAGTCTGTCTCATGCCTTTTCTGTTGCTGTAAGAGATTGGGAATGGATCCAAGAAAATCCCGTCCTGAAGATCTCTAAACCAAAAATTTCAAATGAACGGACTCGTTTCTTGAGCGATGAAGAAAGAATGCGACTCATCAGAGCTTGCCAAGAGAGCGAATCAAAAGGACTCTACCCTGTTGTTATACTAGCTCTTTCAACAGGAATGAGGCGCGGCGAAATCCTCAATCTCAAGTGGTGCGATGTCGATTTAGATCGAGGAGCGATTCATTTGCAGACTACCAAAAACGGGGAACGTCGCTTTGTTCCTCTTGTTGGAATAGCCCTAGATCTGCTCAGATCCCGACATTCTAACCAGCCTTCAAATTCTCTTGTATTCCCTGCTCCGCATTCCTCATCAAAGCCGATCGATATTCGCTCTGCGTGGGAAACTGCGCTCGAAAAAGCAAATATTTCCAACTTTCGATTTCATGATCTCCGCCATACAGCGGCTTCTTATCTAGCTATGAATCAAGCCAGTTTGCTTGAAATTGGAACCCTCCTCGGCCACAAAACTGTCCAAATGACCAAGAGGTATGCCCATCTTTCTAGTATGCATATCCGCATTCTATCCGAATCTCTAAATAAAAAGTTGTTTAGCTAAATCTATTTTTTAATAAATTAATTATTTTAAAAATAAAAACAAATAATAAACAGATTGTTGTTTATCATGCATTAACATATAATCTACTTCGAAATGATTGTTTATGCGGAATTAAACAAATGAATCGCGGTGGATTTTCTTGGAGACGTTTCTTCGGCATTTCAGCCTTTAAGGCTAGAATTTCAAGACGAATCGGCATTCCTCTCACAAGATCTGGTAGACAGAGAAAGATAGGAGCTTTCATAGAAAGGTTCTTTCTTTCATTCTTTTCGCGGTAATTTTTATAATTGTTAGGGGTTCTTATGCCAACATACCGAGTGAGATATTATCAATTAGTCGAACATATCGCTTATGTAGAAGCGGATAATATTCATGAGGCATATGGCATGTCCAAAAATCTCAGTTTATCCAATGATTTCATTCGAAAAGAGCATGAGGTAGATCTTAAAACCTACACTATATTTCCAATCAAAAAAGTGGATGAATATTCCATACCATCAGAATTAGAACCCGACGAGACAAAATAGTTTAGTCTTTCTAGCACCATTCACAGGTATCTTTAGTCGTGCATTTTCCTTTTAGGAGCAGACTCTTTAGACCTTCCTTCTCGACCTGGAATTGTTGCCGATTCTTGAACATGCTTCAAAGGTTTAGCGCCAACCGGCAGGGCTTTTTCAATATGCAAAGATGTCCCAGACTTTTCTAGCAGAGACTGGAGACGGGAAAACTCTGAGCACCAAATAGTTTCCCTATCCCTATCTTGCGAAGCTTTAGAGGCATCGGAAGCCTGCTCAAAGGAAACCAGCTGAACTTGCACTCTTTCGGCATCCTCAACAGCTCCTAACTCGACACCATACCCTTTCTCGTTAGGTTTTCTAACAACTATGCGACCATTTTCTGCCCATGCTGTAGCCATATTCTCTCGAACCTCATAGCCTAGTTCAGACAGTCCTTTAAGAATCGCTGTTCTTCTCGACTCCCCTGCCATAGCTTTTGTTTCTTCCTTAATTAGGATGAGGCCCTGGTTGTATAGAGGTTTGCTTGAAGAGATGTCTTCAGAATCAATAGCCTTTGTGAGTAACGCTTCAAGATTTTTGGCCTTCTTGGATTTAAGCCTATGCAGCTCACTGCGAATCTCTCTCATGGAGACGATTGCTTTCTCTTTGTCTTTTCTTTCATTGGAGTGAGCAACCAGATCCAAAATGAGAGAATCAGTTAGAAGAGAACGTCTATTCGCTGATGATTCTTGGGAGATTGAGGCGATGCGATCCAGAAAGGGTTTGACTGAGGACTTATCTTCAGTCGCTTCTAGCTCTGCGATAAGCTTATCCAATCGATGATCTTTCTCTAGAGATTTGACATCTTCATGGTGGACTTTCCAATCCGCAAGCGTTTGAAGCTTCTCCCCTTCTGCCAACTTCTTTGAGAGCTCTTTTTGTAAAGGAGTCATGCTCTTTTGGTCAGGCGAGCTCATAGTGTATTCGGTTAGTATTCGACTTAAGGTTGCGTTCATTGTAGCCAATTCAGCTTCAGTGGCATTGAGAGATGATGATGCAATGTGTAAGAGGGACTCAGGGATTTGCTTCTGTATGGATTTGAATGTCGAGATAAGGGTTTCTGCGGAATATTGGAGACGTCTTCTCATGGTACGTTCTTGCTCTGCCTTAGCAATAGCCTCGTCTCGTATTCGATTCATGTCAGATTGGAGGGATGCAATCTCGACAGAGCATTGTTTTTGTACGTCTAGAAACTGCTCACGTTCGAACATTTTGGTGACGGCAAAAAGCCTCTTTTCTACGGCTTTCTCTTCTTCTGCTGTTAGAGCGTCATATCGAGATGCATATTTACGCCATTGCTCGATCGCATCCTGGAGAGCATCGATTCGGCCTCTGCAAATGGACATCACTTCTTGTTTGGTAACAACTCGTACAACCTTAGGGCCGCTCATGCTCTTTTATCCTCCCGAACCGGATTGAATGGGCTCCCCTGAGAGCATAACTCCTAAGGCTTCTTCGAGCACCTGTTTTAAACGTTCCATTTCTTCTTTTCTGCGATGATACCACGCATAGCTAGTCACTCTATGAACATATGGGATCTCCATGTGGAGGACTTTAGGACGCCAAACTTCACGAGCTCTTGCTGTTTCCAAAACAGGGTGACAGTGAGCATCGCATTCGATTCCAATTCCAAATCGCTTTTTCTCTGGATCTTCTATCACAAAATCCAATCCAAAAGCATCATTTTCTTTGATTGCAGATGGCTTGAGTCCAAGACTTTTGATAAAAGTTGCGACCGATCGGGTAAAGCCATCCTTATCGAAATTCGAAGTTCCCTGAGTGGAAGGATTTTCAGAAACCATGCTATCGAGAGATTTCCGAGCAGCTTCTAAAGAGCCATCGCTGAGTTTAGAAGCATAGTCAAAGTAGGCTTGAAGGAAGTCCCTGGAATTTTTAGGACCCTGATTCTTGGACAATGCATCTGAGATTTCGTTAATCGGTAAAGAAGTAATCAGGATGATTTTCTCTCTGGCTCTTGTGATCGCTACGTTCAAACGGCGCTCCCCGCCCGTTTGGCTGAGAAGCCCAAATTGTCTTCGGAAAGTCCCCTCTTCATCTCTTCCGAAAGTCGAGCTGAAGATGATCACGTCTCTTTCATCCCCTTGCACGTTTTCAACGTTTTTCACAAAGAAGCTCATGTCTTCTCCGCCTTGTTGACGCTCTCGTTCTTGACCTAATGCTTGCCGAAAAGAGGCATCTTGATCGGCTCGTTCGGCTAGAACGTCTTCTATCAGATCTGCTTGCTTAGCATTGAAGGTCACGACACCAATGCTAGGTCTTTCTGGGGAAGACCAGCGCTCTGCTAACCAGTCGACAACCCTTTCGGCTTCTTTTCTATTGGTTTGGTTTGCATAGACGCCATCGACTCTTATCATTTCGATAGGACGAATATTCTGAATGACATTCTCTGGGTGTCTGACCGGGACACTGAGTTTATTGCCATAGAAGGCTGCGTTTGAAAAGGCGATGAGTTCACGGTACTTCGAACGATAGTGGATCTGTAGCATCGATCTTGGTAAAACAGTTTTCCCGAGGGTTAGCAAATCCGAACAATCTTTAATTTCTCTTCTGTTCCAGGTGTCTTCTAAAGCTTCTCTTTCTGCATCGCTGATCATTTCATCTAGGTCTTCATCCATAGAAGAGGATTCCTCATCGTCGCCGATTTGCTTCATAAAAACACTGGTAGGGGGCATCTGTTTCTCATCCCCGCTGATGACAGTTCTTTTTGCTCGATAGAGAGTTGGAAGAGCATTTTCTATAGGGATTTGGCTTGCCTCATCGAAAATGATCACATCAAACATGCCTGCTCTCAAAGGCAGCAATTGGCTTGCTGTGTCTGGGTTCATGAGCCAAATCGGGCGAAGACATCCAAGTCCCATATCCCAGCCCCGCTCAATGACCTCTCGGAGACGACGGGCTCTCGGGCCTCTTAGACGAGTGATATCCTCCCAATCATCAGGAACTCTGACTTTCTCTATATCTATGTTGAAAGCGAGGAACTTCTGATTCAAAGTCCTCATTTTGGTATTCGACTCAGCTAGGGTTTGGATTTTTCGCGAAAGCTCTTTTTGAGCAAGACGCAAAATCGGAAAACTCTGCTCGATTCGGTCTTTCCAAGCCAGTCGTGCTTCACGAGCTATAATCCGTCGGATCAACTTTTCTAGTTCCTCTGAAGGGTAGTCTCTCAATTCTTTGTCCTTTTCTCTGAGAGTAGAAAAGATCTTTAAGACTGCAGGTGAGAGATTAGGCGCTTGCAGGCGAAATTCTTGATAAGCAGGGAGAGAGGGTAACGCCTCAACTAAGATCTGCAGATCATAGAGATTGGATCGATTATTTCGAATATTGGCTTGGCAAAGTTCAAACAATTCTTCAGAGAAAAATGGAGAAAGCCTGTCCAATCCGTCTATACTTTGAGATCTAGTCTGGTGACGTTCAAAAGCTTTCCCATAACGAGAAATGAGGTCTCTGTATGCGGACTCGCCTGTTTTTGCTATTGGATCAACTTCTTCTTGCCGAGGGCATGCATGAAGAGCTTGTATCCCTTTCTGTGCTAGATAGAGTTCCCCTATCATGAGATCAACAGTCAAACGCAATTCTTTCAAAAATAAGGGTATCGAGGCAGGTCTTTCAGAGTAGAGTGAGCCAGAAAGTTCTAAAACGAATTCTCGAAGAGGTCGTAGCTTAAGCTCTAAATTCGCTGCGCTCTGAATCTGTTCTATTCTTTCATGGGATGGTTTTTCCTGAAGATCTATGAGCACCTTCTGAATCCACTTGCAGTGCACATAGCGCACAGGATTAAGGCTACCGAAGAAAGAGACAGGCGCAGTTGCGCTTTTTGCCCAGGAAAGCCATTTCCTGACAGTCGAGACAGGCAAGTGAATAAGATGAGCAGACAATACAGAATCGTGATCTTTCAAATTTAAAGCATTTAAGGATGCTTTAAGCTCTTCGAGTCGTTGGATAAAGCCATTGCCTTTGGATAGTCCATTTTGGGGAAATAGTTGGAACCAGGATGAAATATTCTTCCAGTCTACCTTATGAAAGAGAGATTCGTTGGATTCGATCCATTCTTGGTGCGGAGAGGGATCTTCTACATCGAAGCTTATCGTTGACTGTCGGACTGACTCGTCTCTCTTTTTCTCTTTATCGATGAAGGCAAAAAGAGAGCTGACGAATTCATTAACTAAAGCAGAATCAGGAGAGAAAACTTTGAGCTTTTCTAACGAATTTCCCTCAAAACAGGATTCAAGCCAAATTCCCCCAATAGGGGAACAGGTTTCTTCGATCACCGTGAGCTGTTTCTGATCAAGATCTTTTAAAAGTCTTCTAAGAGCAGGGACATCAATCAGTTTGATTTCTTGATCCTCTAAGTCGATCAACTGGCCTAATAGAATGCGATAGCTCAGTCCTGTCGCTGCATCTGCTGTGTGGATTGCTTCATGGTGCTTATCGATTTCCTTTTCCAGTTTTTCGATTTTCTCAGCTAGTTCTTCGCGGTCTCTGTCTATGTTTTCCGCGCGGTAAGCCCGCATAGCTTGGATAACCCCCTCGACCTGGGTACGGAGATTTTGGATGACAGAGATACGGTCTTTATTGATATGGGTAATGTAGAAGTAACGGTCTTTAAGTCCTTCTGCATCGAGCCTTTTTGAAAGGACCTCAAGGGCTGCAGATTTTTGGCAAACGACAAGCACTGTCTGATTGCGACCGATACAGTCCCCAATGATATTTACGATCGTTTGACTTTTTCCTGTTCCAGGGGGCCCTTCAATGAGCAATCCAGGAGCTTGCCTTGCACGGAAAACAGCCTTTTCTTGAGAAGGATCGCTCTCCATCGTAAAAAAGCGCTCTTTTTCTGGAATAGAAGGTAGCGCGGGTGTGGCGATAGGATCTTTATTCACTCGCAATGCCGTTTCTAGACCGGTTCCTACAGGAGATTCTTTCCTCATTTGGCGTAAGTCTTCCCCTATGGCTTGTCCCATGAATTCGGCATGGAAGAGTACCGCAGAGCAAACCACTTGTCTAACGCCGGCTTTTACTTTATATGCACTATCTGGGAGAGCGCATAGAGCCCTTTCACTTGGGTCTGCTAGAGATCCAAAGGCATCGATTACATCTCCAATACGGATTGCGGACCTTCCCAAAAGTTCTTTAGCCGTTTCAGCCCATCTCTTTGCTTCTTCAGGCCCAATCAGTCCGGTAAGAGCCGGATTTACGCGCACTTCTTCTCTATCGCGGTCAAAAAGAATGGAGATTCTATCTCTGTTTTCGATATCAATTTTGATCGGCCAAAGCAAAATCGGGGCAATTCTTGGCTTCTTGTCCGTGATCTCTGCTTGACTATCTTTCATCACAAGGAAGGGGAATCCAAGATAGAGGCTATCGATCCCTGTATCTCTCTTGTAAGTTCTTGCATGGCTGAGTAGACGGCGCAACTTTCTTTCAAGATCAGAGTCGTCTTCGAACGCTGCTCGATCGATTCCTACAGGAGCTTCTACTCTACTGATCAGATGCTCTAGAATAGAGGTGGATGTTGGTTTTTTCCCGGCAACCTCTGCTAGATCGACCCGAGAGCTCGATTTCCCAATCAGCATGCGTACAAGAGGGCCTCTTTGTGCCAGGCTTGCCGTTCGCTTTTCAAAAAACTCAAGGATTGTAGAGACATATTGCTGCCGAGGAGGCTCTTGCCATGATTCTTTGGGAATCGATAGAAGCACCAAGGCGCGCGGCAATGAGATCCTGCGCTCAATCCTAAAATCATTGGCCCATTCATCGACACGAGGGATTCCGCATCGAGAATAGTTCGCTGTTCTCTCTTCGATTTCTCGGTAAAGATCTCTTCTTGAAACTTCAAACCATTCTCTTGCAGCTGTATTCTCATAGGTAGAGACTTCCGCTTGAGTCGCCACTTCTTTAGCCTGATTGAGGATTTGTTCGAGAGGTTGATATTGCTGAATCGCAGCCCCCAAAAGAACCATCAATTCTTCATCAGTGATTTTCTGGCGATCCATTAACGAATTCAGCCCACCATGATCAGATCCTGGGTAGAGACGTCGATGCATGCTCCACTGCCGCTCTAGATTTGGGCGTGATGAAGCCAAAGCTAAGAGCCTGAAGCTTTCTTCATTGAGTTCAATCTCGAGAGTTTTAGCTCTTTCTCGCGCTCTTGTTTCACGCTCGTGAAGATCGAAAAGATGCCTCTCTCTATTCATTTGACGGAGATGTCCCATGAGCGGACCTGTGATGAGATCGTATCCCTGGGCTGGGTTTTGAAGCATCCAAGACGAAGTAACGATTTCCCCTTGATAAATCAGCGGCAAACTTGGATTCATCCACATCAGGGCTAAGGCATGTCTAAAGTCTTCATGGAGTGAATCTATGGATGTGGCGAGCCTAACACCGGCTATGACCTTTGGATCAGATTTCCTATCTTCTAGCCAAGTAGCTATCACACCGCGTAATAGAAGCTCTTTTGCCTGTTCCCAGTTCGAAGCTTCGGCTGCAATTAAGGCATAGGCTTTAGGACAGGTGTAGGAAAGGTCTTTGAACTCTAAAGCAGGCCCACTCTTATTCTCTTCATGTTTTGTGTCAGAAGGGGCCTCTACCGACTCTCCCGCTAGCCAACTCTGAACCTGGGTCCATTGCCAACGCTGATCAGGATCCCGAGCTAGCAAACCTCGAAGCAAAAGATGAATGGATGGATCGATTCCCCTAGGCAGAGAAATGCCTCTAGTTACTACATGGATCCGGAACGCTTTTTCATTAATCCCTTCAAAACATGAACCATTTGTAATGAGCTGCAGGATGATCATCCCCAAGCTCCACCAATCTGAAGCCACACTTATCCCTCCAGCGATCACTTCTGGAGCTGTATAACGAGCTGAAATTAGCTGTTTGACCGTATCAAGATCAAAAGTAGAAAGGCGGCTACATTGAAAGCCACTCAATATTAAACTCAGAGGATCTCGATTGGAAATGAAAATGTTTTCTGGGTGAAGATTGCCATGTCGCAAGCCATTTTCGGAGAGAGAGGATAAAATTCTCCCCATCGATTTCAGGATTTGTTGGATAGTTGGTAAGTCTATAGAAGCGGATTGAAGATCAAGAACGTTAGGGTATTGGATGAGATCTATCACCTCGTACCTTCGACACTCCCATACGCCATGGGCTAAGAGCTCTGGGACAAAATCTCTTGGTAGACGTTTTAAAATTTCATAGATGCCGGGTTCTGGATGTGCATCAGGAAGATATAAAGTCAGGTTTGCTCTATGCCCATACCTTTCAACAATAAAACTTTCAAAAGGTTCATTTGCGACTTCCAGGCGATCGATGACAGTCCATCCATCGATGACGGTTTCTTTATCTTGAGATAAAGGTTCCTGGTTAACCGCGCTTGGTTCTGTAGCGACAGTAGCTCCACATGTAAAACACATCTCATCATCAGGATCCAAAGGATGCCCATTAGAACAAAGGCGCGCGAGTGGTGTTGGATTCGGGATTTCAGGAATTAGATCAACTTGCCCGGGGAGTCTTAGAGGTTCTTGTGTGAGATCCCATGAGCAGTTTCCGCAGAGCACTTCTTCTGCAGGACGTTCTTCTCTACACCCTGGGCACTTACGGACATGGAGAGTCATAAATCTTCCCCTTGGTAGAGCGTTCGTCCTGTGTGGTTACGGCAAGATGGCCCTCTTTTGCTAAGATAGTTTTCAGGCGCCGCATATCGTCGCGCCTAGGGATGCCAGCAAGCCAAATGGCTCCAGCTTCTTCAAACATAATGTCAAAAGTCTTATCCGATGGTTTAAGGGCTCGCTCGAAAGGGCGGAATCGCGTTTCTCCTAGAAGAGTAAGACAATGGAGTCGTTGGTTATCACTCCCGCGCAAGGCAAGAGTTTGCGGAGCATTTTCATCGTATGGGTCTGAAATTAAGGCATCGATTGCTCCTTGGCATTTTTCAACGGTGGGAGCAATTTTCTCGAAAGGGTGTCCACTATAGACGAGAATATCAATGCTTGTTTTGGAACGAAGTTGTGCAAGAAGATGAATGAGAGCTTCTGGTTGATCGAAGGGCTCTCCTCCGGAGATCGTAATCCCTTCTGCCTCTTGCAGCCAAGGAGAGATTACATTCATAATCTCATCGGTAGATACTCCGCCTTTTCCAGTTCCCCAAGTGTCGGCTGAGACGCATCCCTTACAGCGAATGGAGCATCCCTGAAACCAGATTCCAATACGGCGACCTGGCCCCAATGTTGTCACCGGGAAATGGCTTCTGGAAAGGTAGAGCATCATAATGTCGCACTCTCCGTGCCTAGCCTAAGCTTTGTGATTTTCCCTGTTTCAACAGAGCGAATAGAAAGTCTACTACCTGTTTCAATGTTTTCATCGAAAAGAGCTCGAGAAAGAGGATTGACCAGATGGGTTTCAATTTTATTTCGGATTCCCCTTCCTCCATTCGATAGATCTTTTAAGCAGAGTTCTCTCAATGTTTGAAGAGCCATTGGATCGATCGAGATATCGATGTTTTGAGATCCTTTCAGGTCTGATAGCACGCTATCTACCATGCTATTGAAAATTTGCTCAGCTATATTGTCTCGAATGAAATCGAATACAATGATGTTGTCCCCGATTCGGTTGAGTATTTCAGGGCGATTGAGAGCTAATTTAAAGTGTTTCTCAATCTCTTCGCGAATCCGCTTCTGGATGGTTTCAAATTGATCCTCTGGGGAAACAGTCGCTTTTCTCTCTCCCGTGATATCGGTTTGATAGATTCCCAGGTTTGAAGTAAAGACAATGAACGCTTCTGTGAAATAGACCCTCTCTCCCCTGCCCGATGTCAATACGCCGTCATCTAAAATCTGGAGAAATTTATCGAGGATTTTTGGGTGAGCTTTCTCAATCTCGTCAAAGAGAACGACGCTAAAAGGTTTCTCTCGGATGGCATTGGTTAATTCGCCCCCCATATCATAGCCTACATACCCGGGAGGCGCTCCAATCAAACGTTGATCTGAATGCTCAGCACTGAATTCCGACATGTCAAAGCGGATGTAAGCACTTTCATCGCCAAATAGAAGGCTTGTAATCGATTTAGCCAGTTCCGTCTTTCCGACTCCAGTTGGTCCTGCTAAGAATGCGACGCCTCGAGGGCGACCGCCACGTCGAGGAGCTCCCACTCCAGTCACTGCGCGCTTAATGATATCGAGCATGTGAGCGACTGCATGATCTTGCCCTTTGACCCGTTCCATAATGAAATTCTGTCCATCGCGGATCTTTCTTCGGTCGAGTTTTTGCCAGGGATCTTCAGAAACCCCCACTTTATAACGACGAACGGCTTCTCCGATCTTTGCATATCCTAATTTCTCCTCGCGGCAGAGTTGGGCAATGAGCATAAGATCGACAAGAAGGAGTCCCTCGGTATTATCTACAAAGCTTTGAACGGCAGCATCTTTTAGTTGGGCAGAAGCTTCTTTTGCTCCATCAAGGGATTGAATTAAGGAAGCTGCCAAAACTCGACGCATTTGGTGGTCAGGATTTGGAAGGGATATATGGCGAACCTTGGAGTTGTCGAGAGTAAACCAGGCGGGCATGTCCCCTTCTTTTTCTACGATCCATAAGACAGTATTGAAAAAAGGTTTGGACGGTGTCCCGTGAGCGCGAACGCGTGCTTCTTGAGATCGAATAAGTGCCCGTGTGAAAAGACGATGCTCTGTATCGTTGAGATTATTTTGGTGAATGATAAGTCGGGATGCGAAATCGACGATTAAAGCTATAGGCTCCCCTCTCCATGAAATCAATTGTTCTAGGACCTGCTCGAAAAGATCTAAACCTGCTGGAGCGCAGCCATTGACTGGCTGAAGGCCCAGCTGCTTCATGATGTTCTCAGCCGCCTCGTGACTTGAATGAGTAGACATTGGATCGATTATTTTAAATCCATTGATGAAGTCATAACTCAGAACATGAGAGTAGCCATATTGCCGAAGCTCAGCGTTCAAACAGGAAGTGAGGGAACGTACAACAGTTCCACTAGATTTATCTTCTGTTTGGAGATCACGCACATTACCTGAAAGTACAAACTGACTTTTCAGTGGCAAAAATCGAAGAAGATCACGTAGCCATTTTGATTTTCTAACTTCCAAGTCTTTAATCATTCGCAATTTCCAGTGAAATAAATTAATTAAATAGTTTTCTTAATTTTCTTTTTTTAATTCCATAAATATACACGCTTATTCAATAATATTCCAGATTTAACGCGTTATATTTAGTTTATTATCAACTTTGTTTTTAAAGGTCTTTAATGAATAAAGAATTCATTATCACTCCATCTCACTTTTTTAAGTTGGATAAAAATCCCTTATGGATATGGCATGATACCTTTGGAGACATAACTAAAAAAGAGCCGCTTTCAGAATTTACATTGAAAATTATGGAGGACGGCAACATCCATGAAAAAGAATATGTGGCAACTTTGGCAGTCACAGAAGTAACAGAAATGGATCCTGAAAAGGGCGTTGAGGAAACGTTGCGCCTCATGAAAGAAGGGAAATTCCTTATCTATCAAGGGTGGTTAGAAAAAAGAATTGATAACGTGATTTACCGAGGAAGGCCAGACCTCTTAGAAAAACGGCCTGGAATATCTCACTTTGGAGACTGGATCTACGTCCCTATCGATGTTAAATCATCTTCTGAACCAAAAACCCTTCATAAACAGCAGCTGGCATTTTACTCTATGATGCTTTCAGCCTCTCAAGGGTACTCGCCTGATGTCGCCTCTATCGTAAATAGGAATTTTGAAAAATTGGATATCAATTTAGAGGAAAAAATCTTATTGCAGACCCAGGCAGATATAGATGAGATTTTAGCGATTTTTAAGGGAAAAAGGCACCCGGTCCATATCTCGAGCGCTACAAAAGAGACCCCTTGGTACAAAGAATGCTTGCGAGAGGCAGAAGAGCTGCAAGACATTTCTCTAATTTATAAGCTCCGAAAAGATACAGCAGAAGGTCTGAGAAAGTTAGGCATCAACACGATCGAAAAACTGGCAGCCCAGGACATCGATGCTCTTCCAAAGATCCCCGGCGCCTCTGTAGACACCCTCCATAAAGCTAAAATTCAGGCCCAATCCTTAGTAGAAAAAAGACCTATTTTCATTGCTGATCCTGAGTTAATCGAGGAAACCAACCTCAAACTCTATTTCGATATCGAAGGAGACCCATGGCTTGGAGCAGAATATCTCTTTGGATTTTGGGTCGTGGGAGATGCTGAAGGAAAATATGCGAGAATCGGAAACGTTGTTTGGTCGGAAGAAGATCCTGGGAAGTACTTCCTCTATTTTCTAGCTGAGACACCCGAACTAGAACAGGCTATGTGGGTTGATTTTCTTAGCTGGCTACGTTATCTACCCCAAGAGTACAAGGTCTATCACTATGCGCACTATGAGAAAACGGCTTTAAAAAAACTCTCTGAAAAATACAAAGATTCAGATGAGTTACATCGCTTCCAAGAGCTTCTGATTGACTTGAAGAAAAGCGTGGATAAATCGGTGATTTTCCCTCTGTATTTCTATTCGATCAAAGACATTGCAAAATCGTCTTTCGTGAATTTCAAGTGGCGCCATGCCAAAGCTGGCGGAGGACAGAGTATTTTTTGGTACGAGCAGTGGCTAGAGACTAAGGATCGGCAAACTTTGCAAGGCATCATTGATTACAATGAAGATGACGTAAGAGCTACAGAACACCTGCATTTATGGATGAATCAGGAAGTACAAAAGACAATTTGCAAATAACTTCCTTCTTCTGTGTCGGGCATTTCAGATGATCGGATTTTGCGTTGTTTCTTCCTTCAATGAGTCTTCTGTTAACCAAGACAAACCAGCTGATTTACAGTCGTTTTTCTTCTGTTGCTTTGATTCAAACTGGTATGGGTTTTTCAGACAAAGTCCTTCTTTTTATTAGCTCCGCAAAACCCTCCCCAAAGTCTCCCCCATTTTCCTTGTCAGATAGCTTATAATTTATCACCTTTCAGACCTCGAACTATCCTCTGGCTTTTCAGAATCTCTTCTTTCGATTTTCGGAAATCTTCCTGAAGGATTTGAAGGGGGTTGTTTAGCGTAATTGGCATGGGTTGTCCATGTTCTAAAATCACCATTCTGTCATTGGGAATTTTTTCCTCGTTCTGCTTGGCTTGAGCTGCATAACCGTTATTGATGAGAAATTGGTTATACTCCCAGGCAAGCTTTTGCTGAGGGGTTACATTTTTTCGACTTTCTCGGGGAAGCTCAGGAAGGCTAGGCTGTTGGCAAACCCACATCATCAACCCGATGGGACTGTCGACATTTTGCTTTCTTCTCACAAATTCCGCAGCATGAGCCACGCGATGTTCGCTGTAGCACATCAAGGAGAGCTTCTCTTGATCGCTGAAATCTAATCCATCCAAGCATTTGTAAACAGTGCGTGAAGAAGCTGCTGCAGCTCTTTTTTCTTCTTCTTTTTCTTCTTTCTTTGTTAGTGGCGGTTTGTTGGCGATGAGTTGGCTATCACTTGGCGGTCTGAAGGCGATTTGATGGCGATCCGTTGGTTTTTCTGATGGCGGCTGGTCTTGACTTTCTATAGACAGTTTTGATGGCTTTTCTGATGGCGATAAGGTGGCGATTTCCTGGTCAAACGTTGGTTGTTCGATGGCGAGTAGATGGCTATTTAATGGTGCTCTATCATCTGACTCCGCATTGATATCCAAGAGAGCCGTATTGATAAGAGTTGCGATCGTTCCTTTAGGGGTTGCTTGAAATTTCACAAGTCCATCTTTCTCAAGTTTCTCTATAGCAGTTCTATATTCAGACCTAGTCAAACCAATGATCCCATAATCTCCAAGGAAAGCTTCGTTAACTTTGAGCTTATGGACGGAATAGGTCGGATCTATTCGCTTGGCACGAAAACCGATCAAAAGAAGCAGCAAAAAAGCTGGACGACTATCTTTAAGCAAATCAAATGCTTCTCGATAGAGCTTTACAAATCCTTCGGACGTTTTCATGGCTGGACTACGATGTTAGCGTTTTCCTGGACTTCGGGCTCCTTTTTGCGGGGTCTATACTTTTTCTCAGACACCCATTTGAAAAAAGCTTTCTCATCGATGAGCCAGGTGCGATTAGGGCGCTTTAACACCTTAGCAAATCCATTTTCGTTTCGAAAAAAGATCAAGTGACGCATTCCACCGACTGGAGGCCACTCATGAAACTCATTCCATTTAGACACAGGGATTAACCGTGTCTGCCTTGACTCTTCGGCCATCCCATCATTATTTTTTGGTTTATTGCTTTTCATTTCATACTCCTCTGCTATTGCAGTTTGAATTTAATAACCGCATTTTATGGCAACCTATCGCCATCAAAAAATGGCGCCGGTGGAAAAACCGTAAAATGCGTTGAATAGCAGCGAGTTACAAATTATTGAAATAGGTGGAGAAATCGACAGAGAGCTTCTGATAGCTGTCTTTTTTAGGTCGGCCGTTTCTATCCCGTCTAGTTTGCAAAGGCTCTTCATTTATGGGGATGGCTGAATCGATGACCCAGCCGTAAACAGTCTTGAAAGGATATTTCCGCACCTTCGAGCAATGCTTGTAGATAATCTGTGCCATTTGGCGGTTGGACAGCTGAGGAAAATCTTTGCGCAATTTTTTGGCAGCACTCCAAGCAAAAAGCTTATCGTCCCTTTCTTGAGCAGGTCGTCTTCTAGCAAAAACAGCCTTTCCTTGCAAAAGAAGCCAAGCCTCTGTCAGCAAGGGAGCTACGTACAAGCCTTCTCGCTTCACTTCCTTGTCTTCGATCGCATCGTCTTTTAGCCGTCCCTTATGGACCAGTTTCAGCCAATCGACAGGCAAGGCAGCCCGAACATTCTTGCCATATTCTGAGCAGAAGGAGTGGATCGCAATTCTTCCCTCTTCAAAACAGCTTTCGAAAAGCTCGTAGTACTTTTCAAAATCAGGGCAAAGCATTTTCTCTTTCTCAAGACTACTGAGATCAGGGATTTTCAACCCTAGAACATAATAAGCGGCTCTTCTGGCAGTCCAGCACGTTTCCTTCAAGCATTCGTGCATCTCCTCATCACTGAGTAGCTCTGGCCTCCACAATGAGGCCTGTGGCTTATTTTCTAAGTTGTGCATGGCTGCTCTCCTGGTAATTGTGAAAGATTTTCGATTGAAGCGCTTCAACCATCGTGTGCATATGAGCGCTTGGTAGATGCACGTAATGCCTGGTCATCTGAAGCGTCTGATGACCGAGCAACTCTCCGATTACCAATGGGCTGTTTTCAATTGTTGCTGCTTGAGAAGCCGCCTGATGACGCAATCCATGAAAAACAAATCCTTCTATCCCAGATTTTTGCAAAACTCTTTCCCAAGCAGATCGAATATCAACAGGCTGGTGAGGATGATTAGGAGACGGAAAGACCAAGCTATCTTCCTTCTGCTGTTTATGTCGCTGCTGTAAAAGCGCTAGCAACAAGCCAGTAATCAAAACTGACCTTGAGCGACCATTCTTCGTTCTTTCAAGAACAATCGTTCCCACGGACTCTTTCAAATGAATATTTCTCCATCTCAATCCCATGATTTCGCCTTTACGCATACCTGTTCCTAGTGCAAGAGCGACGATCAAAAACAAGTCTTTCGATCCACTCTCCTGGCATGCTTGCAAAAGCCTTTGCTGCTCTTCTTCAGTTAAAACTCTCTTTCTCCCCTGCGCCTGCTTTGGCTTTTCGATCTTAAAAACGGGATTCTCTCTCATCCATTCCCACTCTTTGACAGCTTTTGAAAAGACATGTGACAAGCTGCTCAAATAACGAACTACCGTTGTAGGAGAGCGCAGCTTTCCTCCTCTGATCAAGCCCGCAAGTAGCTCATCCCGTTTCTCAGCGATTATGCTAGGCCGCACCTGAGATAGCAGCAAATGCCCGAGTTCTTCTTTCCACCATGTCAAATGCTGAAGGACATTTTTGGCATTTCGCGGCTTCCCTGGCAGTACTCTTTCGATATAGAGATCTATCAGATCGGCGAGAGTGTGCTTAGTCGCAGGATTCGTAAATTCATACCGATCATGCTCAATTGCCGACTCCATATCCCTCTTCCACTTTTTGGCAAGTGTCTTCGATCTAAATGACCTATCAAAGCACTGATCGCCCTTCATCCGAATACGCACTCGATAGGTTTGGCAATGCCTATGAGTCCTCACGATAATTCCTCTGAGATCATTTTCTGTCTTTTCCAAGCTTTCTTTCTGTTCCATGTTTGCTCCTATTGTTATAGCACGAGTTTAGTTGTAAACGATCGAATTCTATTGCAAACTGTTGGAGCGAAAAATGGCGTCAGTGGAAAAAAACTCATTTTCCCTATAGAATTTCCCTCTTTAGCAAGGGAAAAAGAATGAAGACTTTGCCGCCATTTCTTAACGGAACGATTGATTGGCTATACAATGGAGCTGAACTTCACCCGCTGACGGAACAACATGTTAAATTTATTACAGAAAACCTTGACGTGCACTATTTATTGCGGGAAGAGTTTTCTAATAGAATAAAAAGCGAGATTTTCGATCCATTTGATATATTGAAACACAAGTTCGGGATACTTGTTGCTGTCGCGCAGAGCTTACCAAATATCCCAATCCATAATGTTTCTCTCATTTTATTATTTGAAGATTTGTGTAAATTTATTGCCATCTCACTTTCTGATATCACAGATAAAACGCTATCTCTAATTAATTCAATCAGCTCTAAATACACATGCCTTTTTAAAAAGACTCCTCTAAAGAAACTCGTAGAGGCACAAGGCAATGCTGATCCAGTTCGCAAAAGCGAATATTTAGCTTGTCTCAGCCGACATGAACAACTTTCAAAAGTGTTCTTCAAATTCGGTTTAAACGAACAAGGGCAGCCACGTACCGAAAATTTTGAAGAAATTAGAAACGACTTATTTGAGAGAAGAAAAATCATCAATGATTACAGAGATCGGGTTGCGGCTCATGTTGACCTCAAAAATCCAGCTTATCAACCAGAGTGGAAAGATGTAAAAATCTACATTGAATACCTCGAAGAGGTCATATCTAATCTCTACTTCCTTTCAACATACAGAAGTTATGGCCATCCCTTGGGAGGCGCAGGGATAAAAAGTAAAGAAACAATAGAATGGTTTTGCAAAGGGATAAGTATCTAAGAACTCCGAGCTGAAACCTTGACTATCGAATGTCTAAACAAGGGTCTGTTCATCTAATTCAACTGTTCAATATATATTGAACAGCTAAAAATATTGAACAGTCAGAGCACATTAAGAGACTGGGGTTCAAGGATCGGATCTGCACGATCAAGCAAAGCAATGATGGTTTTTTCGGGAACGGGCTTGTAATCCCAGACCTCAACGGAAAGATTGAGTTGCCTGCCAATCAGTTTATTTGGACGCTTCTCGTGGACATGGCCGTGAAGTTGAAAATGAGAAGGGGCTGGATGGCTGGGGATATGGATGAGCTCGACTTGATGCCGACCCACTTTGATGAAGGCAGATTCTAGCACAAGCGAGAAGCCGATTTTATGCATTTTTGCAGGAGTTCCGTCGTGATTACCTCGAACGCAAATCTTATTCCCATGAAGTCGAGAACAAAGATCTGTAAGAAAATCAGTCGTGCCTAGACCGAAATCACCCAAAAAGAACACTGTATCAGTAGGAACAATATGGGCATTCCAGTTTGCAATCAGCTGTTCGTCCATCTCATGGACGGACTGGAAGGGTCGCCCTGTATAGCGAATGATATTGGTGTGAGAGAAATGCGTGTCGGATATAAACCACTTATTCATTTTGCTACAGAGAAATACTCCTCATATAAATCAGTGACTGCAATCCCAAAACCCCATCCCATATCAGCCGTCTTTTCCTGAATTTCTTCGCATCTTTCCTCGAACATATCAAGCAAGCCATGTTCCTCCATGTCTTCTAGACCGGAACGAAACATGCTTTCCATGCTGGAATAAAATCTCTCGTCAATATCTCCATATTGCAAAGTGCATTTTACGCCATATTCGACATAGGTTAGCTGCAGATCAATGATGGCTGTGGGATCACGGCATATTTTCTTAAAATCGCTGATCGCTTTCCTCGCTACAGAATATTTGAGTTCAGGAAACCCTCTTGAGGGATAGAATTGTTCCTCTAATATTCCTTTATATTTCTGAGCTATCTCGTTGATACTTTGAGGCTCGATTCGAGGATCATAATATTCTCTGACAACATCAAACGTCTTATAAAGAGTTAAAATTTCATCTCTCAAAAATTCGTCGTCTTTTTCTTCGAGATACTTTTTGAATTTTTTTAGATTCATATCGCCTCATTACGCTTCATTTACCCAAAACGGACATGCTGGACATGGCATGCCTTCTGGATAATCAATTCCCGCTTCATGAGGGCAGCCCATGACCCTTTCTATCCTAGCGACTGAATCGACTTTGCTCAGGTTTAGATAGGCAGAAATCTCTCTTAAAATTTGGCTGTCGTTTTTTATATCCTTCGACTCAGAAGACCACTTTTTTGTATCGATGAAGTTTTCTCCGGCACCGACAGTAATGCCAACAATAATTTTTGTAACAGTCTTATCATCAGGACCGTAATAAGCGATCGTTCCTGTTCGAAAATCTGCTCCAACCCTCTTAACTTTAGTTTCCATAGGCTCCTCTCCTCACTTATGATCCATGATTTTTTCTACCAGCTTATAGACAGTTGTGCTCCATATTTGTGGAAGGTCAGTGGATCGATTGGTGTCTCGTTGCTTTGCTCTTGCGATGGCGTATTTAATCAGCTCTAGCGTAATTTTCTTGCCATCGATATCTTTTTTATAATTAGGCAAATGCCGTTTTAGGCGAGTCAGGCATTCTTGAGAATTTGCAATTCCTTTTCCATCTTCAAAATGGAGCAAAAGCCAATATTCGAAGTTGGGATTGCTAAGAGCAAAACCATGGTTTTCACTTTTCTTTGCCCACTGCAAGAGTTCTTGAAGCTGGTCTTCTGTCCAATCATCTTTGTCCACCACAATCCATGCTTCATCCGTTTTTCTTAAAGATTCCTTCCTCAAATACCCCTGCATCTTCTTGAGCACCTGAATCGGTGAGCTTTCCGTTGATGGCCTTTTGAGGCATTTTACTAGGACGATCGATTGCGGCTGGTTAAAAATGGCAAAATATTGGGGTTCAGTTTTGGAGCCCTCCACTGAAACTACAAATAGCTTCTTGTATCGGCGCTCTCCTAAAGGTCTTTGAAAACGCAGTTTTTGAGCCATTAGTCGCTTCCTTCAATTGGGGATTGCAGAAGAATGCGAGGAATGCCTCCTAGGCGTCCTTGTAGATAGCTTTTTCGAATGTCTTTGTCATAGCGCACATCCTTGTACTCGCTAAAAGACAGCAAACTGGAAACTCCTTCCGAACTTCGTTCCGCAATCCACATTTCATCTCGCCTGAGCAAATCTTGATCCATCAACAACACATTGTGAGTGGTAAATAATAACTGAGAGCGACTATTCTGAGAACATTTTGCCAGATAACCTTCGAGAAGACGTCTGATCAATAAGGTATGTAAACTCCTGTCTACTTCATCGATGACATAAACTTTTTTGGATTGAGCTGCAGAGAGTTCTAAAAAAGCAGGAAGAAGGTCGATGACACGTTGAGAGCCATCCGATTCTTGCCTCATATCGAACTTTGTCTCTGAACCATCAGCGTTTAAATGATAGGTAACTAGCTTTTTTGAGATGAGCTCGCCATTCTTTCTGGTTACGACAAAGCGTTCATTCCCAGGTTCAGGCAATAATCTGACGGTCGTATCCTCTGCTAATTCTTCTCTCAACTTCATCTTTATCGGTTCGGGCAGCGGCAAATTTTCAAAGGGAATCTCTTCACCGCCAAGATGTGATATTCCAGTGTCTAATTGAGACAACATCTTATTCATCGTCGCGTATAAGGGATGTCCCTCATCCAAAAACTGCTCAAAAAGCTCAAATCTTGAATCAGGTGCGATCAGTTCTAAAGTATCTTTAAACCAGTCGTACACTGGCTTGAAGGCATCTATTTTTTGAGAAACTGAATTAGTGAGAAAGAGTTGATTATCACGTGTGCCTTTGAAAGCGAACTGAAGTGATTGGTTGCCCTTTAAAGACGAATCAAAATTAGGCTCTCCTGATACTCGATGATAAAGAGTCTTTTCACTGGTACCAGAAATATGAACCAATTTTTCTTCTAAAATGGCTTTACGGTTTACAGAGAAACTAAATGCATAAACCGTCTCGTCGATGAGCAATTCAAACTCAAACTGGGCTGGCTGCTCAACTTTTTGAGCGTTTCCAAGTCTAAAGCTATCTACAGCAATTAGGCTGTAGGGTTGAGTCCCTTTAACAATCAATCCTTTTGCAAAATGTAGAGCTTTAAAAAGATTGGTTTTCCCAGATGCATTCCCTCCATATACAGCCGCAACAGGCAAAACTCCGAGCTTGAGCTTGCCTATTTTAGGGACTCTGTCCCCATGTTGACGCTCACGGCTCGCTATCAACGAGAAAGTAGCTTTGGCTTGGAAGGACATCCAATTTTCAACTGAAAATCGAATCAGCATGAGGAACTCCTTTATGAGATATTTTCTCTCAATATAACCTTATTCTAGCAGATTTCCAGTAAAACCTCAATCTCTAAAGAGAAAAAATCTCGTAAATCAGACAAGAAAATATTCTAAATATGCATACATAATATTCGATTCTGTATGCAATACTATAATATTTAAGGACTTGCAAAGACAGGGCTGAACATAGAAATCAACATAGAAGAACATGGAAGCGCGCTTCTTCTATGTTTGCTTCAAGATAGGGGGTGCTCAAAATCATCTGCATCTCATCAGCCCTCAACATACCCAAATTCTGTGGACCATTTGTGGACCACTGGCGTACAAAAAAGGGCAACAAATCGCGACAGTTCGCGGTAGATAGAAAGGGCTACTTTCCGCTATGATTTCGGGGAATTAGCTGCTGGGAAGTGGCGGGGCGTCAGCGGACTCATAACCCGTCGGTCCCTGGTTCAAGTCCAGGTTGCCCCACATTTTATCCTGCTGATACAAACACGTTTAAGCACCATTGAAAAAAATGAATTTTATGTTAAAATAAAGTTTATACAATCGTGGTGCACTAGCGGTGCAAGGCGCAGGACAATGATCCAGTACGTAAGTACTCTGCCAACCGCTCAAACACAGAACAATGGTTTGAGCAGATGGCGTCTATCTATAAAAGAAAACTCAAAACTGGTGGCTATACCTGGCGTGCAGTAGTACGCATTCAAGGTCATCCAACAGTCTGTAAATGTTACCCTCGTAAAGAAGAAGCTTTAGACTGGGCTTTAGAAATAGAAAGGGATATCAAGCAAGGCAAATTCAAATTCGAGCGCTTCAAAGCCAAACGCACCTTTGATGACCTTGTCGGGCATTATATTGACAGTGGTGTCTTAGAACATCACAAGTCAGCTAAAGACACACTTAGACATCTTCGTTTTCCAGAAAAACAAGGATGCAAACTCTCCATGTCTCTTGGAGCACTGAAACCAAGGAGGATTTTTACTTGTTGACCACAAGGCACTTGTTAGTCATAATTTCTTTCCTAATCGGTGGCATCGCCAAGCGGTAAGGCAGGAGCCTGCAAAGCTCCCATCCCCCAGTTCGAATCTGGGTGCCACCTTTTGCTTCTTTTTCTTATCTCTCCTTGCTCTGGATAACCGTGATATGCTTTTTTTGATTGCGACACCGATTGGTCATTTGGCTGATATCACATTTCGCGCTGTCGAAACCCTTCAACGTTGTTCCTATATTCTTTGTGAGGATACACGGCATAGTCGCCATCTATTAGATCATTATAATATTAAAACCCCTCTGAAAAGCTTTCATAAATTTAATGAATCCAAAAAGGAATCTGAGATTATTGAAGACCTCAAGGAAGGGAAAGAAGTCGCCCTCATTAGCGATGCTGGCATGCCTCTAATCTGCGATCCAGGAGCTAAACTCGTTGAGGCTTGCCGAGACCACGATATCGCTATTTCTGTAATCCCTGGACCTTCAGCGTGTATTTCTGCTTTGGCCCTCACTGGCTGGTTCTCAGAATGTTTTCAATTCGTCGGCTTTTTGCCAAAAGGAGAAGCTCTTTTAAAAAAAACTCTCTCCACCCTACTCCATTATCCTGGAACATCGATTGCTTATGAAACCCCACAACGTCTTGTAAAAACTCTTGCTATTCTTAAAAGCCTCGACCCATCGAGAAGGGTCGCTGTAGCAAGGGAACTCACAAAAACTTATGAGGAGTGCAAGGTAGCTTCCGCGGAAAATCTTCATCTATTCTATGTTGAACATCCACCTCGAGGCGAAATTGTTCTGCTCATCCATCAAGAAATAAAACAGCCCCCTGTTATTAATGAAGCTGCTATCATCCAACAAGTTAAGACACTAGCCCACGATCTACAAATTCCTCTTTCCGATGCTATTCGCCGTGTTGCTTTAGAAACTGGGATATCTAGGAAAAAAATTTATACTATCACTCACCTAGCACTCGACGATGTCGATTGCTAAAACTTCTTGTGCTATTATCTCATCTCCCGTATGATTCCCCTTGCAACAAAGAGTCCATCTCCATGTCCCTGACCGATAAAGAAGAGCTCAGCATCCGAAGAACCATCGACCGCGCGCTATCCGAAGACGATGCATATGCTGATTTGACCACCTTTATCTGCATAGAAAATGATACACACATTGAAGCTGTCATTACGGCACAGCAAACAGCGACGGTTGTCGCTCTTTTCGTCATCCCTTGGGTGTTTCACACCCTCGACCCCACTATCGAAATAGAACTCCTGATTGAGGAAGGGACACGCGTACAAAAAGGAACCCCTCTTGCGATCATAAGAGGTAAAGTTCACCCCTTGCTAAACGCAGAAAGAACGGCGCTTAACCTTCTACAACACGCTTCAGCAGTTGCCACTCTAACGTCTCGTTTTTTAGATGAGATCATAGACTTTCCTTGTGATATCCTCGACACACGTAAAACACTGCCAGGGTTACGAGCTCTGCAAAAATACGCTGTTCGCTCAAGCGGGGGGAAAAATCACGGCTTTAGCCTAGCAGATCGCATCCTCATTAAAGATAGCCACCTTCAACTCCTCAGCCAAGATGCCGAGGAGCCCATCTATACAGCTATCAAACGTGCTAGAGAATTTAAACCTGATGCACCTATTGAAATTGAGATCACTAATCTGGATCAACTCGAAGCCGCTTTGTATGCAAAAGCAGATATCATCCTCCTCGATAATATGCCTCTTGACATGATGCGTAAAGCTGTAGAACTGAACCAGGGGCAAGCCTATTTAGAAGCATCAGGAAGAATAACTCTAGACAATGTGCGGGCAATTGCCTCTACAGGAGTTAACGGAATTTCGATTGGAGCATTGACGCACTCAGCTCCAGCTATTGATATTAACATGAAGTTTTTCCACTTAAGACAGGAGATAATCAACCATGGCATCCACACCCAAAGAGCTTATCTTTGAAGAAGAAGCAAGAAATAAACTACGTGAAGGCGTAGACACCTTAGCAGACGTTGTTTGTGTGACTTTAGGCCCTAAGGGGCGCAATGTTGGACTCCAAGGGAGTTGGGGCCCTCCTTCTGTCACTAATGACGGCAACAGCATTGTTAAAGACATTGAAGTGAAAGATCAATTTGTCAACATGGGAGTCTCCATGGGCAAAGAGGTCGCTAGTAAAATGAAAGAAAAATGTGGTGATGGAACAACTACCAGCATTTTACTCCTAAGAGCTCTCGTACAAAATGGAGTGAAGAATATTGCATCTGGAGCAAGTCCTATCAATGTCAAGCGCGGTATTGATAAAGCTGTCGAGGCTGCTATCAAAGAACTTGAAACCTTTGCTCTTGGTATCAAAGACGACAAAGAGACCAGAAATATTGCCATAGCCTCTGCTTCTGGCAATATCGAAATTGGTCAGACAATAGCCGATGCTTTTAAAAAGGCTGGCAAAGAAGGCGTCATTACAATTGAAGAAGGTAAGACGACAGAAACAACTCTTGAAATGGTCGAAGGTATGCAATTTGACCGCGGCTATATGAGCGCTTATTTCTGCACTAACGCCGAAACGCAAATTTGCGAAATGCATGATGTTCGCATCTTGATCACTGATAAAAAAATCTCCTCAGTTCAAGAAATCTTGCCTATCCTGCAAACCGTGGCTACCTCTGCACAAGAACTTTTGCTTATTGCCGATGATCTTGAAGGCGATGCACTTTCGACTCTTGTTGTGAATAAACTACGAGGCACGCTTAAAGTTTCTGCTGTCAAGGCCCCAGGCTTTGGCGATCGCCGTAAAGCTATGTTACAAGACATTGCTGTGCTTACTGGAGCTACTGTTGTGTCAGAAGACACCGGGATGCAATTAAAAGATGTCGACGCAGCTGTTCTAGGTAGAGCCGAAAAAGTTGTCATCTCTAAAGAAAAGACCATTGTTATCAATGGCGCTGGTAAGCCTGAGGAGATTCAAGCTCGTGTAAAACAACTCGAAGCTGAGCTCACTAAGACGACCAACAACTATGATAAGGAAAAACTTCAAGAACGTAAGGCAAAATTATCTGGTGGCGTTGTTGTGATCCGTGTTGGCGCACCCACTGAGCCTGAAATGAAACAGAAAAAACAAGCATTCGAAGATAGTCTCAATTCGACAAGAGCAGCTCTTGAAGAGGGCATTGTCGCTGGAGGCGGTGTAGCTCTTTTGCGAGCTAGTAAGGCACTCCTTACTCTTCAGCTTGAAGGCGATGAAAATATCGGTGCGCAGATTGTCGCTAAAGCTTGTGAAGCCCCCATCAGACAAATTATCTCTAACGCTGGTTTTGACGGCTCAGTCATCCTTCAACAACTTCGCGAGAAAAATGGCGACTTTGGATTCAATGCTCAAAGCGAAGTCATCGAAGATCTCATCAAAGCTGGTGTTGTAGACCCTGCTAAAGTGATCAAGACAGCTCTTCGTTTCTCCTCTTCTGTAGCAGGAATCATTCTGATTTCTGAATGCCTTATTGGCGATGCTGCTGAAGACGAAAACGAAAAAACTGCTTAAACGACCCGAACATAAGCCCCCTGCTCTGTAGTCTAAACTACAAACAGGGGGCTTTTTACGTTTATTGCCCTTTTTAGCATCGATAAACTGGCATCTGGCCTTTAAATTTAAGATGATAAAATCAATCTGAGTCTTTTCATCGGCAATGTTGTGCCTGACCTCGCTGACTTACTGAAGTCAGCTTCGATCTCCGCACTTTATTGCTGATAAAAATCCTTCATCTTAATTTTAATACCAAACGCAATAAATAATTTCACATTTGAGCTGCGTGAAAGCTGTCGACAAATTGACGATCATAAACAGCATAGTATTAATGCAATACAATACCGTTTACGATCGCCGATTTTCGGCGCTTTGACGCGGCTCAAATGTGAAGTTATTTATTGCGTTTGGTATAACCGACTATATGCGCAAAAAGCCCCAGCTCTGTCTGAAAAAATCTTGTGGACCTTCCAGAAAATGATTTTTCTCTTGCTTCTAGAGACTCCTGCATAACTCAGTACCTTTGGAAAAAATGATTCGTTTTAGCGAGATTTCGGATTTGAGCGAGCC
>JAGXTH010000020.1 GCA_018333475.1 Simkania sp. | reverse complement strand
GCAGGAACTCCATCTACTACTATCGTCATCAAGGGTGCTAACTTACTACCATGTTCACAGGCGAAGTGGAACGGAGCAGACCGTCCTACTACCTTTGTAAACCCTACTAGAATCCTTATGGAAGTGTTCACAAGTGACTTAGCTAACCCAGGTCAATTCCTAGTAACTGTAGTTAACCCAGGCCCTGGTGGAGGATACTCAAATGCACTTACCATGACTGTACTAGGCCAAGTAGTAGCTCCAGTAGCTAATACAACAGGTTCTGTACAAGGAGCAAGTACTGTGGTTGCTAAGCCTACCGCAAAGAAGACTGTAAACACTACTGCATCTACCAAACCAGCTACTGTAGCAAAATCTACTAACTCTGGAACAGTAAGTGGTGCAAGTACAACAGCTAACAACACCGTAGACCTATCTGCAAGTGCAGCAAAGTCAGGAAACAGCTTTATGCCAGATACCTTGATAGAGTGGTTGATCCTAGTAGTCCTTATCTTCTTTGGAATCAAGTTGTTCAGGAAGATGACCGAGGGACCGGAGAAGCCGTTGAAGCATGCGTAAACAGAATTAGGTTCTAGCGGCTAGGTTCTAGTTTCTAGACAAACAAAAAACCACCTATTATGGTGGTTTTTTGTTGCAGGTCACAAATAAGCCTTACAAAACAAGGGGTTTACCCTGTCGTTCGCGAACGACAGGGTTGACTTTTTGTGTTGTATATGCTATAATATAACTGTTAAATAGCTCTTTGACAATAGGTGAAATTTGTTGGTGAAATACAAGTGGCTAATTCCCCTCTTGAGGGGTGGACTTTGTACTCAAAGGACGGGGTGGACAAAATACTCCACCTCCCCCGCTAAAGCGGGTACTCCTCAAGAGGAGAATATCCCCGGCCTTTTGTATTTCACTCACAAATTCAATCACCTAAATACATAACGTCATGAACAATAAAGTCATTACCGGCGTCCTTCTGGGACTTCTTGGCATATTGCTTGCAGTTGCCGCTTACTTGGGGATATTTCTGAAAGTTTTAGGCATTATCTTTGCGCTCATCTTGTTGGCTGCCTATGCGGTCATAAAATTCGATCTGATGGAAGGATCGGATGAGATCAAAAAAATGCCGTGGTTCCAAACCACAGACCACCTCCTTGGAGGCTTCGTAGTCTACGTCCTTCCTTGGATAACCGTTGTATATATAATCCTGAGCTGGGGAATAAGTTCCCTCTGTGAAGCCACAATGGAAGAAGAAGACCTGCTCGAATACGAATGGGCCATCTCATACGTTATTTGGTTCTTATGGGCTATCGCTGTTGCTGCAATGTTCGTTGCCGGCTGGTTCACAGTCGAAACAGAAAGAAACAAGGTAAAGATATACAAAGGCCGATTTACTGGTCGCGTATATACGAAATGGCCTGGTCTGAGCTTCACCTTCGTTCCCTTACAGGAATTCAAAGGTGGAGATGAAGACATTAAAGACACGGCAAAAGACAAGGATGTTTCCGACACCGGCGATGCTGAAACAGGAGGCGCAAATCCATCCGATAAAGTAACCATGAAATACGGGTTCCTTATTCAATGGAGACCTCGCATAAACGGAAACCGCGACGAAGACATGCGTAAGTTTTGCTTAACCACGCCAGACAACATTGACAAGCAGCTGAAAGCGGCTGCGCATCTAGCGATGATGTCATACCTTCAGGCCCACAATAAGCAGAACGTGAAAGACGACCAAGAAGATGCTATTACTCCTCAATTGCCAAGACTGGCAAAAGTTGCCGGCGATTACGGTATTGAGATAGTATATGCAGCACTGAACACGTTTGACTTCTCGGATGCCCTTCGCAAGTCTTTGGAAGGACAGCAAAGAACAAAAGCAATTGAGGACGCAGTACTTTCTCTTATGAATGGTCCTCTGCAGCTTACTAAAGATCAAGCTCTTGCTGTTGTCAAAGGAGACCAGTTGCCTAATTACCGAGAAATAAACATCTCAGGCAACAGTGGTGGCACAACTACGATGATCCAACCATAACTCTTAAATCACATTAGTCATGAATTTCAGAACGATATTCGGCGCCCTGTTTGCAATCCTCGCTTTCTCCTTCTTGATTGGCATGTGCAAAACATGCAAAGCCAAGCAAAAAGAAAAAGAAGGTGCAACAACTGAACTGCCCGACGGCACAAAGCGACCCGGCAAAGCGAAAGCTGCGCCACTAGTTCCCGAAGCAACCTTCGTGGTTACATGTGCGGACGCAGACGGAAACGTAACTGCAACCAGTCCTTGTTCGACCACAAACGGACGATGGGTAGGAGAAGTTTGCGATTATGGCAGCATAACCGCCGACTCCGGTATGGTGATTATTGTAACCTTACCGGGTTACTATTTGAACAATAAGGAATGGCATCCCGCGAAGAATGTAACCCTCCGCGGAGGCCAATCTAATCCGCCCTTAAGTCCTCGCGGACGAGGGGCACTAATCATAACTGCTGGGCGATAAAGTACGCAAAGCAAAAAGACGCTGTAACCCAATAGGTGGTTACGGCGTCTTTTAATTTACAAAATTTATTTAATTTGTAGCACTGTGTCTGAAATCATCTGTGCTAGCGCCCAAGAACCTAGGAGTATTGCCGCACCGATGAAACAGTATACGAAAGCATCCTTGGCCTTTTTTAATTTACCCGGATCCCCCATAGCCTCTACAAACAAGAATCCTGAATACACGAGGGCAATGGCAATGATAGGAATACCTATTTTTATAATACCTTCTAATATTATTTTTATAAAACCATTCAAGTTATCAACACTGATAGGATTGGTGACTTTGATGTTAGATGATCCTGCTGGTGGTGTAAGCGTCCCACCTGGGTTCCCTGTACCAACCGGTGGTGTAAGCGTCCCACCAGCAGGTCCAGTTGTGAAAGTAGTGGTACCATGACTATTTGCTAGAGATATCATCGGCAAAGCCATCAACATAAAAACAAAAATCCCAAGCACACCAGCTAATAATTTTTTATTAAAAAATTTCTTTATCATGGCTTAATTATAACACTAGAATACAGAAAACAAAGCACGGCGTCCGTAGGACGCCGTGCTTTTGGATTTATTTTTACATCAACCCCCAAATCCACTCACCTATTGTGGAGGATACTTGGGCGTATAATCGTTGAGCTCCACAGTACCCTCTTTTGGATTTATTTCTCCGCCGAGATTGAAGGTGTCGATGATGATTTGTAATATTCCCCAAACGGCGAACATGATTACAAGTCCCAACAGACCCCACAGCATATGACTTTTACCTTGCTTTATTTTGTCTTGATTCCCCGGGTTCATGACATATTGCATAACCCCGTAGAAAAATATAATAAAAGCAACAGTAAATAGGAGCTTGAGCACTGGATCCAATATCAAATCATTGACTTGATGCAGGAAGTTGTCTACTCCATCGGCATACGCTACTTTTACAAAGAATATATCCAACATTTAGGTGATCATTAGTTTGGACACTTTATTCCAGGTGATTCAACACACACAACCTGAATAGCAGCTTCGTCGCCGATACCAAGAGTTCTCTTTAGTATAGCAATCAAAGCCCAAACAGATACGATAACAGCGAGGCCAACTAGACCCCAGATAATCAAGTTCTTTCCACGCTTCTTTGCTTCTTCGTCCTTCGCGATCACGTACTGAACGATACCCCAGATGAATAGCAGTGCAGCAAGAGAAATCAACACAGGAATCAAGGTGTTGATAATGAGCGCAATACGACAAATGATGAACATGATAGTTCCTGCATCTACCGCAGCACAACTCGAGTTAGCAGTGTTGTCTGCTGTAACATAGTCTTGTGCTAATGCAGCTCCCGGAACCAAAACTACTAGAAACATAGCTAGAACCAAAAGCCATTTAAATTTTTTCATTTATAACTTCGCCCGACAAGCGGGCTAAACCTAATAATAAAATAAAAACTCGACCTAATAATAATTGTCCACTTAGACAATATGATTATATCACACAGTATACTGCTGTAAACATAAATAAAGGCAAATTGGGGAAACTAGGGTTGACTAGTCTAGGTATATATTGTAGAGTACAGTTGTTGACTTAGGAATAAATCCGTCTGTGGGATATAATTATCAGATATTAATTAAATTTAAAAGAATATTATGAAAATTTTAGGAATGGAAATACCTCCGAAAGGAAAGAAAGGCAATTCAAATATAGAATCTACTCCAGCACTGCCAGAAGCCTTGCCGGGACTATGGGAAAAGTGTGAGGAATACCTAGGTGCGAGACAAAAGTTTGCTCAAACTTTACAAAACGGAACAGCTTTGGACCAAGTAAGAGCACTCAAACACCTACAAGATACAACAAAAATATATGCTGGGGACTCTGCCGAAAAATCCATGGAAGATTACAGAAATGTTTTCAGCAGTCTACAGAAAGTAAATACAGAATTATATACCGCCTACAGCGACATGGAGGATACTATAACAGAGCAGAATAACTACTCTCCCGAAGAAATTGAATCCTATACTCAAGGAGACCTATCATTACTCAAGAAGGATGGTAAACCCTTGTTTAACCCAGAAGAAATGGCTGCAATTATAGAATACAAGAAAGATCCAGCCGATAAAGAACATCAGGCAATGATAGTTAAATTGGTTAATGAAATGGGAAGAAAAACACAAGCACAGGACTATGCTAAAGCTGCTGCTATTGCTGGATTCTTTATGATCCAGGGATTAGCCCCAAATGAAGCGCTGGCTAATACATTTAGTCCTAATTTTGCAATGGAGCAAGGTAGCGAATTTCTAGGCAACCCTGTTACTCTGTCACTTTACGCTGACCAATACAGTCAGGAGGCCGGACGTGGAAGCCTCCTAGGAAGCACTAGAACCCCCTACTACCACAAAACAACTCTGGTCAATCTAGGAATACCAAACAAAGCATCAATAGACCTATCAAAAATGAAGGGACTAGTGAAGGTCCCTGCAAGTGCTTATGGAAACGCCTACACCAATACTCAAGATAAAGATGGCAACTACTGGGCATACGATGGATTCCGTGATGGCCAAGCCTGGCTCGTCAAGATAACAGCTGAAGAACTTGCAAAACTAACTTTCGTAGAGTACGCCGGTGCTCTGTATTTAGAGACAGCGGGAAACGGTAAAGAAGCCTGTGGTAACATATGGATCCCTGTAGTAGTCAACGACAGAGCTCCTGACAACGGTCAGCTTGCTAGACCACCAGCTCCACCAGCAAAAGTAGAGCGTGAGAATAATCTCGTTGCTAAGCGTGGTTTGGAAAACCAATGGTTTTTGGAAAATCCAGTGACCCGTACCGAGCAACTGATCGGGCGATGTGTTGAGATCGAAGAGTTTAATCTTGATGCCAATGGTGGCAATAGTCCGACCAGAATAACCAAACTGTATCTAGTGAAACAAATCGAAAAAATCGGTGGTAAAAGTCATACGTATTGGAAGATAGTCGATGGAGATGCTGATTTTAATACCTACTATCCAATAAATAACATTGTAAAGGGTCGTTTTACGGAAGGATATAATGGTTTGAATGGAACCAGCTTTACAGTACCCGTTCCAGAGGACCTGCGTGGTACTGCAAAAGAAATCGAACTAGCATCAGCACTTTTGGGATTAGAAGTACGGGAATAAAAATTAACGAAAAACAAAACAAGGCCAGTTTATCTGGCCTTGTTTTGTTTTTCGTTAAATAAATTCTGTAATTTAGAATTACTTAGGCAACACTGGTATTTTCTCTGGTACGTTAGAGGTTAAAGTAAAAGTGTTCCTGATGATTGTGATTAGCGAATACACAGCAAACATAATCGTCAAAGCAAGTAATCCATTGATAATCATTTGTTTACCTTTGGCCTTCTTTTCCTCTTCTGGATTTATGACATACTGTACTACACCCCAGAAGAAATATAGGAAACCTATGGTGAAGACTAGCTTGATCAGTGAGCCTCCGATTATTTCAGTTACTTTAATGACCACAGTTTTAGCATCCTGTGCTCCCGCAACCTGCGGCAGGAATACAAACAAAGCGAGACATAGCACAAACGCAAACGATTTTCCAAAATATTTCATATAGGTAACGTTTTTCTTAAACTTCTAATAAATATTTAAACTAAGGACCTACTGGTACAGTGACTTTTTCTTTTTCGTTCAAATTAAAGGTAGTCAACATAACCCTGATCAGTGCATACACGGCAAACATAATAGTGAGAGCTATTATTCCATTGATCATCATTTGCTTACCCTTGGCCTTCTTTTCCTCTTCTGGATTTATGACATACTGTACTACACCCCAGAAGAAATACAGGAAACCTATGGTGAAAACTAGTCCAATTACTGAACCGTTAACAATCTCGGTAGTTTTATCGGTTAAATTTTGAACCGTCTGAGCTCCTGCAACCAAAGGTAGAAACGCAAACAAAGCTAAACACAGCATAGACACAAACGATTTTCCAAAATATTTCATATAGTTAATATTATTTTTAAGATTATAATGTTATTTTATTTAAACTCGTAACTTGAAAATCAATCACTAAAAAACTTTCAAGTTTAGAACACGACACTAGTTACCAAACGGATAAGTCCATATATCGAAAACATAACTGCTAGCCCGATAATACCCCAAATCATGTAGTCCTTGCTTTTATCTTTTGCTTCCTGGGTCGGATTGAGCACGTATTGTACTACACCCCAAAAGAAAAATAGGAAGGCTACAGCAAAAATGAGCTCCGCGATTACCTTGGCGAGATCACCGGTGGCTATATCCACTACCTCTTTAAAAGTTTTTGCATACAACGAAACAGGAGCAAGTATCAAAGCACTTATATAAGCCTTGATAAAAAAATTATTTTTTTTATTCTGCAACTGTTTCATTCTATAAATAAACTCGTTTAAATTATAACCCAACCGACTTTAAAAGCCAATCCAGGACCCGTCGTAACCCAATATCTGCGATATGGTGTGTATTACGAGCCACGCACCGACCGCCCAAAGAAGCCCAATCACAACACTCAAGAATATGCTCTTGGCCTTCTTCATCTTGCCAGTATCTCCACCAGAGAATAGTAGCAGGAAACCCGCATAACAAAATACAATAGCCGCGAGTGGTACAAACAGCTTAAACAAAAGGAAGTTGACTAATTTGTTTATAAGGAGTATCGCGTAATCAAAGTTGCATGGGTTTAATATTGCTCCCCCACTTTGCTTACCATGTGAATCAGTGGTTATCGGTTCGACCTTGTTACCACAAGGGACCAATCCACCCATCGTTTCAGTTTCATCCTCTTTTACCTGGGCATTTATTTGTGAAGTCGGTACTAAAAATGAAAACAGAAGTAGTAACACAAACAAAGAATTCAGAATTTTTTTATGCATATTTTTTATTTGACTAATAATAGATCTATCTGACCGTTGGCCCTCTGGATTACATTCTCGGTTGTAGACACATTCGACAGTACATCGTCCACCATAGATTGGAACACATTGTTGGTGTCAGCAGGTGAAGGGTCAAACCAACTTTTGGAATAAAGGGCGCTTTTGAAAACATTCGGCATATATTCGTCGGCCAGCTGGGTAGACAACAAATCTCTCCTAGCTGGAGCAGTACCAGTTTCTCTCGCAAAATCACGGACAAACCCAGCATTTGACATCAAGTTCGCCACTGCTAGCGCTACCACCTGGTCTTTAGCAAAGGCAGATATGGCAACACCCGTAACCCGGGACTTGGTAACCTTGAAGTTTGCATTCTTCATCTGTGGCATCTCTGCGATTTGTAAATCTAGATTTGGATTTCTGTTCATAAGAGTCGGTAACTCTGATGCGTAACCGAAATAAAAGGCCAGATTCTCTGAAGTAAAATAATCTCGCGACTCAGGCAGACCTCTGTGCCAGGAGTAATTCGGAAGTAGTGGATTCGCAAAACTAGTATAGTAATCTAAAGCTCCGATTAATTGTTGATTGTTTTTTGCTTCTTTGATTAGGGTGGTTCTGTATATCCTGTTTTCATCACGCTCCACGATGGGATTGCCTGTTTGTAGAAACAAGGTGGTGATGATGTCTTTGGCGTTCGTAATGTTTGCAAATTGACCCAAAGCAACAGCGCTTGTTGTTATTTGATTCGCATCATTCTTTTTGGTTAATTTTGGAATTACATCCGAAAATTCATTCCAGTTGTTAGGCGGATATACTACACCGTTTGTATTTAAAATATTGCGGTTATAATACATCACCATTGGATCAATGGTTAGAGGTAATGCCAGTATTCCACTAGGTGTGGTAAATATATCCCCTGCACTGGCGAAGTTTGTTTTAAAATTAGAAGACGCGTATTTTGCATAAGATATAGCCGTGATTCTGTTTAAATAAGTTCGAGCCAAGTCATCTGGCAAAAGGAACATGTCCGGGCCCTTGCCTTCGGCCATAGCTTCTAGTAATTCTTGATTAAATGTTTCAGGTTCGATGGCTGAGTACGAAACAGTAAAACTAGGATTAACCCGGTGGAATTCCTCAAAAAGTCCACGCATGATAGACATCGGTGCCGTACCCCACATGGTAACCTTACCAGTCAAACTTTCTTTTTTACTGTCGTTTCCTATTTTTATAAAACCCGAAAATGTTAAAAAGCCGAGTAGAGCCAAAAACATAAACAAACCTATAAAAACCATCTGAAAGGGTGTTAATTTCTTCATGCGCTTTTTTTAACTTTAAATATCATACCATAATGATTACTACCTGCGTCTATATCCCGATACCACACATAGCCTGATTTTTGAAAAAGAGCCAGGACTTTGTCTCTGGGCACAGTGATGTCCAGAACCCCAGTAGCAACAGCCAACCCTGGTGACCAGTCGATAAACAAGACTTCACCATCGGGTTTTAATATTCTGGTTAATTCTTTCAGGAAAGTTATCCTGTCAGTCAACTGCGAAAAAACGTTCGAGACGATAGCTCGGTCAATGGTACCGGTTTTGATATGAGTGCCCTCGATTTTCTCTATATCACCCCAAAAACATTCTAGGTTTTCTAACTTTTCATCTTTGGCTTTGTTTTGAACCAAGGTTAAATAGTCACGATCTATTTCTATGGCGTACACTTTGCCGCCAGGAACCATCTTGGCGGAAGCCAGAGCATAGAACCCACTACCGGTGCCCAAATCAGCTACAAGCATGTTTTCACGCAAGTCAAAGGCTTTTAAGTTTTTTACCGGATCAGCGAACATACTATGTTTTATATTATAGTATGAAAAGAAATTCTCCGCATTAATATTACTTGATGTCAAAGACGGTCTTTGACATAATGTATATGTGAATAATAGAGATTATAAAAACTTTTCTTCGGGACAGATTTACCATATTTATAATCGGGGTAATAATAAAGAAAAAATATTTTTTGACGAGCAAGATTACAGAGCTTTTCTTTTTCGACTTGGATTGTGTTTAGGATTCACTGAAGAAGAATTGAATAGGGAAAAGTTATTAGCAATGCCCTACTCCAGAATTAGGATTTCTGATGTGAAAACTGGTGACTATTTTTTACATTCATTCTGCTTGATGCCAAATCACTTTCATTTACTTATAGAACAAACTAGCGACAAGCCTGTCTCAAAACTAATAGCAAAACTTTGTACAAGTTATTCAAAATATGTTAACAAAAAATACTCTAGAGTAGGTCATGTTTTTCAAGACAAATTTAAAGCAGTATTAATAGAAAACAATGAACAACTTATGTGGATCTTTGAGTATATTCACACTAACCCAGTAAAAGACTCAATAGTAAAAAAACTTTCTGATTACACCTGGTGTAGTTATAACGATTTTTTAAACAATAGAAATTTGTTAATTACTAACAAAAAATTTAAAGATTTACTTGATGTCAAAGACGGTCTTTGACATATTATCTTTCTCCGGCTAAATATAAAATTTTCTTTACAAAATCACCTTTGCCTTGGTTGTATGTTTTACTTCTTGATAAATCGGAAAAATCTGATTCTGGTGTTTCTCGAAGATTTTTTATTTTTAGCTCTTCGTATTCTTTCACTAAATCAGGATGAGTTCGTAAATAATCACGAAAGATTATATTTCTATTCCAGAAAAGATGATTCGGACAAGCTATAGAAAGATGGTATTCAACAGGATTACCTTTCCTGAAGAAAATCCTTTCAACAGAAGACATGTCCGGTTTGTGCTCATACCCAATCTTAGAAAGTTTAGAAACAAATAAGTCAATATCTGATATAGAGTCAACTAAAACCCCTATATCAATAATCGGTTTTGCTGATAGCTCTGGTATTGAGGTACTACCTATATGTTGAATATCTTTAATTTGCTTATCTAAAACTTCTGAAATGTTTACAGATTTGATTTTAAATTTATGCGGCCAAACTGGATCATATTTTGCAAATTTTTCCATTTTTTTGGTATGTCAAAGACGGTCTTTGACACTAATTTAGGCGCAAGTTATAGATGCAATGGAGTCGCCAGAGCGTAGGCGCATGATGGTGACACCTTGGGTTTGTCGTCCGAGGGATGGGATGTCTTTGAGGGCGGTTCTAATGACTTGGCCTTTTTTAGACATTGCGATTAGTTCTTCTTCTTCACCAGAGAGAACTCGAGATACAATCAGCACGCCAGTCTTTGGAGTTATTTTAGCAGTCTTGATACCGGAGCCACCACGTTTCTGAACCTTGTATTCTTTGAGGGCAGTCTTCTTGCCTAGGCCGTTTTCGCTCATAGTTAGAAAAGAGCCATCCTTTTTATCTTTCTTGATTACATCCACGCCTATGACTTGATCGCTTTTGCCTAGTTTGATTGCGCGGACTCCCCCGGCGGTTCGGCCCATTTCTCTGATATCGCTTTCTTTGAAACGTATGGATTGGCCTTTGGTGGTTGCGATCATGACATCGTCCCCTTTCTCGGTAATCAAAGCAGAGATAAGTTCATCATTTTTGTCGAGTTTAATAGCAATGAGACCACTGCGACGAACGTCCTTGAACGACTCACCGGACATTTTCTTGGCGGTACCATCACGAGTAACCAGCATGAGTGAAATTGGATTTTTCTTTATTTCTTTTGGCAGTGCCAAAATAGATGTAACCTTCTCGTCGTTTGCCAATGACAAAAAGTTCATGATGGACTTGCCTTTGGTAGCACGCCTACCTTCTGGAATATCGTACATTTTGATACTGTAAGCCTTGCCTAGGTTGGTGAAGAAGAGTACATCACTGTGGGTTGAGCTACTGGTTAGCTCCGTTACGAAGTCTTCTTCTTTGGTCTCCAGGTCAACTACACCCACGCCACCGCGTTTCTGGGAACGATATTCGGACGGGTCAGTACGTTTTACATACCCACCAGCGGTAAATACCAACATGGTTTCCTTGTCCGGAATAACATCTTCGTCAGAAAGTTCTTTGATTCCGCCTTTGATGATTTTAGTTCTGCGTTCGTCCACATATTTGTCTCTGATTTCAACAAGCTCGTCTGATATGACTTTCAGCATTTTCTTTGGACTAGACAACAATTCTTTGATTTCTTTGATGAATGCTTGTTTTTCTTTCAACTCTTCTTCGATCAATTTTCGTTCGAGGCCAGCAAGTTTCTGAAGTTTCATTTCCAGAATCGCAGTAGCTTGGAGATCAGAGAATTTAAATTCCTTCATCAAAGCCAGCTTGGCAGTAGCGCCGTCTTTGGATGCGCGAATGGTTTTGATAACTTTGTCTATGAAATCCAGTGCCTTTTTGAGACCAAGCAGGATATGTTCTCGTTCTTCTGCTTTGCGTAGATCGAATTGACTGCGACGCTTAACAACTTCCTGTCTGTGATGCACGAACTCAGTCAGAATACTTTTGAGTGAAAGGGTCTGTGGTACACCGTCTACCAAGGCCACTATATTGAAATTGAAATTTGATTCGAGTTGAGTATTTTTATAAATGTAGTTTAATACTTTTTGCGGATGAGCTCCGGATTTTAGGTCGATAACGACTCGAATATCCCGAGTGGATTCATCACGCAGACCCTTGATACCGTCTAGCTTCTTTTCTTGTACCAACTCCGCGATAGCAATCACCAAGTTCTGCTTGTTTACACGATAAGGAATGGAAGTAATTATGATTTGGGAACCACCAGCCTTACCCTCTACAATCTCAGCTTCACCTCGACAGACCACACCTCCACGGCCAGATGAATATGCGTGTAGCATATCTTTATAACCATAAGCCACGCCCCCGGTTGGAAAGTCCGGACCTTTTACAAATTGCATCAAGTCTTCGGTGGTAGCGTCAGGATTATCTATCAAATGAGTTGTAGCATCAATAACTTCAGACAGGTTGTGTGGCGGTATGTTAGTGGCCATACCAACAGCAATACCCAAGGTTCCGTTCAAAAGGAGCGCTGGCACAGATGCTGGCATCACTGTTGGCTCTTTGCGAGTCTGGTCATAGTTCGGACGCCATTCTACGGTATCCTTCTCGAGGTCGCGCAACATTTCACTGGAAATCTTGGCCATTTTAGCTTCGGTATAACGCATAGCAGCGGCATTGTCCCCGTCTATTGAACCAAAGTTTCCTTGGCCCAAAACGAACGGATAACGGTATGAAAATTCCTGTGCCATACCCACCATGGAGTCATAAACAGCTACGTCACCATGGGGATGATACTTACCTAGCACGTCACCGACTACTGTAGCTGACTTTCGAAATCGAGAAGCGTAGGTCAGTCCCATCTCATGCATTGAATACAAAATTCTGCGGTGAACAGGTTTGAGTCCGTCTCGAACATCAGGTAAGGCACGTGAAGTTATAACCGACATCGCATATGCGAGGTAGGATTCCTTCATCTCGGCGATAATGTCTATTGGTCGGATACTATCTTTTTTTATTTCTACTACTTCTTTTTTATCTTTCGCCATTTTCTAGTGTTGATTTTAATTCTGTTACATTTCCGGTATTACCAAAATCTGTCGCTGTGGTTGATTCTTTAAATGCGCTATAGCTACCAGCTACCTGACTGCCGAATTCAACAAAAGGTTTCGCGCTCTGCTGTAGTTCGATCTTTGTTTCTGGACTTTGAAAATCGTACCTCAAGGTAAGAGTCCACAAACCGAACACTACAAAACTAAACGCGATCATGCTCAAGTGGAGTATCGTGCGTCTTTCTTTTATTGGCAAATCTCTTAATTTATTAACTGTTTTTCTCATATATAAAAAAATTAAACTGCTTGTAATACAACGACCTGACCTTCTTTACCCTCTAAATCTTTTCGTTTCAATGTTAGCTTGTCTGCTGTGTCTGGATTTTCTTGCCCGATTTCTTTCAAGAAAATTTTAAGCGTGGCAGCGTCATAATCCATCGGAATGATGAGTTTTGGTTCTAGCGATGAAGCCAATCTAGCAGCAGCTTTGGCATCAATTACATTATCGCCTAAAATTGGAATAAATAAAATATCTGGCTCGCCGATTGATTCACCTGCTTCTTTGGATATGGTGCTATTTGAAAGAGCACCCAGGAAACAAATATTGATCCCATCTACAGCAAAAGAATAAATCGTGTTCACGTATTTTTTTGGTTTTTCTGGACCGTCTGACAAAATTCCCTTAACAAAAATGTCTTTGACTTCGTAGTCCCCTGGTCCTCGGATAACAAAAGGTTCCCGCTCGCCATAAGCTAACTGCTCTACTCCATTGTAATCCGGATGATTCGTGGTCAAAAGTGCAATATCGGCACCAAAACGTGCGGTGATACCAGACTTGGATTCACGACTAACTGGATTGATGGCCAAAACCATCTCCCCTTGCCCTATTTTAAAAAATTGTTTGCCGTAATACGTAATAATCATTACTTGCATAATAACATATTTTTTGTTAGTCTCATAGTATTAAAAGCAGGATTTAGGGTAACCCTTTTAGCTTGTTTCCACACTTTAGTGGAAAGGCGAAAAGAACCTAAAACCCATAGTCCGCTTAACGCGGATTTTTTTATGCAAAAAGAACCCATAGCAGTAGTAGAGGAAAATTTAGTTTTAAAGTCAATAACTGACCGAAGCCAGAGCAAGCCCGAAGT
>JAGXTH010000019.1 GCA_018333475.1 Simkania sp. | reverse complement strand
GATGCTACCTCAAAGGAGTTATCGGCGATCAAATCCATGCCACTCTTGTGGCGGTTGCCCACAACTTCCGAACCATCCTCAGGAAACTGAGGCTGTTTTGCATCAAAATTTTGGGGTGGATCGGAAATGTAGTTCTGCCCGGATTTTGGAAAATAGGGCTGTTAGAACAAGCCGCCTAATCAGCGGCTCTTGAAAGTCTATTCTTCAGGGACGACTAAAGAGGTACTACCAATGAGAATTGCAATACTATTTGTGCTCTTGTTTTCGAATGCATTATTTGCTTTTGATTTAAGATATTGCTTAGTTGTAGATGCTTCCAAACACGAAGCGAATCAAAAAATTCTAAAGGACATTTTAGAACAGGAACTCGCTTCGTTCAACACGGAAAAGACGGTCGCAGATAAAGCCGATTATCTACTTGGGAGGGTTGCGCAGATCGCGCACGCATTACTTCGAAATGGGTTTTCCAGTGACGCCTATGGATTGCCGGATATAGATGAAAGTTCGATTGCGGCCTATCAGCGATTTGCTTTATGGGAAGGAGCCCAAAATGGAGTAGAATCGATCCCTCTTACTTTTTTCGCTTACGTTTGGCCATCTTCTGAATTCGCATTACAATATAACCCGACAGATCCTTGCAATTGCCGTTACCTCACGCTCATTCATAGCCACCCGATTTCCTGTTCATTTTCCGTGCTGCAAGGAACGTTGATTCAAAAAAACTACGAACTTGTCGATCGGGTCGATAGAATGGTTCGGCTGATCAGCGAAGAGAGTTTTCAGGAATTAGGCGGGAGCATCGACAGGTTAACCGGCCCCATCTTTATCCATCAACTTCATGGTGCAGGAGGTTTTGCGCCTGCGGTTTCTTTACATGCGTATGGATTGGCGACGGCAGAGGAAGTTGTGAGGTGTTTCTGCGAAACCCGCTCTTTTCATTCATACATTGATGCCAGTTCCTATTAGCCGATTTTCGGACTCAACCTCTGGAGGCATATACGCAAGTGGATATTACCCCCAAGAGACCCCTGCATAACCCAATATATTTAATAATACCAAACGCAATAAATAATTTCATATTTGAGCTGCGTGAAAGCTGTCGACAAATTGACGATCATAAACAGCATAGTATTAATGCAATACAATGCCGTTTACAATCGCCGATTTTCGGCGCTTTGACGCGGCTCAAATGTGAAGTTATTTGTTGCGTTTGGTATAACCAGATTTAGTGTTTTCTATAGTAGCTTTTCAAAAAAAAGCAGGATCGCCCTACAAAAAAACCAGTGGCTAAAGAAGATGTGAGTGTATCTAAGAAGTACATCCAATAGGGGATGTTAGTATGGGTGGCATAGAAATACCCCCAGAAAAACTTTAAGACAAAAATGAGGAGGATTAACACCAAAGTGGAATAGTTTCCTGGGATCGTGATCGATTGTTTATGCCGATCCTTATGAATGTGCCAAGAATGTACTTCTTTGATCCCCAAATAAGTTCCTAGGGCAAGAAAAACAATCCACAATAGGATGAGGGATGAAAATCCTAGAATTACTTTCCCATAGAGTGTGTAAACGGACCACACGACAAACACAAGAGGCAATAGGGCGACTCTTGTGATAGAGATTGTACGAGGTTGTGTCGATTTGATACCAATATTCACTAGATAAATAAATAGAACATACACCCACCAAGGAGCTCCGCTAAGTACTTGCCAAAGGTGTTCCATTGTCAAACCTTTTCTTTTTCTACTCGAGTATTTTCATTCACAGGAATCGTGTGCGAGCCATCTAAAAATGTATCGAGATATTGGTTAAATAGATCAGGGTATTCCCAAAACATGAGATGTTTTGCAGGCATTTCTTGTATGTGTGCTTGAGGAGTATTGGCCTTAAGCCAACGTCGTGCCGCAGAAGCAAAAGATTTTGAAACAAAATCTAATGTGGGGATGCCATGGCTATCTAGAAGTTTAGCTTCTGGCCTGTAATCTATTAAAGAGGTAACAGAGGACATCGAAAGAGTTCTATTGTTGAATGCTGTCTTAGTGAGCTTTTGGGAGTGTCTGGTCATTCATTGTCAGGCGTTTTTACCCAATCTAAACCTTCATCGAGTTCTTCTTTCAGGACAGGTAATCCTGAAGTGTCTTTCATGAGGTCTTCTTGGTTTTGTGTTAGCTGTTTGTACTCATCAAATGTTTTCATGATAGTTGGCTTAACAAAGATCATGAGGTTGTCTTTTTGCAGAGTACGGGCAGCGTTTTGGAATGCAAGACCAATAAGCGGTAAGCCACCAAGGCATGGAATTTGGTTCCGAGTGTGACTCTTGCTGTCTTGCAACTGGCCTGTAAGGCAAATAAAATGACCATCAGGCACCTGGACGCGCGTGGTGATCGTTGTTTGTGAAGTTGTAATTCCAGTGGTCGGAGGAACTCCGCTCGGTGCTGCAGTCGTTGAGCTCAGGTTGGTGTTGATATCTAGGGTGATCAGATCGCCACTGCCAAGCGTTGGAGTGATGCTAAGGTTATTTCCAACGTTGCGATATTCCAAGCTTTGACTGCTTGAGCCAGCAGCACCAGTGATTTGGATTTGTGAGCCTGTGAACGGAACGTTGAGACCAAAAAAGATGGTCGCATTGTTACTATCTTGGGCAATGAACTTAGGGTTGGTGATGATAGCAGTATCGGAATCTGTTTGTAGAGCTTGGATAAAGGACCCTAGAGTAAAGAATGTCTGTCCATTATGGAGAATGACATCACCAATAGCTCCGAGATCGAATCCTCCTGGGGTAACAAAATTATTAACCGAAGGGAAGGTAGATGCATTGATAGGTGCATACATAGATCCAATAATAGGATCAGTTCCAGGGGGTTGGAAATTTCCAGTTTGTCCTGAGAATTGATTTTTATATTGGGCTCTTCCTGACCAAGACAATCCAATGGATTGGTTATTACTCAAAGAGGTTTGGAGAATTAAGACTTCAATGAATACCTGGCGTAATGGGACGTCGAGATTCAAAATCAATTCACGAATTTTAGCCAGAACATCTGGTGGACCGGAGGTCAGTAGAGAGTTCGTTACAGGAATCCACTGCACGGCATTAATCGCGTCTACTATAGGTAATTTTTGCCCTTTATGGGTGTCTTGTAAGTCTGCAGATACTCTAGTGAGGGCGGTACGAATGTCGTCGCCTTGGTGATATTGTAGCTTATAAACAAGGAAGCTAGTTTCGCCAAGTTGGGCATCTTGATTAATGAGGGATTGTTTTTGATCAGGCACATCAAATTGCTTGAGCAATTCTTGCACTTTGGTGATCGATGCTTGATCGCCTGTGATAATCAAAGAGCAGGTAGTTTCCATCCATTTCAGGTTGTTGATTGTAGAAATAAGCCCAAGATTTTCTACACCACCCATACGTAGATTTTGCTCAAACTCACAGAGAAGTTCGATCAATTGATCTCCAGGTTTGAACTGTGGTCGGTAAATCGAATAGGTACTAGGAGGCGCCTCAATGGGTCTTAAGGGTTGAGGTGGTGCCAAGGATGGAATATCAAATTTAGAGATCAGAGCTTGGACTTTTTGTAATGTTGGTTCGGTCCCAGTAAAGAGAAGAGAGTTCGTTTCCTTGATCCACTTCATCGAATTGATGGTTTGCGCCAAGTCTTTATCATCAATGCCGCCTTTAGCAAGGTCAGTCGTGACTGACTTGAGTGAGGCCATGAGTTGGGATGAGGGAGCGTATTGAATCTTATAGATAAAGAAAGTCATAGCTCCGACATGATGGATTTGTTTTGCTGAATCAGGGGTATCAAGGTCAGTGATCAATAGTTTAAGCTGCTCAATAGATGCAGAGGTGCCGGTGAAAGCAATAGATTTATTCGCTTCAATAATACGTGCAGATCGTAATGTAGCAATGAGTTGAGCATCTACGGTGGATGTTCCAGAAAGATCTGTGATTAAAGTCTCAAGAGAAGCGTGTAGATCTTTGGGATCGATGTATTTGGGCTTAAAGATGAAAACGACTCCCGAGTTAGGTGGAGCTGCGGCAGGTGTATCATATTGTGCAATGAGTTGTTTGACTTGATCCACTGCACTGGACTCTCCTGTGAGGAGAACGGCATTGTTCTCTGGAACGGGTTTAATACTATGAATAACTTCGATGAGTCCTTGAGAGGGAATTGTGCTGCCGCCAAGATTCGAAGCTATCTTATTTAAATAAGATGTAATGTTTTCAATAGAAGCATACTGGAGTTTGTAAAGGAAGTAGACTTGTTGCTTCGTGCCCCCTTCAGGAGGAATATCTAAAGAGGTAATAAGTTGTTTAATTCGATCAATGGTATCTGCATGTGCTTTAAAAGCTAGTGATTGGGATGCAGAGACCCACTGCATCGTCGTAATGGCTTCTTTTAATTGTGCGTCGCTAGGATTGCCTACGTCGAGTTTGGCTGTAAGATTTTTAAGTAGTTGTTCGAGCTGCTCATAAGGCACGTTAATGGGACGATAAAGATAGATTTGCAGAGATTGGTCAGCGGTTGGCGTATCAACGGTGACCATGAGATTCTTGATATTATCCAGAGTCGCAGTATCTCCTGAAAAGACAAGGGAATTGCTAGAAGCTACCCATTTGGCGGTATCTAAAGCTCGGATGAGGGCGTTGTCGGCAAGTCCAGAGGATTTTAGGTTATTTGCCATTTCTTGAAGGGACTTCAAGAGATCACCATCTTTACGATAGGTGGGTTTGTAGACAAAGAAATGATCGCTAGCTGGTAATCCTACAGGTGCTGTACTGCCCCATTGTACATCAAAGCTTGGCATGAGTTGAGCTAGATGGTCGAGTGCTTCTTGGTTACCAGTAAATACGATAGAATTACTCTCTTCAATGAACCGCATGGATTGAATTGCTTGAATCAGTGCCTCATCAGGGTGGGGAGCTGCTTGCAAGTTTTTTACAAAAGTATCCAAAGAGAGTTTTAAATTAGCCATTTTAGCGTGTTGAATGCGGTAGATTTGGAAAGAGGATTTGGCAGATTGAGGTGGAATATCAAGGCTGGGAAGTAATTCATGTAATCTAGCCACTGCATCTGGACTACCCGTAAAGGTGAAAGAATTAGTTTCTTTGAGATACTTTCCCGATTCCAAAGCTTGAATGAGCTCTGCATCTGGAGTTGGTGCCGTTTTAAGATTGGCAATAAAGGTGTTAATAGCCTGTTGAAAATCTGCAGTAGAAGCCTTTTTGGGAGTATAAATAAAAAAGCTACTTTGCTGTTGAGCATTATTGAGGGTGTCTAAAGAGGGGAGAAGTTGTTGTATTTTTGCAAGAGCTCCCTGTGAACCTGTGAAAATAACCGAATTTGTTTCTTTGGTATAGTGAGAGCTTTCCAGAGCGCTGATCAAGTCAGCGTCAGGGGATTGTGTAGCCTTTAGACGATTAACCAGGCTCTCAAGGGATTGTTCAAACTGCGAGTCGTTAGCAGCTTTGAGCTGGTACACAAAGAAAGTGGACTGATCAGACGCAGGAACAGAGGAGGCGATATCAATTGTGGGCATTAATTGACGTAGGCGATCGAGGGCGGCAGGAGTTCCTGTGAACATCAAGGAATTTGTCTCTTTGACATACTCCAGGTGGTTGATTGCAGCCAAGAAATCGGGGTCTGTGCCACTCTCCTTAGACAGTTTAGCAGCCAAGGCCTTTAGGGTGTCCTGTAGGGCTTGTGGTGATTGATAGTGGATTTGATAAATGAACAAAGATTGTTGATCTTTCTTTGCAGCAGCAGCATCTAATGCTGGCAGTATTTGTTGAAAACGAGTCAGAGCATTCTGCGTTCCAGAAAATACAAACGATTGTGTTTCTTGGAGAAATTTAGCACTTTCTACTACGGAGACTAGCGCGCTATCAGGAACAGAGGCTTGTTTTAGGGTGGCAAGTAACTGTTTAAGCGCTAGTTCGAGTTGATACTGGCTGGAGCTTTTTGGTTGATAGACATAGATTGTAACTCGGCTTCCAGCTTCTACTTGATCCAGGGAAGTAAGAACATTGCGTAATCGGTTTAAAGTAGTGCGGTCGCCAGTAAAAATCAGTGAATGACTATCACTAACATAGTTCAAGCTACTAATCACATCGATCAGTGGTAGATCTGGAGTTGTGGATTTACGGAGATTAGCGACAAAGTCCCTAAGAGAGTTCTCAATCTGTGTAAGGTTATCATTTTCTAATTTGTAAATGAGAAACTGAGATCCTGCATTATCTGGAACAAGATCAAGCGTAGGCATCGTACTTTGCACTTTAGCGAGAACGTCAGGTAGTCCTGAAAAGATGAGGGCATTGTTTTCACTAAGATAACGACCGCTTTCCAAGGCTGTAATAAAATTGGGATCTGCAGACGAAGAAGCAGTAAGTTTTGCACAGAAATCTTTAATCGCAGCGAGCAGTTGGGTGGCTGAAACATGTTGGATAGGGTAAAGGAAGAACGTCGGTGTTCCAGAGAGGTTTGGAGGTACATCGATGCCAGCTAAAACTTCAAGAATTTTGGCATAAGTACCTGTATCTCCAATAAAACAAATCGAATTAGAATCTTGGATATAACGATAGGACGTTAGCATCGTGATAAGAGGCGTAGCTGGATGCGCAGTACTTTTTAGTTGTGTTATCACATTATCAAGAGCAGATAGGAGATCTTTCTTTGAAAGATGCCTAATTTTGTAGAAAAAAATATTCTCAGAAGGGACGGCTTTTCCTAATGGGGCTGTTTTCGGTTCGGCATCTAAATCTTGTAAGACCGTGATAGCGCGCTCGATCAAATAAGGCGTAGAAATAATGAAAATCTGATTTGTTTCTGGCTGCTGTACAAAGATAAACGGATTGCCTTCGATAAAAGGCTCTAAGATTTGGCGAGCTAAAGAAGACAACTCAGGTGTAGCTACATACTTAGCTGTGTAACTTTCAATATCTAGAGGGCTGTGAGGCATATCAATGAGGGCAAGCAACGAAGCGATCTTATCGATATTTGTTGTTATATCGGTGACAATGAGTTGATGAGTCTCAATAGAAACAGATATCAGGGCTCCTTGAGATACCATCGTGTGGACAATAGCAGCCACCGAGTTCACATTGGTATTGTGAATACGAAATACTCTGGTAACAAGGGGGGCTTTTGTTTCAGTGGGTCCAAAGGTATCACCTGAAGTGATTTCAGGAATTTGTATGACTAGAGGATTTTTAGAGATGATGTAATTTCCTCGATCTTCTAAAAGACTCAATCCATTGATCCTAAGAATTTGCGTCAAAGCAGAGAAAATGCTTTCTAGGGTTTCTTGTTCTTCGGAGACAATAGTCACTGGAATTTGTAGGTCACTTTCATTGAAGGTGAAATTACTTCCGGTGATTTTAGCAATGAATCTGACATACTCAGTCAGCATGATGTTATTGAAATTGATGCGGTAGGTATCAGACTGTGGTTGAGTCTGAGAGGGTGCATTAGCAGCAACTATGTAACTATCGGCTTCCAAAAAGGAGTTGGGGAGAGCGGTGTGCAGCAAACTGGGTAGCATTACCCATAAGGCATTTTGGACTAGTCGGAATCGTTTACATCGCAATAAAAAGTCGGTCATAGCAAAGTATTTTTTGCGGCGCTTTGTGAAGAGAGACTTGTTCCGAATCCTAAAATACTTTTGAAATTATTGTAAACGTAAGTTTTCACTGATACAGCATTCAGAAAATATTCATAGGAAAATCAACCTAATTTCATTCGAGAAGTCTTGGTTAGGCGAGGTAAAAAAACTCCAGAAAGGATGCGGGAAATCTAGTTTTTTTGCTTCAAAGAGACCCCTGCATAACTCAGTACCTTCGTTAAAAATGCTCGTTTTGCGATCTTTCGTTTTTTGCTCGCCCCCTATGAGATGTCTCGTATATGTGGGCTCGCTCAAATCTAAAATCTCGCTAAAACGAATCATTTTTTCCAAAGGTACTGATACCAAACGCAACAAATAACTTCACATTTGAGCCGCGTCAAAGCGCCGAAAATCGGCGATCGTAAACGGCATTGTATTGCATTAATACTATGCTGTTTATGATCGTCAATTTGTCGACAGCTTTCACGCAGCTCAAATATGAAATTATTTATTGCGTTTGGTATGAGTTGTGCAACGACCTTCACTGAGCGCAAGGTCAGACAAGTCTCCAATCTTGCTCTTCTTGTTCAAAAAAATCGTGTAGTAATTCTAGCTCAGATGCACAGTCCTGGACTTGTTTTTCTAGTGCAGTGATTGATGTTGCTAGACCACGGAGTTCGGTATTTAGGCCATCCAACCTATTCTGTATACCCTGAGAATGGGATATAGATGTTTCAGAATGAGTGAATGTAGCCAGGTCGATATAGTTACGAATTAGGTCGATATATTCACAACGGATAGCTGCTTTTGATACCAATAGTTCCTTGTTTTTTTTGAGTTCTTCTTCTAAATAGCGCAATTTTACATGCCAAGATTTTAAAAAATTTTTCACCCCAAGATGTAATTCTCCTGGTGTTTTTTTTGGTGGGGGGAGTTGTTGTAAAATAGTACGGCAGATTGCCCTGGAAGATTGATTGATAGTATCTGGTTTTCCATGGTTATTCATAGGCATTGCAGATGTTGAACTTTTGTGAATCTCATCCAAAGTCCTCTTAGTTGTGATTATGCAATCAGACCATCTTTGTTCTGCTTGTTGTTGCAAGGGACTTTTCTCTGTATTGACAATAGGCTGATTCGAGAATAACAGCGCTTCAATCCGTCGATATCGACCAACCTGCGCTATAAGAGAATCTTCTTCCTTTTGGGTTAGAGGAGAGGTTTGTATTTTTTTTAGCAAAGCTTTAATTTTAACTTCTAAGGACGCGAGGCTTTTTTGATAGATGATTTGTACATTACTAGCTTTTCTCATGGACAAAACTTTTGATATAGCATCTATGATTCTCATCTCGGTTTCTGCGTAATCGAGGATGGACTGCCAGAATCTTTCTTTGGAATAAAGAGAAACCTCTGCTTTTTTGGACTCTAAGCTCTCCATGGAGGCTTGTGCTAAACGAAGAGGTATACATTCAGACTGTTTTGTGTCTGTAGTTCCCTTAGGAGCTCTGGGGAGCTCTTCTGGACGAAATGCACGACGAATGGTATTGATTTCTTCTAGAGTGATCGACATATTCGATTAACGGCACGGGCACCCTAAAAGAGTTGGGCAGAGTGCCGTTCTCCTTAAGTGTTCAAAAGCAAAGAGCTTTGCTACTCCTATTGTACCTGTTAGGGTCCAGTCATGGAGTTTTTTAGCTCGCTTTCCTAGGCCATGTTATACAAGGTGTGTTCCATCCGCTTTGCTAATGCTTGGAGCCGTAGTAGGATAGAACGGACGCTCTTGGTTCCCATTCCTAGCTTCTATATAGCCCAAGTTATTTTGTGAGGACTTGGGCTTTGCATCCCAAGGACTATGAATTGTTCTACAGACCGCATATGGGTATGTGAACTATCACACCCTTGATGAAAGATTTAATGAATCTTAATCAAAAATGCAATGAAAAAAAGTATTCTCCATTAGAACCTTTTCGAAATTAAGCTTCAGTCGATTTTAAACAGGCTCTTAGAAGCTGTACTAAAACCTGGGTTCGTCGCTTTTGTGGATTATTTTGGCCGCTTTTCGACTCCAAAATTGGGGGCTATATACCTTTGTCGATATTGCCCTCCAATCATTTGGGTCGAAAATCGACTGAACCAGGTTTTAGTACAGCTTCTTAGACAACCTTTAAATAAGACGCTGCATTTCGATGAGGACATGGGGCATAGAGCGATGTTCGGGAGTTAGCAAGGGAAGGGTTTTTTTCAAAATAGCTTCTGCTTGCACGCTCATAGCAAGATTTAAATGGGCTTTTACTAGATTGCCAAAGAGCATTTTTTCTTCTTCACCACCACGTTGTGACGCAAAAGGAGAAAAAGTATGCAATAGCAGAAGGTCCCCTATTTCCCAATTATCTACAGTTTCAAGAAACTGAGTGCGTTCTTCTTTTCCTAGTGGAGGATTATCAGCTACAAGAAAACGAGGTTCACGGTCCATCGAGGAGGAATGTAATAAAGTGCAAGCTCCACAAGGCACATAGATCAGTTCTTCGCGCAATGTATCCAAAAGAAGAGATTGGAAAAAAAACTGTTCTTCACTTTTTTCTTCTAGAATGAGGTGATTTAACTTGGAGACAAAATCTAAGGAGTCAAACGGTTTTCCTAGAGAAACAGATGAGCTGGAGATAAGAGCTCTACACATACCTCTTAATGCTCCGGTTTCAATCAACCCACCTAGACCATTCTGCGTTGTTTCAGCAAGAAGAATAAAAAAACTGTTGTTGGGGAATTTAAAGAAATCTAGGAACAATCCTCGAGGTATAACACTGGAGCGGCGGGCAAAACTTATATCGATTTGTGGCCAGTCAGGCGGTGTAGTTGGAATTAATATTTGACTAGCGTCTCTGATTGCTTCGAGATTTTCTTTGAGTTGGTCTCGACTTGAACGATCTTTTTCCCATTCACCAGACTTCAAGTAGCCTGTGATATCATGAATCAAGTCCACAACGTCTTGGTAACGTTCTGCAGTGCTAGGGGCGAGGGTTTTTTCTAAAATAGGTCGGAATCCTTTGGGAATAGCAGAGAGTTCTATCATGCCGTAGCTAAGCTTTCCTACGAGAAGTTCATAGGTAATGATGCCTAGTGAATAAATGTCGGAGGAGTGGGAAACTTTGAGGGGATTTTCTTTTTGTTCAGGACTCATGTAGCTAGGCGTACCGATGATTCTTCCGGCGCCTTCTTGACTGGTACTCTGTTCATCAAAAAGCTGAGCGATACCAAAATCAATCACTTTGACTTCGCCATCTTCTTTGATCAAGATGTTTTCTGGTTTGAGATCTCGATGGATGATGCCGTGTGTATGTAGGTGGAGCAAAGCATAGGCAGCTTGCAGGATAATCTCCAGACTGCGCCGTAAAGTGAGTGAACGTTGAATAATGAATTGTCTTAATGAGACCCCTTGGATAAACTCCATTGCGATGTAGAGCCCATTTTTCCATTCTCCCTCGCCGTATAATTTGACGATATTTGGATGATCAGCCAAAGAAATAATGCTAGCTTCCTTGAGAAAATGAGCAATCAACTCTGGGTGGGTCATAGAACGGGGGGTGAGCACTTTAATCGCTATAGGGTCTCTTTTCTCAGGATGAAGTCCTAAATAGAGGAGACTAGTTCTACTTTGGTGAAGAAGACTTTCAATAGGGTAAGGCCCGATATGTTTCGGAATAGAAGTATTAGAATCTGGCTGAGGGGATATCTCATGCATAGTATCTTGTTTGTAAAAAGAGGGATCTTGCATTGTGCTACCCCAATTCTAAGATCTTTACACCAAGCGCATCGCCAATTTGGATGAGTTCGCCTCGTGCAATTGCTTTACCTCCGGTCATGAGTGTCACTCCTTGTTCAGCGGAAACGGATAGATCGATGATATTACCGGGTTGTAAGGCTAGTACTTTGTCAAGACCCATGCGTAGTCTAGTCACTTCAACGGAAAGAGTAATGGGAATTTCTTGAGTTAAAGAAGGAGTTTCTACGGGAGCTTGGAGAGGCTCTTTTTCAATAGGAGGAGATTCCAAATTGGTCTCTGTAGCCTCTGCAGAGGAGTCATCTTCGATGAAGTCCTCCTCGTAGTTCTCTTCGCTGAAGGACTCATCGTCTTCCGGGGGGAGCTCATATGAGGAAAAATCCTCTTCGGGGTAATCGTCCTCTATTGTCATTAGTTTCTCCTCATGAAAATGCTCATTGAATACTTGCAAGGTGGTTTTATCAATAGTACAAGTGGCTATAGATTTACCTTCTAACAAGAGATGTGCTTGACCCTGTCGAGTTTTAGGATCATAACTGCAGCGGTCAAGGATAAGAAAATCACCGACATGTAACCCTTTCCAAGTGCCCCTATTCAGGCGAGATTTGCCGATCACAACAGAGAGGGATACATCAATGCTCGAAGCTAATGCTTTATCTAGAGAGGGGCGTCCTTCTATGCGAAAGAACTGGCGAAAAGAGGAGAGCATTTCACTAGATACAAGAAGTTTGGCGGAACTTTTCAGGCTATTGCAGAATAACGAGACATCGATACCCAACATGAGAGTGAGAGGGACCTCTTGCGCACTAGAAAGGGTGAAGCGGATTCCTGGAAAACTATGAATTTGAGAGAGCGCGTCAAGCGCCTGCAATGCCAGAAAGCGGTAAAAACCTTTAAGAAAATCAAGGGGAATATTTTTAACAGGTGCAGGAAGATGTCCTTTTGAGATCAATAATGTTGTGCTAGTCTCGCAGAGTTCTTCCGCAGAGGTTACCCAAAAACAGTGACCTTTAAGAGGAGTGGCTTCTAGCGCTAAGACTACAGGTTGACTTCCTAGTCCTGTTGCCCAGGCCCCTGGAGTTACCCAATCTATTTGTCCTGTTTTTACCTCAAAATCTGGAGCATTCAATGTTCTCTTTAGGAGTTCATTAAGAGAATGCCAATCTAGAGAAGGCGGTTCACCCCACAAGGGAATGAGTTTTGCTTCTCGGACGATGTCTTCTACTATAGTTTTCCATAGTTTTGGTGCAGTGGACATATGTGTTAACCTTGTTGATCCCTGTGATCGCCTGGATTTTGCTGATCATTATCGGGAGCAGATTTGCGATGGAATAAGAACTGGGAAGTATCGCCAAGCTCTACTTCAAGGTGATGAATTGCATAAGGTCTTTTCTCTTGATGCAAGGCAGCACTTAAAGCGGATAAGTGGGGTTGAAGAAAGAGTAGAGTTGTTGGAGAGCAACGAAGGGTGATGTTATAGGCTAAAGGGGCAGTGCTGAACTCTTTAATGACAATTTGAACTCCTTCGAGCACAGTTCCTCGGCACCAATTTCCTTCGAGGTACATGGAGGTTTCTTTGTCACCATTAGAGATGAGATGAGTGATAGAGGAGGAGATCATTTCAGCAAGCAATTCATAAGGAATGTGATTTATCGAACCGACTGTCAAAGACTCTTGTGCCGTGGCACAAGGAGTTAAAGAAAAAAGAGGCGGAGGAGCTGCAAGGGCATTTTGTTCGGAGGCGATCTCAAAAATAGAAGGGCGTTTTTGTTTCTGATCTTCTGTTTTTTCGACTGTAGTTTGAACGTAGTCTTGGAAACGCTCTGGACGAGGACGTGAAGAAGAGTCTCTAGTGGAAAATTCGGCACGTTCTCTCATTGTTGGGGCCGGTATAAAATTCATTAACTTCCTCGATTGTGTTGGTCGCGTTCTTGTTGTCCATCGCGTTCTTTAGGTGCCTCTTTGCGCTGAAAAATGAAATCGCATCGTTTTACGACAAAGTGGTAATTGCCTGTTTGAAAAGCGGACATAAGAGCGGGTAAATTTTGTTGCATCATGGCAAGAGCTTCAGTAGATCCTGAAAATTCAACGTTGAGTTGCCCGGGAGCCGTATCGAATGTCTTAATTGTGATAGTAGTGCCTGCAAGTTTGGATCCAGCAAAGGCGCGGTCGCTTAGAGTCATGGATGTTTCGGTAATTCCTGCGGTTTTCATCACAGATACAACCCCAACGGATTTGGCGATAAGAGCTAAGGTTTCCATGCTCAGCTCTGCATAAGGAGCAGTAGAGCCAACAGGAGTGGGAGTGCTTGGCTCAGAAACTCCTTGGCTGTGTTGCGTAAATGGTTCAGGGAGATCGCCTGGCCCTTCAATAGGAAGAGTTTTCGATGGAGGCTTACCCTGATCTCCTCCTGTTTGTCCTTCGCCAGAAGGTTGAGATTGTGAGACGGTGGGTAAAGCAATACCTGCCCCAGCTTCAATCTCCGTTCCCTCTGTTCTAATAGACTCTGCTTTACCGGGTAGTTTACTCGGAGTTTCTTTTTTAGTAGAGGATAATTCAGGAGAAAAAGCTGTTTGACCCATGGGGGTAGGTGTCTGCCCTTGCACTAAAGGCTGTTCTTTAGCAAGGGAGGTTTTTTCCACGGGGGACAGAGTCTGAGAAGGTTCAGAGGGGGTTTGTTGCTGAGCAGTTGCCAGTGGAGGAACTTTTGCTGTCTGGTCGGGAGTTGTCGGTGGTTGTGTTGGTTCTTGTCCTTGGGGTGTTGTGGTAGTAGTCGATTCTCCCATCAGTTTTTTGAAATCTGCAGGCTGAGTTTGTTCCGGTTTGCCTTCCTTAGCAAGCATGGTAGGCTTGCTTTTTTGTGGAGTTCTAACAGCGGGTGGTTTTGGCGTTTTAGTTGTGGGAGCAGGCATACTTTCAGCAGTTTCTTTTTTAGAGGAGGGCTTAGATGAAGTAGAAGTTCCCTCAGTGGTAGATGGTTTTTTGCTTGTGGAGAGTGCTTTTTTTTGTTTACCACCAGGTTTTTGAGGTTGAGGAGTAGAGGATTGTGGTTGATCTTCTGTTGAATCATCAGACTTAGAAGGGGGAGCTACGGATTGTGGAGTAGGAGCGGGGGGCTCTTGCCATGTAGAGGATTGAGCATAATTAGTGGTATTGTCAGTGGAATATGAGGGAGGTGGAGTGTTTTCAGCTTCGGAGTCCCACTGCTCTGTATCCATGAAAGCATAGGTGCTTTGAGCAGCTGACTGAACATAGGGATTTTCAGAAGAGGAACTAGGGTAAGAGGGGGAAGGTTGTGCCTCTAGCGGCGGTTGTCCTTCTGATGAAGGTTGTGCAGACGGTAACTGAGATTGGGGAGCTAGTGGTGGTAGAGATAATGGAGGTTGAGCACTTGATGGAGGTTGAGCACTTGATGGAGGTTGAGCACTCGATGGAGGTTGAGCACTCGATGGAGGTTGAGCCGAAGAAGATTTAGAGACTTGAGTGGAACTTTGGTCTTCTTCCCAAGCATAATTTTCAATGTCTGCGGGATTAAAGGCTGTTACAGGGGTATAAGAGCCCGATGCAGGAACCGCAGTTTGTGGTATTGAGGGCTGTGAGGATGTTGTGGCTTGCTTTTCAGCAGGGGAAGAGACATCGCTGATGGGAGTTGCTTGGGGTGTTTGTGCTGCGTTAATGGCTTGTTTTGCATCTTCGATATCTTCTTCTTGCCTAAAGCGTTTTTGTTTTTTTGTCTGTTCTTCATCGGTCTTGCCGACTTCTTCGACCATGAATTGTCTAAAACTATTGGGGTTAACGGCAGATCGTTCACCCTTACCTTTCATAGGATCTGTAGGATTCGGACCCTGAGGACGTTCGATTTGTGACATAGATAAGGGCTAAGGGTTATTTTTTTTTTTGCGTTTAAGGCGTTCATGCAAAACGCCGCCCATTTCATCCGCTTCAGTGGTTTCTTTGTGTTCTAAGGCGGCTTTGACCTCCTTATCCCACTCTTTTTGATGAATGTCTAGCTTTTCTACATCACGCTGTTTCTTAAGCAATTCCAGCCTAGCAGCTTCAACGGCAGCTATTGCTAGGTCTACTTGTTTCTTTTGTTCTTGGACTTTAACTTCTTTAACTTTAAGTTTTTCTTCAACTACTTTTAGATATTGCTTCATTTGTTGGATCTTATCTGTAGTTGTCCCTTCATCAAGGGTTTCTCTAAATTGTGTGAGTTTGGCTTCTCGGTGTTGTAGTATTTCATTACGTTCTTCTTCTACAACACGCAATTTTTCTTCTTCTTTACGTTGTGCCTCTTTTTTTTCTCTAAGAAATTTTTCAGCTTCTTGAAGCCGTTTGTCTTTGATTTGCTTAATTTGCTCAAGAGGGTAGCGCGAAGCCATAGGAATTATCTAAAGAGGGCGTTCAATTGCTGAAGAGTTTCTTCGAAGCTGCATCGCTCATCGACTTGCTGCTTTAAGAAACGATTTACCTTATCAATATACTTGATGGCAAAATCCGCGTTTTTATCAGAACCTGGCTTATATTCGCCTATGCGGATAAGAAGTTCGTTTTTTTTGTAATTGGCCAGAACTTCACGTACTTTACCGACTAGTTGCAGGTGATTCTTGTCGATAATATGACTAATAATACGGCTGGCAGAGCCAAGAACATCGATAGCAGGGTAATGGTATTGTCTTGCTAACTCGCTTGAAAGAATGATGTGACCATCCAAGATAGAACGAACCTCATCGGAAACCGGTTCGTTCATGTCATCGCCGGCGACAAGAATGGTATAGAAAGCTGTGATGGATCCCTTATCTGAGTTACCAGAGCGTTCGAGAAGGCGAGGAAGAGTGGCAAAAACTGAGGGAGTAAAACCTGCTCGTGCAGGAGGCTCCCCAGCCGCAAGGCCAATTTCTCGCAGAGCTCTTGCAAAGCGTGTAACTGAATCCATCATCAGGATGACTTTTTTTCCCTGATCGCGGAAGTACTCGGCAATGGCTGTTCCTACATAAGCTGCGTTTAAACGTAGTTGAGCTGCCTGATCGGAAGTAGAAACAATCACAACAGAGCGTGCTAATCCCTCCGGTCCCAAGTCATTTTCTAGGAATTCCCGAAGTTCTCTACCGCGTTCTCCAATGAGGGAAATCACGTTGACGTCTGCTTTGGCGTTACGAGCCAACATGCCAAGCAAGGTGGATTTACCTCCGCCAGCGGCTGCGAAAATCCCAACGCGTTGCCCTTCACCACAGGTAAGAACGCCATCGAGGCAACGAACCCCTGTTGAAATAGGAGTTTTGATCAAGGATCGTTTTAATGGATCCGGGGGTGTGTTATATATGGAATAGCTTTGGTCGAGTTCAAGGGGGCCTTTTTCCGCGATGTCAAGGGGTTGACCTAACCCATTGAGTACTCTCCCGAGTAGCTGGGGGCCTACTTTAATGTGCATAGGCATGCGGAGCGGGATCACTTCAGAGGAGGGACCGATACCAGCAAGGGTATCTAGGGGAGAAAGAAAGACTTCTTCTTTGGTAAAACCGACCACTTCAGCCATTAAAGGCTCGTTATTTTCTCGTTTGATCAAACATACTTCACCCATTTTTACCTGGGGAATGACGGCTTTGATCAGCATCCCTAAGATTTCTGTAATCCGACCGTGAACGGTAGTGAGTTCTAGATTTTCAAGATGGTTGAGTAGTTTATCAAAATTAGGTTCCATCCATCATCTCGTGGTTAGGCGTAAATGTACATTGACAATCACAGCAGATAAAGCAAGCGGGGTAGTTACCTTGGTCTCTTCAAGCTTTACCTAACGTTAACTCATGTCTATTTTTACCAAATGGGTAAAGGAAAAAAGAAAGACTAAAGCTGCACATTGAATAGCGTCTTCATATCATCCACAGCTTTACTGAGTAAGACAGAGGAATAATCAAGAAGTTGTTGAGCTTTATTGAGTTTAACTTGCACAAGTAAAAACTCAGCGGGGTTCATATGATCTCCTTGCTGAGAAAGTTCCCCTACTTTCTTTTGAGCAGCAGCAAGATTTGCTTGTCCTGCTGATATATAACCCAGAAATTTCTGAACAGGACCGACGCTGTCGGAAGGCTCTGGTGTAGTAACGGGTTCTCCACCGACTTTAGCATTCACAGTACGTAATTGTTGCGTAGCATCACCCAGCTTACTGCCCAACAAATACTTTGTTGAGGGTTTTACTTTAAGCCCTTGCGTTGACAACATATTATTGAGGTCTCCCAAGGTCGTTTGGGCGTGAACCATCTGTGTCTGGATGGTAGCTAGGCTGGGAACAGCGCTTAAAGATTGTGTCCCTGTGCGAGCTAAATCAAAAGGTGAGTTGACAGCAGGGCCTTTCACCGCCGATTGGTCACCCTTCATTAAAGATTGGAAAGATGTACTGGGTTGGTCGCTGCCCCCAACGGGTTGCAGAGACTCAACTTTTTCCGGTCTGGCGATATCTTTAGGAAGAGGGTTATTGCCGCCTGTAGTCATGTGGTCTCGTTATTTCTTTTTAGGTTCTTTGGAACTACCAGCAGAGATGGGAGCAGGTTTCTTTTTCACGAATTTTTCAATGAAATCTATAGCTGTTTTGGTCATGCTTTTTACAGCAGGATCATTAGTTTTACTGGAGGCGTCTTCTAGGATTTTTTCACCTTTTACTGCATCATTAGGTGAGAGCGCCGTACTTAAACCTAAAAGAGCTTTGGCCATGTCATTGTTAGGCTCTTTTTGGAGAACTTCTTCAAAGATTTTGCGCGCTTGATTTAATTCGAGCTTAAGAAAATGCAAGTAACCAAGGCCTATTTTTGGTAAGCTGTTGGCAGGATTAATTAATTGCGCAGCGCGAAAAAGCTTAAGGGCGGCATCTTCGTCGCCTTGATTGATTGCAATGAACCCTGCTTCTGCCATAACGATGAAGTCTTCTTTAGACTTTTCCAAGTGACCCATATTCTAATCTCCTCGATGTTGTGCGTGCTTAAGGCTTAGCCGCCTTTCTGGTTACGTACTGTTAAGTTAATCAAAGATTGTACTTGTGAAATCAAGTTCGAGATCGACTCACCGATCTGCGCAACTTGGCTCATAGCGAATTGCAAAAGCAGAAAACGGCCAGGTGTTGCTTGAGAAAGAGAACTCGATAAGTACCTCACCATCGAAACCACTTTACTCTGCAACTTAATGTACTGACCAATTAGGGTATTAAACGAAAGTGTAGCCCCAATATTCGACATAACTGAACTCCTGTATCAAAATTATTTCTTGCGACTAATTCTGTTTAATACTCTTTGCAGAGCAGCATACCCATGTAGCAATATTCCGCTATCGTCAAATTCTTTTGAATTCGCACCTTGACGTAAGACGTTTTTTAGTTCCTGAATTTTACTTTCAATACGCTGGAGCAATTTCTGTGTTTTGCCAGCATCTTGCTTGAGCTCTTTTTCTAGATCGAACTCAAATAGAGGACTTGTTTTGTTTTTTTCTAATCCAAACATCGTGCTTCTACTCCTAATCGACCTCTTTGGGTCGCAGTTTATTGCAGATTGTAGTTAATTTTAAATTTCAATCCATCTTTTTCTAGGAGAACCATATTTGGTTCAATCGAAGTGATCATCATGCCGTCGAGCAGATCCCCTCGAGTCAGGATCTTGCCATTGACAACTACGGAATAGCTCTGTCCATCTTTCATGGATGCACCTGTGATCTGGTACTTGGTGCTAATATCCGTACGGGTGGAATCCAATGACATCACGACGAAATTCTTCACCATACGAATTCCTTGGAGCGTTTTAAACGCCTCGGCGAGCTGCATGAAATTTTCTTCCTGGTCCTGATCGGCAGTGCCGGAAAGAACAAGTTCACCATTACTGAGTTGAAAGGTGACGTTGTTATATCCTTTAGCAGCGAGGATTCCTTGGATTTGGGCATTGAGATTACTTTCAATGACAACCTGGTTATCTAGACGATCGAGATAGGGAAATTGACGGTTCATGTAGTCCTGTAAAGCTTGCGCTTGATCTAGTGTCTGCAGATAACCTCGCATGACAAATTTTCCAGGAACTGGCGAGTGGATGGTGACGGCTTTCCATTCGGGGTTAGTAGCAAGCAAAGCATTCATGTTTTGCCATACATACTCATCAATAACAACATTGTCCTCAACCGAGTGAACAAAAGGCATCTCATTGAGGATATAGGTGAGTTTTTGATGGTCAACATCAGTGAGAACGTGACCTACAAGAAAGAGTTTTCCGCTATCACCGCTCCAAGAAAATTGCACTTCCGGAAATGGAGAGAGGGCTTCTTGAATCAGGACTGTTGGATGTTTTTCTGGCACTTGAATAGGCTTACTAGAAAACAGCGCGAACATGGAAAGAAACACAACAAGGACAAGGACTCCAAAAACCGTAGCAATGGCTACGTGTTTCTTTGGGATGACTAGATCTTTCCAATCGTGCGCACGAGCAGGAGATTCCTGAGCAAGTGGTGCTTCTGACTCTTCTGTTTCTAGACTTGATGGGGGTAAGGGAATGGCTGCAGGATAAGAGAGTGGAGAGAAAATAGTTTCTCTAGTTTCAAGGCGATCGATAATAAGGAATGAGGTGGTTCCGAGTGCTATCAGATCTTGCGATAACAGTACTTTACGATCGTTAATGAGTTCCCCATTAACAAGAACACCATTACGACTGCCAAGATCTTCGATAGAGATAATACCCTCAGCATCTGAAGTCAGACGGGCATGCTGACGAGATACGCTAAGATCTTGAAAAACTATATCGCAGACATTGGGATCTTTACCGACAATATAGACGTGATCGGTCTCGATGTTGAATTCAGCACCAGTGTTAGGGCCGGAGATGACTTTGAGCATCCAATGCCCTTGATCTGTATTTGGCAAATCAAAAGAAGAGGTGTTGGGTTCTTCAAAAAAGGGCTCATCAGTGAAATCTTGTGGAGAGGATTCATGGGAAGCTGGTTCTGTTTCCGTGAAATGAAAAAAGGTGCTGCCGACTTGAATAATATCTCCCTCGCGCAGCAAAACAGGCTCGGTAATTACTTTACCATTTTGGGTCGCAGGGTTGACTGCACTTAAATTCTCAAGGAGGTATCCCTCAGGAGTTAAACGACAAATCACGTGTTTACGTGACACCATCGGATCTTCGAGCACTTGCCCTGATTCATCAGGGTCGCGGCCTAAAACCCATTCTTCGCCATCCTCAAAACGGATGACGAGTCCTGATAAAGGGCCTTCTTCAGCAATTAGATAGGCAGCCATGTTTTCTCATGTTCTCGTGCTTAATAGTCAACTATCAATCCTAACCAAAGGGTCCGCTAGCTTGCTCGGCATGGCGAGTTAACTCCCCTCTCCAGTAGTCGACGAAATTGACGAAATCCTCGATAATTTCCTTAAATCTCTTAATGTCCACGTCATACGGGATCATTGAAGAGAGTGTCAAGTATTTCTCCTCTTTATCCATGCCAATGACGGCATTACCCGTCCCTTGTCCTAGAAAATTTGCACGCATCAAAAGAAGGTAAAAGTCTTCCTTGTTGCGAGGAGGTGGAGTTCCGATCATGCAATGAAGGGCAAATCCGTAGTCGAGCACTCCAAAGCAAAGTTCATGAGATGGTGTAATCTTCCAACGGGTCAAAGGTTCCTTATCAGAAGGAGACGTTGGCTCAAGCTCTAAGGTCTTGGCTAGGTCATCCAGAAGATTCTGTAACTTACGAGTCTGAGATTCCATCTGTAATCATGAATAAGTTCTTACTCTCTTAAACCACAGATCTTGTTTTGCCTCCAGCACAATCATGATTGCACTTCGCTTGGTTATTTGTCGAGAATTGTCCAGTGGTCAAAAGCGTATATAAAGGGGGAGCGGTGTTCTAAGAGAAGTGGACGATATATACTACGATTGCCAATATGCAAAGAAAGAGGGTTGGTTTTAAAATCAGGTAGCAATACAAAGAAAAATCAGGATCAGTTTATCGAAGCAGTTTGTTCCTGATATTACGCGATTTTGCAATGCACTAGAAATGGGGACTCATGAATCAAGGAGTGATGATCAAGAAGCTAGAGGATGCTCTAGCCTCAGGGAAAACAAAAAAGATCGACCTCATGGAATTTATGCAAAATTGCCAAGGGATTTTCGAAGAATGTGAAAGATGTCTTGAGTTTGATAGTGCAAGGGGGAAGGAAGATCTGCTTAAGGATCTCATGGCTCTGCAGGAAACCTTAGAAAGTGATGTAGAATCCTTATCTAAGGAGACAGGTAAAACTGCGGAACAATTATTTGCTTACGTGGAAAATCCTGATAATTTTCCTCAAGACACGTGGCAGATCATGCAAAAAACATGGCGCTTTATTTTAACGATAAAAACGAAGAAAAAAAAGTCGTCTACGCATTCGAAAAAAGATAACAAAGACCCGAACTCAGGTTGGGTAAAGCCTTAGAAGCTGTACTAAAACCTGGTTCAGTCGATTTTGCAGTTCTTTTGGACTATGCTGGCTGCTTTTTAATCGGAGGCTACGCAATCACAAAACAAACAGAGGAGCTTTTAATGCTGCCAGCTTTTTGTTGGATGATTGCGGAGTTCCTAGGCCCCTTTCTCATGTCGGAGAGTGGGTGGCATGTGAGAAACAATGCACTCCTTGCCAACAACAATTTCTTTAATGGTTGGATCAGAAGGCACCTCAAACATGAGATTGAGTAACAGGGTTTCCACAATCATTCGGAGCGCACGCGCACCGGTCCCCGTTTGTTTGGCTTTTTCAGCCATAGCTCTGAAGGCGTCATCGGTGAAGCGCAATTGCACCCCTTCTTCAAGGAAGAGCTGTTGATATTGCTTAATGATGGCATTGCGTGGCTGTGTGAGAATGTCTACTAAATCTTCAGTTGTCAGCTCATTGCAGTTGGCAATACTATTGAATCTTCCAACAAACTCGGGGATGATTCCGAATTCTATCAGGTCTTCTGGCTCTACCTTAGAAAGGAGGTAATTCGTTTCTTGGCTGTCAAAGCTATTAGATTCGCCAGCATCAAAGCCGATAACACTTTTACCTAAACGTTTTGCTACAATTTTATCGAGATGAACAAACGCTCCACCAACGATGAAAAGAATGTTTTGAGTATTCACTCGAATGTATTCTTGGTTGGGATGTTTGCGGCCTCCTTTAGGAGGGACATTGGAGATTGTCCCTTCGACAATCTTAAGCAAAGCTTGCTGCACACCTTCGCCAGAGACATCACGGGTAATGGATACATTACCTGTAGTTTTTCGGATCTTATCGATTTCATCGATATAAATGATGCCAAGTTCTGCGCGTGACACATCATAGTCTGCATTTTGCAAGAGTCTTAGGATGATATTTTCGACATCTTCGCCAACATAACCAGCTTCAGTGAGAGTTGTGGCATCTGCTATAGCAAAGGGAACGTCGAGAATATTCGCAAGAGTGCGAGCCATAAGCGTTTTGCCAGAACCTGTAGGTCCTAATAAAAGGACGTTCGACTTGCTATATTCCACTTCATTATTGCGGCCTAGAGAACGAATACGCTTATAGTGATTATAGACAGCTACGGCAATCGTTTTCTTTGCCCTTTCTTGACCTATGACATATTCATCGAGTTTGTTCTTGATTTCTTGAGGCTTTAGAAGCTTAAGCTCGTGCTGCACAGGCTTTTTCTCGACAATCTCTGTGCAGAGACGTACGCACTTATCGCATATATAAGCATGTGGTCCAGAAATCAATTTTTCAACAGCATCTTCTGGTCTACCGCAAAATGAACAAATAGGGAGTTCTTTTTCTTTTTTTGGCATGGATTAAGTGTTCGGTTTAAGTTCAGACGGTAATTTTTGAGGCTGTAAGGCCACTTTATCGATGAGTCCATATGCCAAAGCTTCGGAGGGGTTCATAAAGAAATCACGTTCAGAGTCTTCTAAGATTTTGGCTACGCTTTGACCTGTTGTTTCAGCCATAATACTTGCACACATCTGTTTGAGTTCAAGAAGTTCGCGAGCTTGTAAGGCGATGTCTGCCGAAGTGCCAATGACTCCTCCGGAAGGTTGATGAATCATGATGCGGCTATTAGGCAAGGCAAACCGTTTGCCCTTAGTTCCTGCTGCTAGAAGGAGTGCTCCCATCGAGGCTGCTTGGCCTAAACAATAAGTATTAATGTCATAACCCATGAAACGCATTGTATCATAGATCGCAAGCCCAGCAGTGATATAACCCCCTGGGGAATGGATGTAGATACTAACGTCTTTCTTCGGATCTTCTGCACGGAGAAAGAGTAGTTGAGCGATCACTGTATTAGCTACGGCATCATTAATCTCGGTACCGACGAATACGATGCGATCCTTAAGAAGCCTTGAATAAATATCCATGGCGCGTTCGCCGCGACCAGTGTCTTCGATGACATATGGGATCTGATACATCCTAATATACCCTTCTATAAAACGTATGCTTTGATGGATTCCACAATAACGTTGATGCCACTACAAAGCAAGCAGTAGTAGTGGCATTGTCGTTTGAGTTTATTGGAACGAGGCGTTAGCGATCAGATAATCCTCTGTTTTTTCAAGGAGCAGGCGAGAAAATGCTTCCGCTTGTTGCGTTTCAGTCTCCCTACCTAAGAGTTGGTGGGGAGAGGAATTCAAAAGAGTTTCAAGCGTGGTGGTTGGTGGTAGGGGAAGATCTTGAGGATTGATAGCAATACCAACTTCATCAGAGATCTTGCGGCATAAATAGAACATCCGTACAGCTTTTTGCGATTGCTCGAAAATTGTCATCACTGTTTTTTGATGATCTTGTTCACTCATTTGTTGCCAGTGTTCCTGGAACTGTGGATCGGTAAGGAGGTGGCGCATACGAAATTGCGTCTCCCTTTCTACTAGGGTGTAAGGAAGATCAAAGGGGAATTTTATGAGAAGTTGTTCGCTAACTTGGTCGCGTAGTTTTTCTTGAACATGCGCATCAGCCTGTTTATTAAGGATACGACCCACTTGTTCGCGTAGATCTGATACAGAGTGTACTCCCAATTTTTTTGCTAAGTCATCATCAAGAGGTGGAAGGTCAGCTTGTTCGATCGTGTGAATAGTAAGTCGCACTTTTTTTGGTTGGAAAGAAGTTTTTTCTTCCTCAGTAGAAGTTTCATCAGCAACGCTTGTACCTTCAACGCTTGTGCCAGTCGTTTTACCAAGAACAAGGTCTAACATCCATTGAGCCATGCGTTCTTTAGAGACCTCAAATCTCGTTCCAGAAAACGCTTTTTGTGGGGAGGTCGTTTCTAAGTCTTCGATGTCGAGAATAACAAAATCTCCAACCTCTACGCCGCGATCTGTCACAGTGTGCCATTTAGCAAAAAAGAATTGCATTTGGCGAATTGTCTCATCGATTTTTTTGTCATCTACAAGAGGACGATCTACTTTTTTAAGTTCGAGATCTTTGGGGTTGATAGAGGGAACCGCGGGTTCTGTTTCAAAGGAAATAGAGAGTTCGGCACCTTCTTCTAAGGAGTGAGTTTTCATTGAAAAGGAAACGCGGGAATTTCTAGAAAGAGGAACGATCTTGGAAAGTTGCTCTCCTTTAACGATAGATAAGGAGGTAATTTCTTCTTGCCAGCGTTGGTCGATTTGTTTGGGGAAATGCTTGGAAACAAGATTTTCCGGTGCTCGTCCTTTTCTGAATCCAGGGAGTGATACCTCTTTAACAACTTCGCGAAGAGCTGTTTTATAGGCTGATTGCGTGATATTAGAAGATACACGCATCTCAAATTCGACGCGCGAAGCTGGTTTGCGGTGAACAATAACCGTAGCTTCGGTGTCTTCGAATTTCATTTCAGAGGCTTCCGCGGTCGTCATGATTATATCTCCATGGAAATAGTGATGCTGTGTACAAGGATAGCGGGCGATGAGGCTCGAACTCACGACCCTCACGTTGGCAACGTGATGCTCTACCACTGAGCTACGCCCGCAAAAAATGTCACAGCGAAAATTAGCGGGCGATGAGGCTCGAACTCACGACCCTCACGTTGGCAACGTGATGCTCTACCACTGAGCTACGCCCGCGCTACTATCATCTGTTGCTTTCTAAAAAGTTCGGGCCACCCATGTTGGCTAGAATGGTATAAGTTTTCCAGGACTTTTCTAGAAGTTACAACACTTTTAGCGGGCGATGAGGTTCGAACTCACGACATTTACCTTGGGAAGGTAATGCTCTGCCAGCTGAGCTACACCCGCAAAAATGCATGGAAGACTATAGCGAGTGCCTGAATTTTTTGTAAATCAAAGTAAAGCAGGTGTTTTTTTGAAAAGATCAATATTTTTCTTGCGGGTCTTGTTCAAAAGAGGTAAAAACCAATTTTCGTCCCGGCAATCCTTGAACTGGAAGGCGTGGTTGGCTCATGTTGAATTTTAGAAAACTTAAGCAAGATTTCTCTCAGACGATTGTTAAAGAAGGGAGAGATCTTTTCGATAAAGGTAAGGTTGTATCAGCTAAGATCGTGCATCTTGACGATAAGCTGGTTCGGATTACCGGTAGAGTTCTCGGTCAGTTTGAGAACCATTATGAAAGTAGTTTGGAAATCGATCGCCAGGAATGTGATGCTACGGACTCCGACTGCGATTGCCCGTATAATCATGATTGTCAGCATCTTGCCGCGCTGATTTTTTATCTCGAAGAACATATGGACAAGATCTTGGTCATGTACTCTAAGGGGGATAAATTTAAGGATCTTGCTGAAAAAGAGGATCTTGATGATGAGGTAAAAGCAGAGCTCATTGAGAAGGTAAAGCAGGCTCAGACCAAGGAAGTACAAAAACAAGAAGAGTTGTATCAAAAGCAAGTTTTACAGGAATATGTCGCAGCTTCTGAACTGTTGGCATTGTCTCCTTTTTTCAGAGCTCCTGAAAAACTTGAAATTGATCGTGCGGATGCGGCCATTATTTTTAATTTACCTCAAACGTCTGAAGGAGATCTAAAGCATCAAACTGAAATTCAGTTTGCTCTTAGATTGCCATTCCGTTCAAAAGCTCTTTACATCACAAATGTTAAAGAATTTCTTGAGAACTTGCGGAGTGAAGAGCCTATTTTTATTGGGGGCAGGAGATATTGTTTTGCTTTGAGTTCTTTTGAAATGGCTCAAAGCGAGATCATGAAAATGGTGTTGGACCATGCAAGGCCTGCGGAGACTGGTAGTGCAGAAAGAATGCAACGGGTTGCAATCATCGACACGGAATTTTTCGGGGTATTGTTAGCTAAAAGCTACGAAGTAGCTGCTGCAGCTCTTTCTAAACATGGATTTAATCCCCTGGAAGAAGAACTTCCTACCCTACCAGGGCTTTATGAAGGCAGTCTGGAATCGCCTCTTAGGTTTTCTCCATCCCCTGCGGGGCTTCGTTTCCAGCTTGAATACATTAAACCACCCACATCGAAAATTCTTCTTAAACCTCTAATAGAGGTAGATCAAAAGTCTAGTGAGATCTGTGAAGCAAGGCTTTTAGAATGTAAGCGTCCAGGGATGCTCCTTAAGGGGACATATCATCATTTTCCTGAGCATATCACTCGATACCACCTCAAAAATCTCAAAGCAATTCGTGATATGACAATACCAGAGCCTCTTTTTGGCTCTTTTGTCGAAAATGCATTGCCTGAGTTGGCTCGTTTTGTGCATTTGGATAATGAAGAAGCGATTCAGCAGTTTGTGACGATGCCCTTTGTCGGGCCAATACAAGCGACTTGTCGGTTGTCCTTTCTAACAGGAGAACTCGAAGCATCTCTAGTGTTTCACTATGATGGGCATGATATTCCCTCTGTCGCATCGCAGTTGACTTATGGGCAGGTAACCTCATTTAAGAAAAAACAAGGGATTCTCGCGCGCAATTTAGTCGAAGAGAAAAAAATCATTGATGAGCTGTTTCGCGATTTTATTTTCGATGAACAACAAGCAGTGTTTGTTGCTAAGTCAGAAAAGAAAATTGTTGAATTTATGACGGATATCATACCGCGTAATCAACATCGAATCAAATTTGATTGCCCACAGAATTTGTTAGATTTATTTATTTATGATCAAACCAACTTTAAGCTTGAACTCTCAGATACAAATCGTATCGATACATATAGCTTGCAGCTAAAGGTTGAAGGAGCCCTCAAAGGAGCGAGTATTGACTTGCTGTGGGATTGTATGACATCTAAACGTGCTTTCATTGAGCTTGATACTAGTAAAGCTCGAAATAAGAAAGCCGGTGAGGGGGGGCGTTTATCGAGAATTCTTGTTCTGGATCTAGAAAGAATTGCTGCCATTGTACAGTTATTCGATGAGATGGGGATCACAAAACTCGATAATTACGAAATTGAAAGACCTTTGTGGAGTTTGGCGAATATCGACGCCCCACACTTTACGGGACTTCCTGTTGAATTTATTATGACGGATAAGCTCAAGGAAATTCGTTGTCAAATGCTTGGAGAAAAAGCATTGTCTTTTTCTGAAGTGCCTTCCGAGATCAAAGCGACATTACGCTCTTATCAGCTTGAGGGGGTTCATTGGCTTGAACGTCTTCGCTTGATGTATCTTAATGGTATTCTTGCTGATGATATGGGGCTTGGAAAGACATTACAGGCGATTGTTGCTATTAGTCAAATGCGTCAGCAAGCAAAGCCGCCAGCTCTTATCGTGTGTCCGACATCTCTTGTGTATAACTGGAAAGAAGAATGTGCCAAATTTAATGCTCATTTGAAGGTTCTCGTTGTTGATGGAGTTCCCGGGCAGAGAAAGAAAATGATCGAATCGATTAGCAAGGAACAGATTGTCATCACATCTTATACTCTTTTACAAAAAGATATCGAACTCTATAAACCCATTCTCTTTTCTTATGCTGTTCTCGATGAGGCTCAACATATTAAAAATCGTGGGACAAGGAATGCCAAATCAGTAAAAATGATTCAAGCAGAACATCGGCTTATTCTTTCTGGTACGCCAATAGAAAACTCTCTTGACGAGCTGTGGAGTTTATTTGATTTCTTGATGCCAGGATTTCTAAGCACATACGACAGGTTCGTCGAGAAATACATTCGTGTTTCTGGACAAGAGGCAAATAAGAATCTCGGATATCTTAAGAAGAAGGTGTCACCGTTTATTCTACGTAGGATGAAGAGTGATGTGTTGGATGACCTACCACCTGTTTCTGATATTGTGTATCATTGTCAGTTGAGTGGTGTGCAAGAAGAATTGTATCGATCTTACGCGGCTTCAGCCCGAGATGAACTTGTCAAATTGGTAGAACGTGATGGATTTGATCGTGTACAGATTCATGTTCTTGCTACGTTGACTCGTCTTAAGCAAATTTGTTGCCATCCTGCGATTTTTGCTAAAGAAAAGCCAGAACCTGGTGACTCCTCTAAGTATGACATGTTGCTTGAACTGTTACAAACTCTTGTCGAGGGGAAACATAAGACAGTTATCTTTAGTCAGTACACCCGTATGCTTCAGATTATGAGAGATGATTTTGAGCAAAGGGGCATTCGATTTGCCTACCTTGATGGTACCAGCAAAAACCGTCTTGAAATAGTTAAGCAGTTCAATGAAGATGCATCGATCTCAGTATTCTTAGTTTCGCTGAAAGCTGGAGGCACAGGGTTGAACTTAGTGGGTGCAGATACAGTGATTCATTATGATATGTGGTGGAACCCTGCGGTAGAAAACCAGGCTACTGACCGTGTTCACCGCATTGGACAAAAACGATCTGTGTCTTCATATAAATTGATTACACATGGAACAATTGAAGAGAAGATTGCAGAAATGCAACGTCGTAAAAAAGGATTGGTCAAGAAAGTAGTGAGCTGCGATGATGAAGCGATTGCGAAACTGACCTGGGAAGATGTACTGGAACTTCTAAAAACATGAGCAATGAACAACCGTCAGGAATTGCCGATTCGTTTTCCCGCTTTGGCAGTGTGGTAAAAGACAAATACGCCAAGTTCAGTGGAATTTTTTCCAGTGACATCGGTATTGATCTTGGAACAGCAAATACCTTGGTATTTGTTCGCGGCAAGGGTATTGTTTTAGCGGAACCTTCTGTTGTTGCTGTTGATTCTTCAACAAATGAAGTGTTGGCTGTTGGGCATAAAGCGAAAGCAATGCTTGGCAAGACTCCGCGAAGAATCCATGCTGTTCGTCCAATGAAAGATGGGGTTATAGCCGACTTTGAAATCGCAGAGGGAATGATCAAAGCTCTGCTTAAAAGAGTGACTCCAGCCAGAAGTCTATTCCGTCCAAAAATTCTGATCGCTGTGCCTTCTGGTATCACAGGTGTAGAAAAACGTGCTGTGGAAGATTCTGCTCTACGGGCAGGAGCACAAGAAGTATTTTTGATCGAAGAACCGATGGCGGCAGCTATTGGAGTCGACCTCCCTGTTCATGAACCCTTCGCCAATATGATTGTGGACATTGGTGGCGGTACTACGGAAATCGCGATCATTTCTCTAGGTGGTATTGTTGAGTCCCGTTCATTGCGCATTGCTGGTGATGAATTTGATGAGTGTATCGTCAATTACATGAGACGTACATACAATCTCATGATTGGGCCAAGGACTGCTGAAGAAATTAAAATGACGATCGGGTCAGCCTATCCTCTGGGCGATCATGAACTTGAAATGGAAGTTCGGGGAAGAGACCAGGTCGCTGGCCTTCCGATTACAAAACGGATTAATTCTGTTGAGATTCGCGAGTGTTTAGCAGAACCTATCCAACAGATTTTAGAAAGCGTTAAACTTACCTTAGAAAAATGTCCCCCAGAGCTTGCTGCGGATCTTGTTGAGCGAGGCATCGTGCTAGCGGGAGGGGGAGCTCTTATCCGTGGTCTTGATAAGGGGCTCATTAAAGAAACAGGGCTTCCAGTCATTGTTGCTCCGAATCCACTTCTTGCTGTTTGTCTTGGTACTGGTAAGGCTCTGGAGTATCTAGATAAATTCAAAAAACGCAAATCAACCGCATCTTAAACGGTTGCATGTCAGTTGCTTCCAATGACAGGCGGCATCTATTGTAGATTTTCCAGGAGGGATTCATGAACTATTCCCATGATGGCATACATTCTTCTCTATTACAGAAATGGATTGAGCACGCTGAAGCTTTGTGTAAACCATTAGCAGTGCATGTTTGTGATGGTTCAGATGAAGAATTTCAAGCATTATGCCAAGGACTTGTAGAGAAAGGGGTATTCCTTCCTTTAAATCCCTTGCTAAGGCCAGAGAGTTTTTTAACTCGTTCCCATCCCGATGATACAGCGCGTGTTGAGGAAAACACATTCATTTGCAGCAAAAAAAAAGAAGATGCAGGTCCTACTAACCATTGGGAAGATCCTGTATCTATGCGGAAAAGGTTACACCAACTATTTGACGGTTGCATGCAAGGAAGGACCATGTACGTGGTTCCTTTTTGCATGGGACCGCTAGATTCTCCTCTAGCACGCTTTGCTGTTGAAATCACAGATTCTCCTTATGTCGTTTGTCATATGCATCTCATGACTCGGATGGGTAAACGTGCATTAGCAGAAATTAAAAAGGGAAAACAATGGATTCCATGCATGCATTCTGTAGGTGCTCCTCTTAAAGAAGGAGAACAAGATGTTGCATGGCCTTGCCGACCAGATCAGCGCTGGATTGTACATTTTCCAGAAGATCGTGAAATTTGGTCTTTTGGCAGTGGCTATGGTGGAAATGCTTTGCTAGGTAAAAAGAGTCTTGCTTTGCGTATTGCTAGTGTATTGGCTCGTGATGAGGGCTGGCTTGCTGAACACATGTTGATTGTGGGGATCACAAATCCAAGGGGAGAAAAACACTATATTACCGGTGCTTTTCCCAGCGCTTGCGGTAAGACAAACCTGGCTATGCTCAAAGCTGCATTTCCTGGATGGAAAGTGGAATGCGTTGGAGATGATATTGCTTGGATGCGGTTTGGAGCTGATGGAAAACTTTATGCTGTGAATCCTGAAGCTGGATTTTTTGGGGTAGCTCCTGGGACTTCAAAAGAATCTAATCCCCATGCGATGCAAGCTATTGCAAGGCGTGCAATTTTCACAAATGTAGCTTTGACGAGCGAAGGGGATGTTTGGTGGGAAGGGATGACAAAAGAACCTCCAAAGGGATTGACAGACTGGCGTGGTCATCCCTGGGATCCAAATAGTGGAATGAAAGCAGCGCATCCAAATTCTAGATTTACTGTAGCTATTACACAGTGCCCTGTTCTCGATCCAGCCTGGGATTCGGCCCAAGGTGTACCAATCTCTGCTATTCTCTTGGGATCAAGAAGAGCGGCGACCATGCCTCTTGTCTTTGCAGCAAGAAGTTGGGAACACGGGGTATTTCTTGGCTCTGCACTTGCTTCAGAAACTACTGCAGCCGCAGCAGGGGAAATGGGGAAAGTGCGTAATGATCCCTTTGCAATGCTTCCTTTTTGTGGATATAACATGGCAGATTATTGGGCTCATTGGCTTCGTATAGGGTTGAAAACGGATCACGTGACGTTACCTCGTATGTATCAAGTCAACTGGTTTAGGAAAGGGGCAAATAACCAATTTCTTTGGCCAGGGTTTGGGGAGAATATTCGCGTTATAGAATGGATCTTCGATTGTTTGGCTGGAAGAGCTAAGGGAGAGGAATCTATCCTTGGGATCATTCCTAAAAAAGATGAATTAGACATCGAAGGACTTACAGCGTCATTTGAGCAGCTATTTCAGATGGACCTTCAAGGAATTCGTGAAGATGTCAAACGCTTAGAATCTTTTTATGATGCATTTGGAGATAGGATTCCTGAGAAACTGAGAGAACAAATGCAAGAATTAGATAAGAAACTCTCATGAGAATAGTTGCGTAGAGATTTCTTAAGAGTAGTAATAGTCAATTTCTTCATTTTTTTTGGGACCGATCACACGCCAACTCAGCCGTAAGCAGAATGGGTCGCAAAAGATTTTTCCAAGATAAGAGTCTCCTTCGCAAAGATGAGAATCTACGGAAGAGAGAGTATGATGGCTTGTAGGTGAAAGATAAAAAAGAAAGACGGGGTGATTCACTCCACGACGAAGATGTTCTAAGGAAATCAATTCCGTATTTCGATCGAGCGTCCAGCGAAAGAGGTTGCTAAAATTGGTCTCATGACCTCCTTCGCTATGCCACAGGCCTTTTTCTTGAAACAATAGGATCGTTTCTCCCCCTTTTGTTACAGTCACCTCGCCTTTGCCTGTTCCATTCCAGCCAATGTCTTCTTTTGAGCGCGTCTTTGAACGGAAAGAGAGTTGTTTTACATGACTCAACTTTTCCCAGAACATAAGCAAAACCTGCAGGCTAGTTTCTTTGCCAGCACCTAACCATAAGGTTTCGTGTTTTAGACAGGAAAATGGTTTCTTATCTTGAGGAGGCAGCAAAGTATACGCTTTTTTAAGGAGCAGCTCCAGTTCTCCTAAGAGAGGGAAGGCGGGGTTGAATTGATAAAGGCGTGTTTTTCCTTCATAATGACTTAGAAGGATCCCTCCTTTTTCAAGACGAAATAGTGCTTTCTGTACGGGTGTTAGAGGCGTCTTTAGTAAACGATGAAGTTGCGTGCCGTAACATTTGCCATTAACAAATAGAAACAACAAGATCTTTTGTGCTGTTTTGCTCCCGCAAAGTGCCATAAGCATAGGAAATTCTACCTTAAAGTTACGTAAACCAACCTACCAATTAGGTTGATCCTTGCTCCTGCAAGAATAGGCTTTTTTTAACCTACTAATTGAATTTTATCAACTATTTTATGGTTCGATTGATCAAGTTTTAGTAAGGAAATGGATTGAAAAAGTAGAAAATCCGTCCTAGAATCGATGTTTTATGCGATTAAAGGGATGATTTTCGGCATATTTGGATGTAAAAACCACTGGAGGGGATATGGTAAGTGCTTTTGTATTCCGAATTCGTCAGTGTATTAGCCCGTGGGCATTAGAACTTCTTATTGCTATGGCAGGGGGATGCTTTCTAGCAATTGCATCTCAATTAGCGATTCCTCTGCCTTTTACACCAGTACCGTTGACTCTACAAACATTGGCTATCTTTGTCCTTGGGGGAATACTCGGTAGTCGACGCTCCATGTATAGTGTATTTGCTTACCTAGTACAATGTTGTTGTGGTTTACCAGTTTTAGCTGGTGGGGGTGTGAATCCTTTTTGGATTGTAGACCCTAAAGCGGGTTTTCTTATTTCCTTCATAGTTGCTGCATTTCTCATTGGGAAAATGACAGAAAAACGGGCCCATATAAGTGTTTTTTATCTTTTGATGACGTTGTTAGTAGGACAGATCACTATTTCTAGCATGGGTATGATCTGGCTGGCGGTGTATGTTGGATGGGCTAAAGCCTTTTTCTTTGGTGTTGTTCCTTTTTTAAGCGGGGCTGTCATCAAAATCATAGCTGGGGCCTTTATTCTAAAGGGATATCAAATGTGTCGTGGGAGTTTTGCTGCAGCGACGATGAAATTTTAAGGTGAAAGTATGAGCTTACCACTAAAAGAGGCTATTTCAGACCGAGTTGTAACTCCTAGCTTGCAAGCTCTGATTTATGATGATGTAGGTGTTGACCGACCGAGTGTAGAAGCTATTGCTCAACAGTTAAGGCGGATTTTAGATTCTTCCATAGTAATAAAAAGAGTGGATGGTATTCACCTAGCTACTCAATCGTGGGAAGATAGAACTGTAGTTCTCATTTTGGGAGGAGGAGTTTGCAAAGAATGGGATGCACGATTAGGAGAGCTGGGAATTGATAAAATTCATGAGTATGTATCTAGAGGGGGAAGGTGTATTGGTTTATGCTCTGGAGCCTATTTTCTATCAGCAGAGAGTTATTTTAAACAGATTGGTCAACTTCCAATTGAAAGAAAGCGTTCTCTTGCTTTTTTTGAAGGAAAAGCAATAGGGCCTCTTTTGCCTACGGAGGATTACCGTTCTCCCAGCGCAGCACAAGCCGCCAAGGTAGTTTTTATGATGAAGGAAAAAATGGAAGAAGGGTTTCTTTACTACCAAGGCGGATGTTATTTTGAGATTGAAAAAGATTCTCCGCAAACAACAATTATTTCCCGTTGTCAAAATTTGACAGGAGAAAAAGTGGTGGCTGTTAGCTGCAGGGTAAATAAAGGGGCGGCATTTCTTTGCGGTATGCATCCGGAGTTTGTGTGGCCGGGAAGCTTAAAATATGCATCCGATCCTATTATAGCAGATCTTGCTGGCATTCTTTCTACTCAAGAGGAGTTTCGCTGCCAAGTATGGGAGGAAATGGGTAGAACTTTGGGATTACCTATGAAATCATCATTCCTATAAATAGGCTCCAAGGTTCTCAGGGAATACTGCCCCTCTTTCAAGATTTTAGTTCTGAAAGAGGGGCAGCGTCTATGGGGTCTTGTACAGTTCTCCACCGATGTAAGAGGCCTTGACATGAAGATCTGGAGTAAGAATCACAAAATCAGCATCAGCACCAACATCGAGAGTGCCTTTGGAAGGGTATGCATGGATCAATTGGGCTGGTTTTAAGGAAGCTGCTTCTAATGCCTGAACTACTGAACAATTTGTCATGGAACATAAGTGACGGACAGCTTGATCAAGGCTCAGAGTGCTTGCAGCAATAGTTTGTGTTCCAGCTAGATAGACTTTTCCATCGGTCACTTCAATATCCATAGTTCCTAGTCGATAGTTGCCATTGGGGAGTCCTAAAGCCTCACTAGAATCTGAGACTAAGATGAGACCGTCTGGATTGCAACGCCAGCAAAGAGAAAGAGTTTCTGGAGAGAGGTGTATACCGTCGGCAATGAGGGAGTAGGGAAGGGAAGGAGAAATGAGGGCTGAGCTGATAATGCTCTGGTTGCGGTGATGATAAGAAGGCATAGCATTAAATAAATGAGTCACAAGCCCGACCCCTGCATCGATTCCAGCTTTCATTTGATCAAATGAGGCACCGGAGTGTCCTGCAGAGACTAGGATATGATGTTGTTTAAGATATTGGATTAGGTGTAAAGCCCCTGGGATCTCTGGAGCTAGAGTTACTAATTTAACGCCTTGTAGACTTCCATATAGTTGATCTATCGAGGTGGTTTCATCAAAAACTGGACGTATATATTGTGGATTATGAGCGCCGCGATAGGTGGTAGAGAAGTAGGGACCTTCTAAATGGATACCCAAAATTGCAGCACCACTATTTCCATAAACGCGAGGCTGTAACAGGGGTAAGGTTTGTCGATATTGGTCAGGACTAGAAGAAATTACAGTAGGTAGAAAGGCAGTTACTCCATATAAAGGGAGGCGTTTAGCAACCAAATCAATACTTTCTGGGTTCCTTGAAAAGTCACACCCAAACCCACCATTGATTTGTATATCAATAAATCCTGGAGCCAAAAGAGCTCCCTGCACATCAATGGCTATATCAGCTTCTTTTTGTGGAGGAACGATTTTTCCTTCAGAGACCCACAGTTCACCTTCTTGAATTTTGTGATCTAGTAGAAGGTAGGCATTATAAAACCGCTTAACCAACCTATTTGGAGGACTATTTAAAAGAGATGAGGCGTCTTGATCCAAGAAAAAAGAGACGTTTCTATGCCATCGCAACGCAGTTGAGGGAATGGCAGAGGAAATGGGTTCTTTAAGAGTTTTATCTACGATCTCAGCTTTGTGTGCTCCTGTGGCTAGCAATAGAATTTCTTTAGATTGGAGGATTGTTTCAGTTCCCATTGTGAGAGCGTATTGAGGAACGATTTGTAGATTTTCATCAAAAAAATGGGCGTTATCTTGCCGAGTGGTTTCCGAAAGTTGAACCATCAGTGTTTTTGTGGATAACGGAGTTTCAGGTTCTACGAAACCGATATGACCATTACGGCCAATTCCTAAAATCTGTAAATCGATAGGGCCTAGCTGTGTGATCAGCATCTCATAATACAGAGCTCTTTGGTGGAGTATCCAAAATGACTCTTCTTGTGTAAGAGAGGTGCCTTGGGTTCGATGGGGAAATTGTTGAGATAAGGCAGCAAATTCTTCAGTGGATAAATCTTCTTCCGTACATGCAGTCCCATTAGGGATGTGAATGTTTTCTAATTTGATGCCTTGAGGATTATCTGCAGAGTACAAGAGAGCATCGAAAAGATGGGAAAACATAAAAGAACGGAAAGATTGGGGATGAAAAGAAGGAAGACCTACATATTCGTCGAGATTGAATGTAATAACATTGGACAGGTCTATAGGATGTTTTTGTACGAGAGCCTTGAGAGCTGTATACACAGGAATGACTGTGCTTCCAGTTGCCAATCCTAAGACGGTTTTCTTATTTTTTTTCTGGTTGTCTAGGATGAGATTCATGATTTTTTGCGCTGTAGCTTCACCTACATCTTCCGGAGTAGCAAATACGGAAACACAAGGGAGGGACTCTGTTGAAAATAAATAGGTATTCATAAAGCAGAGGACTGCGATCAGGAGGAATTTTTGCATAAATGGCCCGGGGTTATCAGTTGCGTTGTCATAGTGTATGAAGCATGAAAAATGTATCTTTAAGCAGTTTTCATCACAAGAGAGGAGATGAGCATGCATGAAGTTTCGAGGTAATACCAAACGCAATAAATAATTTCATATTTGAGCTGCGTGAAAGCTGTCGACAAATTGACGATCATAAACAGCATAGTATTAATGCAATACAATGCCGTTTACGATCGCCGATTTTCGGCGCTTTGACGCGGCTCAAATGTGAAGTTATTTGTTGCGTTTGGTATAAAGAAAAACATAAGAAAGCCTCTTTTTTCTAAAAGAGTTTATACCAATCCGAAATGCATGTGTGATAATGCGTTTAAGTGGACGCAGATGTTATGAGAGCTGTGAGAAGTTCGGTGATTTTTTCACGGGTTTTAAGATCGATTAACTTACCTGTGTCATCGAATTTGTTTTGAGCCAACCCTACCATCAGCTCGGGTTGATTAAGAGGGTGCATATTGAGAGTGACGAAGACCTGTCGCAAGTGGTACTGCGCTCTAGATGTCCCTTGTACAGCTAAAGAGGCCCCCATGAGTGCGACAGGCTTATTATTCCATGCATTATCTCCATAAGGACGAGATCCCCAATCTAAAGTGTTTTTTAAGACACCTGGTATGGAGTAATTGTACTCAGGTGTTGCGATCAAAAGGGCATTTGCAGCACGTATTTTTTCTTTTAGAAGAAGGACCGATTTTGGAAGCTGTGCCTCGTCATCCTGATTGTAAAGAGGGATACTTGCCAGGTCAAAAATTTCTAAGATGCAGTTAGGGGGGGATAATTCGACAGCGGCTTGTAATAACCCACGGTTATAAGATTGTTTACGTAAACTACCTGCAATACCGAGGATTTTAACCTGTTTTTCCATACATTCACCCATGTCTTTATAGTGGGTTGTTTAGAAGTTCTCCTCTTATTTTGCCAGGGGAATGTGTTGTGGGACCAGACCCGACACAGATCCTTTTATACCTTGTAGGGTAGAGGCTGTATCGGGCATTCGGAAAGAATTAACGAGAAAAAAGTTCGTTAGATTTGAAGAAGTAAGAGACCTCGATTTTTGCATTATCAAGACTATCAGAGCCATGAACAGCATTTTTTTCGATGGTTTTAGCAAAATCAGCTCGGATCGTGCCAGGTGCTGCTTTTTTGGGGTCAGTTGCTCCCATTAGTTCTCGGTTTTTTACGACAGCATTAGGACCTTCAAGTACCAAAATAACAACAGGGCCAGAGATCATGAAATCGACGAGTTCACCGAAAAAAGGACGTTCCTTATGTACAGCATAAAAACCTTCCGCATCTGAGCGGGAAAGGTGGACCATTTTTGCAGCAATGATCTGTAGTCCGGATTGTTCAAAACGTGCAATGATACTGCCGATATGGTTGCCTTCAACAGCATCGGGTTTAATAATGGAGAGAGTGCGTTCTTTAGTCATAATTTCCCAACAATTTCAATGTAAACGGTGGATATTAAACTCTTGTTAGATTAATCTCATCAATTTTCTTTAAGGGCTTTCATATTATGATCTATGGAAATTATCCAGATCTAAAAAAAGTAAAAAAAGTTCTTGTCATCAAACTGCGCCATCATGGCGATGTGCTTCTAACATCTCCAGTGTTTAAAGTACTTAAAACAGCTCTTCCGCAAGCGGAGATCGATGCTTATCTGTATTTAGATACTTTGCCTATGTTGGAGGGGCACCCTGCAATTCGCCGTTTTCATCTCTATAATCGTGCTTGGAAGAAAAAAAGTTTTCTCGGACGGTTGCTTGCAGAAATGCAGCTACTTAAAGAGATTCGTAAAGAACGATACGATTTGGTGATGAATTTAACGGAAGGAGATAGAGGCGCTATGGCGGCTTTTATATCTGGGGCAGAAATCTGTGTTGGATTTGATCCGGGTAAAGAAGGAATGATGGGTAAACGTAAATTTTTTTCGCATCTTGTAGGTTCTTGTCCGACTCCTAGACATACAGTGGAAAAGCAGCTGGATGCATTAAGAAAAATTGGAATCTTCCCCGCTTGGGAAGAGAGAGAGCTGTTTTTTGCGATACCAGAACAAGAAAGAAAGTGTGTTTTTAAAACTAACTACATTGTTATCCACCCTGTATCGAGATGGATGTTCAAATGCCCTCCTGTTTCCTTCACAGCAGAACTTGTGAGAAGATTGCAAGAAAAGGGGGAAACTGTCGTTATATCTTCAGGCCCTGATATTATTGAAAAAGCCTATTGCCAGGATGTTCTACAACGCGTTCCTAAAGAGAGGGTCTTGGATTATTCAGGAAAAATGACCTTGAAGGGGCTCGGTGCTTTGATCGAGGGGGCAGAAGCTCTGATTACGGTGGACTCGGTTCCTGTGCATTTAGCCAGCGCATTGAAAACACCTGTGGTCGCATTATTTGGTCCCACTTCAGAGGTGCATTGGGGGCCTTGGCGGCATCCTCTTGCAAAAGTAGTTACTCAATCCTTTCCTTGTCGGCCATGTTTCAAGGATGGGTGTGGAGGGAGTAAGGTGAGCGATTGTCTGCACTCTCTTGAGGTCTCTAAAGTATTAGAGGCTTTCTACAGCTTGAAATCTTCGCCAAAATACGAGGAGCGAGCTTCTTTGTTGCGTAATAACTCCTCCACTGTTCCGGATAATAGCACCTTTCCATCTCTCATGAGATAGCTGCGATCGACGATAGAGAAAATTTCTCTGGCATTGTGGTCTGTGATTAGAACGCTGATCCCCTTTGCCTTTAGCAGTCGGATGAGCTGTTTGACATCCTGGATGGCTATGGGGTCGATATTAGCAAAAGGTTCATCGAGCAAGAGTAAGGAGGGTTCAGTAGCAAGTGCTCTAGAAATTTCAAGACGTCTACGTTCTCCTCCAGAGAGGGTGCCAGCTTTTTTCTTGGTGAGTTTTTCTAGATGTAAATCAGAAAGGAGCTCTAGCATTTTTTCTTGGCGTTGTGCAGGCGAAAGGGGGAGTGTTTCAAGGACGCAGAGGATGTTTTCTTCGACAGTGAGTTGACGAAAAACGGAAGGGTCTTGCGCTAAATAGCCCATGCCGAGGCGAGCTCTTTCATGGAGTTTAAGATGGGTAGTGTCTTGTTGCTTAAAGAACACTTTTCCTGCATCTGGGCGAATCAGTCCGATAGCCATATAGAAGGCGGTAGTTTTGCCAGCTCCATTAGGGCCAAGAAGTCCCACTACTTCACCTTCTCTAATCTCAAAAGTAAGGGAGTTAACTACAAGCCTGCCACCATACCGTTTCATGAGTTTGTCAACTTTTAGCAAAAGAGGTTTCTGCTGGTGGGGGAAGCGTTGATGTTGTATGGATAGATCATCGAGCTTAAGCATGATTAATTCGTAACTCCAAACAGGGATTTAAGAAGGACTTCTTCATCAGCTGTAAACGCGAACTGCACGTTTCCTACGCCCTTGACAGTTTCTGCGTCTCCATTGCCTTCCTGTGTCAGGTGAATCTCTTGAGCGCTAATGCGTAAATTTTCTTTTTCATCCAGAAAAAGCACCTTTTTCCCTGGGTGGGCTCCTAGAATAAATGTCCTAGTAGTAGGAGAATAGTTGATCCAATCAGCAACACCATAACGTGGGGGCCTAGAGGCATCGTAAGAGCGAAGCCGGATATGACCTTTAAGGGAAATCGAAGAAGGGTGCAGTTTCTTTCCTTCAGCAGCGTAATCGATGATACCACGATCAGCATAGACGGCAATTTTTCCCTCTTCATAATAGAGTTGTTGATCGAGAGCGATCTCTCCGTTTACAGGTGTGCTTTCAAAAACAGCCTGCATTTTTTCATGGTTGATCGTCATTTTTCCATGGCAAATGAGTTTATGCATGGGAGAATCTTCCAGTTCCTGAAATTCGAGCTGAGTATTGCCAATACTTCGCATAGAGGAGACTCCAGCTTTGCTCTGAACAACAGTGAGCTCCCCATCTGTTGCTAGCCTGCCAAGCATGCTCTCGTCAATGCGGACATGCCCTTGTAAGTGGAGTGAGCTCTTGGGGTAATCCCACAATACCTGATCACATCGGAAGCGTACCTCAGCTTGTTGCATGCGTGGAAGGGGGGCGGAAGTAAGAACGCCCTGTGCTTTTTTTAATACAATGGCCGTGTGCGCTAAATCGATATCAATGGCTTCTGCATCGACAATATCAGTCTGGTGTTCGATACGGCAAATGCTAAAGGCGTCAGTGGGAAAAGCTTGGATAGTTCCTTGTACAAGAGGACCTTCTTGAGAAGATTTTTGATAAATAGCCTTACCAGCTTTTAAAAGGAAAAGGCTTCCATAATCCACAGCAACATCACCGGAAGCATGAACAGTTTTAATTAAAAAATCGCTACGTTGACCTGGACGTTCCAGTCGATTGAAGAAGAGATCGGCTTCTTGGCTTGAAAAATGCAGAGGGATGGCTTGGCCATTTTTTCTTTTCAGCACATCGATATAGCTCACCGTAGTGTTTTGTGAAGAAGTGAGTTTCCCTTGCAAAATAGTAAAATCAAGGGTGGCGTATGCACAGCGTAAGCGAGATTGTTCTGGAAGATCGAGTTCTACCCCGTTTTTAAGATGGATAGAAGAGAAGGGAAATTCTTTGCCTGTGCCATCTTGCTTTTCTAGGGTAGCCTGCTCTGCTCGCATTTTACCAAGACCGTGGTCTAGTACGACTTGACCTGATAGTACTAGAGCAGTGCCATCATAAGCTGCGCTAGAGGAAGAAAGCATGCCAGAAGTAGATTGTGTCGTTGAACTCATGAGGACAAGAGAGGCACAGCAACTAAGAAAGGCAGCAATCAATGGTCTTTTCATGGGGGTTCCTCGGGTTATTCCACAGGGGAAAGAGCGGCTTTAAACTCATAAGCTTGAAACGTAGGGGTATTACCGGCAACTGTCAAGGCGATTCTTTTTGCTTCTCCACTCAAGAAGGGACTATATTCAGGCATACATCCGATATCTGGAAGTGTATCGCCAGGCATGCGATAAAGAGACAAAGTTGCTTTGTCTGCAATGAGTTGTTGGGAAAGAAAATGATAGGTGCCTTCACGTGCGGTAAAATAGCGAGTTTGCTGAGAGACATTGCGTTGTGCTGTCCCTGTAAGGAGTTTATCTTGCATCCAACATCGCATTTGTTCTAATCGTTCAATCACATCAATGTGCTTAGCTTTGGGTTCAAGGGTCAAGGAAGAAGAAGCGCTTTCAATTCGATAATGCAATCGTTGATTTCCCTCTTCTGCAAACCAAATATCTTTGCACACTTTTAGGCGGTTTTGGCATAGAGGAGCAGAATGAGAAGCTGCTTGGCGAGATTGATGAGCGAAGAGTTGATAGGCAGAGCAGTCGCTTTTTTTGGGCCAAGCAAATAGCCAGAGTACTGCTAGGGTAAGAGTTGTTAGAATGACAAATGTGCATAGTGTCAAACGGTAGTACATACATCTTCCATCTTCTGAATATGATGATATATCGGCAAGATGTCTTCGATCAAGTCGCGCAGATCGCTCAAAGCAAGCACAGAATCTTTATCGCTTTTTGCTTCAGCGGGGTTTGGATGAGATTCAATAAATAGACAGTTGGCACCGGCTGCGATGGCGGATTTAGCTAGAACAGAGATAAATTCCCGCTGTCCTCCTGAAGAAGTTCCATTACCTCCAGGGATTTGTACGGAATGAGAAGCATCGAAGCAAACAGGGAAGCCAAAACGTTGCATGATAGGGATCGAACGCATATCAGCGACGAGATTGTTGTAACCAAAAGAGGTTCCCCGATCAGTGAGAATAATACGAGAATTTCCTGTAGCTAGAAGTTTTTCAACGACGTTGCCCATATCCCAAGGAGCAACAAATTGTCCTTTTTTGACATTAATGACAGCTCCGCTATTTCCAGCTGCAACAACGAGGTCAGTCTGCCTGCAAAGGAAGGCAGGAATTTGGAGGATATCACACACTTCTGCAGCAGCTGGAATTTCTCCAACGCTATGGATATCTGAAAGAATAGGAAGATCAAATTCTTTTTTTACGGCATCGAGGATTTTAAGTCCGTTTTCCAGACCTGGTCCACGAAAAGAGTGAGCTGAGGTGCGGTTGGCTTTGTCATAGCTAGATTTGTAGACCAAGTGAACAGGTAGTCCAGCAAGTTGTTCCTTGAGTAGAGCTGCAGCTTGTAAGGCATGTTCTTTGCTCTCGATGACACAAGGACCAGAGATCAGTACAAGAGGTTGTTTTGGGCCAATGGAGAAATGTTTTACTTTGACGAGTCGTACCATAAACTTTTCCTTATATTGAAATGAGGTGTGTCATACCAAACAGTCCTGCGGGTTGACGGAGAATAAATTTTGCGGCAAGAAGCGCTCCCTTTGCAAAGAGGTCACGGGATAATGCCGAATGACTGAACGCAATAGTTTCTAGAGGAGATTGAAAATGGACTATATGATCTCCAATCACTTGTCCCTCGCGTTTGTACGTGATAGGAACTTCTCTATGGAGCGTTGCTGCAATAGCTAATGCTGTTCCGCTAGGGGCATCTTTTTTATGGGTGTGGTGGGTTTCTTCAATAGAAATAGAGAATTCTTGAGGAATATTTGCGGAGACATGACGGATTGCCTTTATAAGAAGAGCCATGCCTACACTAAAATTTGGGGCATGAAAAATAGGAATTGTTTTGGATGCTTCTTGCATTAAAGCATGCTCGCTACTCCCAAGGCCTGTCGTGCCGATCACGACGGGAATGTTGTATTGTTTTGCACAGTTGATGACTGTAGGGAAAAAGGTGTAATGAGAGAAATCGATCAATACATCAGCGCTAGCCAGATCTTCGATAGAGGCTGTGCAAGGGATTCCGATAGGAGATACCCCAGCAAGAAGAGCCAGATCTTGTGAAAGATGAGGAGAATTTTTTGAGCAGGTACCACCGATAATGGTAAAATCAGGATCGCTGGAGCCAAGCGCAACGAGGCGTTTGCCCATGTTTCCTGAGGCTCCTATAATTCCTATGCGAATAGACATGGGATGGGAGTTTAACAGATTTAAGCGGCGTACTCAATGCTGGAGATTCTCATGATGTAGATCTTTGACCTAGGGAAAGAGCATAAAACCGAGAATTCGGTGTGACTAGCTTTACAGAAGATGATTATAACTTATTCTTTATCAGCAGATTAGTTTTCTTTTAAAACTAAGACTTCATCGGTTTTCGGGGCCTTTTGAGATTCTTTTCGATTCTTTTTTTGGGGTAGTATACGAATGTTGATATACTCCCCTCCCTCCCACACACACAAAAAGAGTCGAAAAGCGGCCAAAATAATCCACAAAAGCGACGAACCCAGGTTTTAGTACAGCTTC
>JAGXTH010000018.1 GCA_018333475.1 Simkania sp. | reverse complement strand
TCCTCAAGAAACGATCATCTTATCTAGGGGAGGAATAACACCTGAGATATTAGCTACCTATGCTATAGGCAATGCTCTAAACTTTCTTGAACACCCTGAAGCAGCTCTAGCTCTATACCAAGAAGGTCTCTTAAATAACGATCTTTTACAGAAACATTGGCAACTGAGAGATCAGTTATTAACACATCCAATAGAAGCCATCATCTTATCTAAGACAAGCGTAACGCCAGAGGTATTGGCTACTTATTCAATCCATGATATTCCGGATCTCTTCAAACGCTCTGAAGAAATTTTAAAACTTCATCAAACTTGCCCTTTTAGCCATGATTTCCTACTAAAACATCCTAAATTGCGAGATCAACTCCTATGGAACCCCCAACAAGCGATCACTTTATCTGCAGGAGGAATGACACCTGAAGTATTAGCTACCTATTCTACAGACGATGTTCAGAACTTCCTTTGGCATCCCGAAGCAGCTCTAGCTCTATACCAAGAAGGCCTCTTGAATAACGTTTTTTTACAACAGCATCCACTGTTGAGAGATAAGTTTCTATCGAATCCTCAAGAAGCGATCACTTTATCTGCAGGAGGAATGACACCTGAAGTATTAGCTACCTATTCTACAGACGATGTTCAGAACTTCCTTTGGCATCCCGAAAGAGCTCTAGCTCTATACCAAGAAGGGCTCTTAAATAACGACTTTTTACAACAGCATCCACGGTTGAGAGATGAGTTTCTATTGAATCCCCAAGAAACAATCGCCTTATCTAAGGGAGGAATGACACCTGAAGTATTAGCTACCTATGCTAGGGGCAATGCTCTAGCCTTTCTTGACTATCCCGAAGCAGCTCTAGCTCTATACCAAGAAGGCCTCTTGAATAACGACTTTTTACAACAGCATCCACGGTTGAGAGATGAGTTTCTATCGAATCCTCAAGAAGCGATCACTTTATCTAAAGGAGGAATGACACCTGAAGTATTAGCTACCTATTCTACAGACGATGTTCAGGACTTCCTTCGGCATCCCGAAGCAGCTCTAGCTCTATACCAAGAAGTCCTCTTGAATAACGTTTTTTTACAACAGCACCCAGAACTGAGAAGGCTATTCCTGCTAGATCCCCAGACAATACTCTTCTTTACCAAGAATGGAATATCTAGAGAAATCCTAGCTAGATATCCGATAACTTCTGTAAAAACTTTATACCGATATCCTGAAGCTGCGATCGCCCTACATTGCGCTAATCTCTTAGATAATGAATTTTTACAAAAAAACCCGCAAATCGTCACAGAGATTATACACTCTTCCGAGACGATTATAGCTCTTTCCAAACTAGGTATAACCCCAGAAAGCTTGTTTACACCTTCCGAGAAGGATATTCCAACTCTCTGCGAACGTTCAAAAAGCATTAATCAACTACACCAAGCTGAGGTGCTTGAAGAGTGTTTAACCTGTTCCCCAGAACTTGTATTACTATTCATCGAAGCACCTAAGGAAACAATAGAGCTCTCTTCTTATGGAATCACCCCAAAAGTATTATCTACATACGCTATGGATAGTGTTAGAACTCTCTACAAGAATCCGGCAGCCTCTATGGAATTCTATCAAGCTGGTCTCTTGGAAGAATGGTCTACCCATTCAGAAGAATTTAGAGACAAAACTCTGAAACATGCTAAATATACGGTAAACCTTGTTTCAAGAGGGCTAACTCTAAACATTCTATCTACTTGTCATAGAGACAGCGTTGACATGCTCTACAATTGGCCTAAATACGCTATGACACTTTTTACAGAAGGAGTTCCCCTACTAAAATTCATTACAGAATGGTCCTCCCAACGTTTTTGCACACTCTTATTGAACAGTTACGGGATAGAAGAGATAAGAAAAGCAGGCATTTCTTTGGAATCCTTATTAAGCGATGCCGTAGATGATGCCAAGCTAAAGCTAGTATTACAGTATAAATACGTGTTAGTAAACCTAAAAAAAGATGGCGTTTCTATAGACCCTGCTCAATGGGATTTCCAAGATTTGCATAAGATACTCCGGATGCCCTTGATAGGGCTCAACCATATTTTACCTTATTCTAAGAGGAAAACACTTCCAGACCGCATTTTAGAGGAGTTATCTTTTCGGCCCAAACCAGTGCTACTACTTCATGACAATGGACTTCCAGTGGAAAGACTTATTACATATAAACCATCGAGAATAGAGACCTTAGGATATGAAGCTGAAAAGATTATCGGTCTGATAAAACAAAGGAAAGTAACGTTCGAGGCTTTGGAACAATGCGATGACCTAGAAAAATTCCTAGAGACATTCCCTGAATGAATTTTTTAGTATATGCACCTGTCTCAATAAATTTCTAACCTCTTTCTAAAACCTCTGCATAACCTCCACAAAAAAGTCAGAAAATTCGCAAAGTATTATACCAAACGCAACAAATAACTTCACATTTGAGCCGCGTCAAAGCCCCGAAAATCGGCGATCGTAAACGGCATTGTATTGCATTAATACTATGCTGTTTATGATCGTCAATTTGCCGACAGCTTTCACGCAGCTCAAATATGAAATTATTTATTGCGTTTGGTATTATCCAGTGAGACTGTGAAAGCATTCGGCAATCTGTTTTGGAATTACAAAGTAGAAGGATTAAAGGACGAGGCGGGTTAAGGCTAATGCAAGAAAAATTTGGGGTTCGGGTCTCCCGTAGTAGCAGGTACGACACACTGCATGTTGTCAATTTTTAATTTTAATTACGCAAAAAAAACAAAATCATCATATCCACATTAATATAATTACATGTATGCTAATCGAACTTTTCAAACCAAAGAAGGAACTAATATGTCATTCAAAGAATTATCATCCCTAGAAGCCTCTCAAATACAGCCGCTAGCTACTCAACAGTCATCTATGGAGAGATCTTCTCAAACAGATTCAAGAATGTCCTCGATTAGCGCATCGAACATACCACACTCCAGCACGTCTCTTATTAGTACATCTTTTGATAATCTTTCCTTACTAACACGTGCGGTAGACTCACTATCTCCATCACAACTCGAAGCCAAGATCGCGCAAATGGAAATAGAACAATCTGATGCCGATCGTCTTTTCACGATGGAGAAAACTCGTTTAGAAGAATCTCTAAAGACCTTAGAGAGTCAGTATAAAACCGCCAGAATTACTAACGAACAAGGACGACAAGTACTAAGAGATCGAATCCAACGATTCGAACAAACCATCGCTGCAGAACTCTTAGCTTGTTCTAAGCCGATAACAGACCGCCCTGCAGTTAAGCTCCGCTCTTTCCCTAACCCGCACGAAGTCAGGGCAAACAAATTGATGGCCATTATCTATCAAAAACAATTCCTAGACCCAAAGAAATATCCAGCTAACTTTATAAAAGACGCTTATACGGCTATTAGTGAATTCTCTAGACTTTATCCAGAGACTATTAAATGCACTGTACGACCAGCCTTTACTTTTGGCGATCTGCCCGTAGAAGGTGCAAACGAGAGATTACGCATTAAAGGTTGCGTCGGCTATGTCATCCCAGCTAACAAAGACCTCTTCAGCAGTAGACTAATACCAGCACAGGGAGTACTCACTTTCGAGGCGCTAAAACTGGAAGAACTTAATCTCGTAGGGGCTGATGGATACCCATCTTATGACCCTTCGGTAAGCTCTATTAAAATGGACGAAAAAACAGATACCATGCTCCTGTTCGTGGTGGAAGAGATGCAACGAATAGTGCAGGAATTAAAAACTCCATCTTCATCTTCACAACTTGTAAAAGTTTAAATATTATTATAAGCCATTGCCAAACTACTGCCAGTTTGTGCAATGGCTTTTTATCGCAGTGTCTTGATGGCAGATTCAATCATTGCCCCCCCTAAACAGAGATCCTTGTCGTAAAAAACAATAGACTGCCGCGATGTAACAGCTCTTTGGGGCGCGTCAAAAATGACAACAAGGCGATCCGCTTGATTGCTTAAAATAGTGCAAGATTGATCTTCCTGACGGTAACGAATCTTCGCATGGCATCGTAGTGGTAAAAGAGGGCAAGCGCCACTTACCCAGCTGGGTTCTGTAGCGATAAGGGCATTGGCATAAAGACTTGGGTGGTCTATTCCTTGTTCAATAATCACAACATTACGAACCATATCCTTACCTACAACAAACCAGGCATCACCAGGGCCGCCAATACCCAATCCCTTTCGTTGACCAATGGTATAAAAAGCAACGCCAACATGTTGCCCAACGATTTTGCCCTGTGTATTTTCAAAATTTCCAGGTTGATAAGGGATATAGTTCGCTAGAAAGGGTCGAAAGTCTCTTTTGCCAATGAAGCATATACCTGTGCTATCCTTCTTTTTAGAGGTGGCTAGATGATGATGATTTGCGATATCTCGTACCTCACGCTTGTTCAAATGACCAATGGGAAAGAGCACTTTATCTAAGATTGTACTAGTTAGCGTGTAGAGAAAATAGCTTTGGTCCTTACCTTGATCCACACCTTTGAGCAGACCATTTTGGGCAGATATACGCGCGTAGTGGCCAGTCGCAAGAAAATCGGCACCTAAAGCCAACGCTTTATCTAGTAGTGTTTTGAACTTAATCTCGCGATTACAAAGAATATCGGGATTGGGAGTATGCCCAGCTTTGAGCTCTCTTAAAAACTGTTCAAAGACTTGCGTGTGGTATTCTTTGACAAAATTTACCGTGTAATAAGGGATGCCAATGTGATCGCACACCTTAGCTACATCTTCAAAATCCTCCTGAGAAGAACAAGCCGTGAATGGATCGTGATCTTCCCAGTTTTTCATATATAGTCCAATCACCTCATATCCTTGCTCTTTAAGAAGCAGCGCGGTAACAGAGGAATCTACACCTCCTGACATCCCTACAACGACTTTTTGCATAGATATTATAACCAGGCCTTTGGACTTATTAGAATCCGTGCTTTTTTTCCCCAGACTCCTTGGAAATCCCCTTTCGGCTACTGCCTTAGAAAGGTTCGAGAACATCTCGATTTGGGAAAAAGAACTCTAAATTCTGACCTATAATAAGAAATGCGCAATTTTAAACATACTAAAAATTTAAAATTCAACAACTTAAAAACTGTAAATTTATTATATTTATTTAAATGTTTAAAATTAAATATAATTTAATTGTTTATTTAACTTAATAAAGTTGGTTATTATGTCTTTTTTTATAAGAATTGGCCATGCTGTAAAAACGACTCATCAGGTTTCGGTGAGTCTAAGGGGAGGAGCTGGGGGCAAATACCTGCTCAAGCCTATGGGATCCTCAGAAGACAGTAAAATGCAAGATCTGTGGACTCGATTGCAAGGAGCTGGATATCACGGAACTACGATGCGCCAACTAGGAGAAAAACAATTATCTGCACGACAGTTCGAGAGCGATGAGGCTAGACCGAGGATATACTTTGATGATCTGCAAACAGCCACACGATATGCCCTTCGACGGGCAGATATGGATCAAAGCATTCCCATTGTAGTGCAGGTTGCCTCTCAGCAAAAACCCAAAACCAACTCCATGACTCTAGAAGGATACGGTGTTAGCTGTGGTCTTGGTTTATATGATTACTTTGAAAGCCATGTAGCGCCCATAAAAATTGTCGCCACCTTCACAATACAACCTCTACCTGCATAAGTTAGTAACCTGAGTCAAATGTTCTCAAAACTCAGGTTACACACTATTTAATAGAGCTCAGCCCTTATGATTTCCAGCTGCTTCCATGGGTTCTTCTTGAGGCTCTTTTTCTAAATCAATAAAAACGATCTTATCTCCTTCGGTTGTTACTCGAAGGTGAGCCCCTTTGCCAGGACTTAAAAGGAGTTTTTCAGCCAAGGGATCTTCAAGATATTGCTCAATCACGCGGCGTAAGGGCCTTGCTCCCATCTCTGGTTGAAATCCTTTAGTAACGAGAAGATCTTTAACTTTCTCGTCGAGTTCAAGAAAGATCTGTTTGCGTTCAAGACGTTTGCGTACCTTGGTGATTTCCAGCTCGATCACTTGCATGAGATGCTGCTTATCTAATGGTCTAAAGATGACTATACCATCCAATCGATTGATAAATTCTGGTTTAAAGTGTTTCTTTATTGCACCATCGATTTTTTCTTGCATGGATTTAAAGTCAGGAACCCCTTCTGTCGCACCAAAACCAACCTCCGTGGAGCGACGAATAAGATCAGCTCCGAGGTTAGACGTCATGATGATGATCGTATTACGGAAATCGATCTTACGACCAAAGGAATCGGATAGCCGCCCTTCTTCAAGAATTTGCAAGAGCAGGTTCATCACATCCGGATGCGCTTTTTCTACCTCGTCAAAAAGCACAACACAATAAGGTCTCTGACGAATTTGTTCAGTCAGTTGCCCGCCCTCTTCATGACCAACATACCCTGGAGGTGAACCTGTCATCCGGCTCACGGCAAATTTCTCCATGTACTCTGACATGTCGACTTGAATGAGGGAATCTTCCCCGCCAAACATATTGACAGCTAGTTGTCTTGCTAACAGGGTTTTACCCACGCCAGTAGGACCTAAGAACAAGAAGGCTCCGATGGGACGATTTGGATCCTTGATATCAGCACGACTTCTACGAATAGCTCTACAGACTGTGCCGACAGCTTCATCTTGACCGATAATGGAGACTTTAAGCGCCTCTTCCATTTTAAGGACCTTAGCAGTTTCTCCTTCAGTAAGGCGGGTCAATGGAATACCCGTTTGCTTAGCCACAATGACGGCGACATCCTCTTCATCGACGATCACTTGCTGCTGTTCTTTAGTAGTTTCCCATTCATTGCGTGCTTTTTGCAAACGATCGCGTAAGGTTTTTTCATTGTCTCGGAGCTTCGCAGCTTTTTCGTACTCTTGGTGCCCGATAGCCTCTTCTTTGCCTAGGCGAACCTGCTCAATTTCCGTTTCCAAATTCGTGATCTCTTGAGGTTGATGCATTGTAGCAATGCGAGCTTTAGCCCCCGCCTCATCGATGAGATCAATCGCTTTATCTGGAAGAAATCGACCAGCAATATAGCGATCAGAAAGGGTAACGGCACCTTTAATAGCAGAGTCTGTATATACACATTTATGGTGCTCTTCGTATTTAGGTTTAAGACCCTGTAAGATTTGTATGCTTTCTTCAATCGATGGAGGTGCGACGAGAATTTTCTGGAACCTACGCTCTAGTGCAGCATCTTTTTCTATATGTTTGCGGTATTCATCAATAGTCGTTGCACCGATACATTGGATCTCACCTCTGGATAACGCAGGTTTAAGGATATTAGAAGCGTCAATAGCTCCCTCTGCAGCACCAGCGCCAACAATAGTATGTAGCTCATCGATAAAAAGAAGAATATTTCCATTCTTTTTAATCTCATCCATAACGGCTTTGATCCGTTCTTCAAATTGACCACGGTACTTAGTGCCTGCAATCATTAGAGTAAGATCAAGAGAGATTAGCCTTTTTTTCACTAGGTGGTCAGGAACGTCACCCTTGACAATAGCTTGCGCTAGTCCCTCGACAATGGCTGTCTTTCCCACCCCAGCCTCACCGATAAGCACCGGGTTATTTTTTCTTCGACGACAAAGAATAAGAATCAAACGTTCCACTTCTTCTTTACGTCCAATGACGGGATCGAGCTTACCTTCTTTACAAAGTTCAGTAAGATCATGACCATAGGCCTTTAGAGCTGGCATTTTCTCTGTGCCGGACACGGTTTTATCTTGAGAAGATTTAGATGCCGATGTACCGCCAGACATCCCCATTGGCGGTAGCTGCAAATTGAACGTTTCAAGTTCTTTAAGAACTTCTCTACGTACATCTTTCAAATTCACATTAAGGTTTTCGAGCACTTGAGCAGCAACACCATCCGTTTGTCTTAATAAAGCTAGTAGAAGATGTTCTGTCCCTACGTAGTTGTGATTCAAACTCGCGGCTTCTTCATTGGCGAATTCAAATACCTTTTTCACTTTTCCCGTCAGAGCCGGATCCCCATACACCTGGATCTCTGGACCGAAACCTACGAGTCGTTCCACTTCAGCGCGGACTGTATCGTAATCGAGATTCAGGTTACGCAAGACGTTGACCGCGATGCCCTGTCCTAGTTTCAATAGACCAAGCAATACGTGTTCCGTCCCCAAATAGTTATGATTCAGGCGTTGCGCTTCTTTCTTGGCTAGTTTGATGACTTGCTTGGCACGATTAGTGAATTTATCGAACATGTTGCAGCTCCAATGACCCCAAAAAAGTGTAGGCCTTAGACCTTTTTTTGGCAAATCATAGGGCTCTATGCAAGCAAATAATTTTTCCAGATGAAAAACTACGCATTTTTACTTGCAGAACGAATTCATAAGTAACTTATTTTGTTATAGATACAACCCGTGCATATTTTTTTATTTTGGTAATGAATCACGGGTTAAACCAGCGAGTGGAAAGATGACAATATATGCAAGCTAGGCAACGGGGCGATCCAAGCAATCATGCAATTCCATACATCCAAACACATTGAAAAGTTGGAAATTTGATAATTGTGGCACGCTATATGCAAATCCATAAACAACTCATCTTAAATAAGATAAAATTAAACAGCGAATCGAGTTCAATACCTTCCAAGTAGTACTAAAACTTGATTTCTCATGTATTCAGGCAGGTTAATTAAAAAAAACACATTAAAAGTTAGCAATTAACTAACCGTAAACAACTTACAAATATTAACACAAAAAAATCAACTTAACTATACAGGCATCTTTAAATAAACAAGATACGGTAAATTTAAATATGCTTTTTTTATGTTTATTTTTAATTAGTATTATTATAAAATCTATAGTATAAAAACATAATATTTAAATGGTAGTGGATTTATGACATTTAGATTAGATGAAAAACAATTAGACGCAGACCTTACAAACCAGAGCATTAATGAGGAACTCTCAGGCATTGATGGACGCGTTCAATCGATGAGCCGGAGTGCACTACCCCATGTAGTGGCTGAACCTCAGATTCATCCTGCCCACAGATATACCCAAGGTCTGCAGATAGTTCCAGATGAGGAGTCAACTACTGAGCAGCTTCCTTCATCTTCTTTAGATGTCCACGGTACCGCACAACAAGGTGATATGGTAAGTAGTTTTGGTGCTATTTCAGAGCAACTCCAAAGCGACCCTTATCATTCTTACATAACTTATGACGAATCCCACCAGAGGTTTGAAGTTAAACGTTTATCCCCTGGGCAGAATGTACATTGGTTGGAAATTAACGGCTTTCAAAATGGTATCCTTGTAGATTCCGATAAATTTGACTTCATAAACACTTTTTTGAACTGCCACGGTGACTGTAAAGAAGCTTTGAATGCGGCATTATTACGTCGAGACAATGTGCAATTACTAGTCTCTCTTGATGATGATTTCTCCGAAGTAAACGTTATGAATCTATTGAGCACTAGAGAAACCGTGGAAAGACCAGCTGTTTCTTCTACAAGATCACCCCAATTAACGAGTGAGCTGAATAAAAAGTTTTTTTCTCAATACGCGGCATTAGGTGAGCATGACAAAAATCTATTTACAACATCCTATGTAATAATTGATGCGTCTGGCGCATTTACAATTAAGTATTTTTCTAAAGATACAGATCCTAAGAATCTAGCATGGCTGGAAATTGAAAAAGGACGAGGTATTTTGGTAGATCTCAATCAAGTCAACCAAATTGACTCCTTTTTGAGCAAAAATAGAACTAGCAAAATGGCCTCATTTTTACCTACAAACCCACATACAACTGTGAGAAATAAGAAAGTAAAAACAAAGGAAAAACCATTATTAATGAGTAAGGATGCATTTGCATCAGTTGTGCTCCCATCCGTTGCACCTAAATCTGCTGAGGGAAATGCTCCGTATTCTGTGAGCGATCTATCGACAAAAACTCGAGGTCTTGTAGTAGCAGTTCAATCTCCTACTTCCGAAGCTGAATTAAATGAGCGCAATAAAAAGTTTTTTTCTCAATACGCAGCATTAGCTAAAGACCATCTGTTTACAGAGTCTTATGTAACAGTGAATGCTTCTGGGGCATTTACAATTAAGTATTTTTCTGAAGATACCTCTCCTAAGAATGTAGCTTGGCTAGAAGTTGAAGACGGAGAAGGCGTTTTGGTAGATCTCGAGAAAAAAGACGAGATTGATACCTTTTTGAGAACAAACAAAGCCGGTAGGATGGCCTGTTTTTTACCTGCAAATCCGCACACAACTGAAAAAAACAAAAAGATAAAGGTAAAAACAAAACCACGCCTAATAAGCAAGCCCCTGTTTGATTCAGTTGTTCAATACTTTGCCAAGACAAATATAAGCTATTATTTAATAACACGCTCGCATCAAATACCACAACTCCTCAAAGAGGCTCAATTACAGCCTGCGGCTAATGAAACTCCCTCTGCACCAGAGGATAATACACCACCTCTTTCTCCGAACGAGGCTCGATTACAGCCTGAGACTAACGTAACTCTCCCTGCACCAAAGGATAATACACCACCTCTTTCTCCGAACTTTGACCAGAGAAAGAGTCCCACAACATCTATAGGGGTGGATTCCGCGTTAGAGCAAAGTACCGAAAGCCTACGTCTCTTAAAAGAGCAAGAAGCGTTCACCCAGTTATTTAAAGACGTGAATGAGTATGGAAAAGAATTGCAAGAAATGGGAGTACGTGTTGAAGGTTTGCGCGATAAACTTTCTAGGAAGTCCGAAGACAAAAGACAAAAACTAGAAGAGCTTAAGACAATACATGAACACTTACGTATCCTTGAAGACACTTATAGAGAGCATAATTTGGAAAGTGCTCTCCCAATATTTGCAGGGAAGTTAGAAGAGTATCGAAGGATCGATGCAACAGCAGGATCAGATGAAATGGAGCTACAGGCTCTCAAAGAAGAATTTCGAAGCCTACAGCAAAAACATAACCTATTGCTAGAAAAACGTGAACGTATTAAGCAAGCCATACCTGACGATCCTTCGCATCTATCTATTGAGATGGAAGAACATCTGCGACTATTTAATATGCTTTCTGTTGAATTAGGTGGTCAATATTTTCCCTTATCATCATTAACAGAAATAAATAAGCTCTACAACTCCAAAGCACGAGAAATTAGAAACGTTATTACACATTCTTGGATCCACAACGCGCTAGGTGATGAAAAAAGGCAGAATGTTGATAAACAAAGACGAGCCGAAGAAGCGAGAAGAAAACCAAAGCAAGATCTCATTGAGGCACTAGCACGCCTGCAAAGCGGATTACAGCAGTCTCATAATGCAATCGCTTCTTTTAGTTGGGTAAACCAAAGATTAACAGCCTCAAAATATGAGCCGGGGATTGCGAGAACTTTTAAGAATGCTGTCGGAACAAAACCTACTAAAAAAGTTTTTCTGCTCATTGAAGGAACTCATGGATTACTCATGAATACCGAGAGAGAAGCTTTGGAATTACAAGAGTTTATAAAAAACTTGCAAAGCTCTACCGATGATCAGGACCAGGTTCAAGCAATTTTACACATGATCAAGGGCGTAGCAAGACCACTTTCAGACTTCCCACCAAAATTTTCTAGTGAATTTCAGACACTGGGTGGACCTGCTCCTGAAGATCTCTTAATAGATTCTCTCAAAGGTCTCGAGGGGTATATAAATCCTACCAATAGTGTTGCTGGTAGTTACCCAGGCACACTATCAAGGTTTTTTTCATGGGACATCGATCGACAAAGCATGTCAACATCCCCATATAAAACCCATCAATTTGGTAAATCAAGTAAGACATTAGTGCAGATAGATGCAAGCAGGAGACAGTATATATTGATGGAAACTAGGGAGCAGGCGGAATCATTTAAACGATTCTTAGATCAGCTACAAGATCAAGGTAAAAAAGAACAGATCCTGCAAAAACTCGATCGAGTTTCCACTTACTATCCCGATCAAAGAAGCGAGCCTAAGCGATACAGTAAAATAATCCTCCAGGATAGTAATGGGGTTCTTTAGAAATAGGTCTAAAGCACTCTTACAGATATGAAATGAGAGCGTTACAGAATTAAGGCATATATTTAGAGCTCTTTCGAAATCAAGGCTTCGAAAGAGCTCTATTTGATATCTGTTTCACCAAACCTGTCTGTGACCAGACTGTCGAAGTCGAGAACTCCTATTAGACCCTCTTGTTTAATCAAAGGGATATGAGCTCGGCCTTAGAGCCTGCATCCGCCCTAGTAATATCCGATTCCTTTTTTCAAACACTTCCTGGTGATACCAACTTAGAAGCTGTACTAATACCAAACGCAACAAATAACTTCACATTTGAGCCGCGTCAAAGCGCCGAAAATCGGCGATCGTAAACGGCATTGTATTGCATTAATACTATGCTGTTTATGATCGTCAATTTGTCGACAGCTTTCACGCAGCTCAAATGTGAAATTATTTATTGCGTTTGGTATAAAACCTGGGTTCGTCGCTTGTGTGGATTATTTTGGCCGCTTTTCGACTCCAAAATTGGGGGCTATATACCCTTGTCGATATTGCCCCCCAATCATTTGGATCGAAAATCGACTGAACCAGGTTTTAGTACAGCTTCTTACTTCGGATTACGAACAAGGCTGTGCTTTACTCCATACAAAAAGTAAACCATATAGCCAATCGCCATCCACAGAATTAGCTGCACCCAGGTGACCCAAGCTAAAGCCAACATAAGAACTAGACAACTCAACGCCCCAATGATGGGAATAAAAGGCACCCAAGGGGTCTTGAATGGTCTATGCAGATGGGGTTGTTTGCGTCGAAGAACCCAGATCCCAAGACAAACAATCATAAAAGCAAGCAGCGCCCCCATATTGGTCACCTGGCCTAAAATCCCTACAGGAAATAATCCTGTAATCACTATGGCTACCATTGTGATCAGAATGCTTGTGAACATCGGTGTCTTAAATTTGGGGTGCGTTTTGCCAAACACTTTTGGTAGTAATCCATCCTGGGCCATCGTATAAAAAATCCTAGTCTGTCCGAGCATCATGACCAGAATTACAGAACACAACCCTATGATAATGGCTATTTTAATGATGTATCGTAGCCATACAAAATTCGGCCCCAAGGCATTTACAGCTACCGCCATAGGATCGGGAACATTGAGCTGGCTATATCCAACAACACCTAATAAGACCACCGCTACAATGATATAGGTAAATGTCGAAATCCCAAGCGACCCTAACATTCCAATGGGCATATCTTTCTGAGGATTACGTGATTCTTGGGCTAAGGTAGAGACGGCATCAAATCCGATAAAGGCAAAGAAAACAATCCCAGCACCACGCAAAATCCCGCTCCAGCCAAAGTGCCCAAAGACACCGGTATTCTCTGGAATAAAGGGATGCAAATGATCCCAATTGATATAAGCCACACCACATGCAATGAAAAGAAGGATTACTCCCATTTTGATAATCACTAGTAGATTATTGACAATTGCAGCTGTTTGGATCCCCACTGAGATCATATAACCAATCACAGCTGTGATCAACATGGCAGGTACATTGAGAATATTGCCACTCGCTACCCAACCCAGAACATCGTCATAAGCCAAGGGCGCATTACAAAATTGCTCTGGAATTCTAATGCCTATATCCCTTAACAAACTCACAAAATATGCAGACCACCCTACGGATACTGTAGCTGCAGAAAAAAGATATTCTAATGTAAGGCCCCAACCAATGGACCAAGCCGCAAACTCGCCCATCGTAGCGTATGCATAAGAATAAGCACTACCTGCTATTGGAATTAATGAAGCAAATTCGGCATAGCATAATGCAGAAAAAAAACAGATGAGTGCTGCAATTGCAAAGGAAAGAAGGACTGCTGGACCTGCATTCACTGCTGCGGCTTGGCCCGTTAAAACAAAAAAACCAGCACCAATGATAGCCCCTACACCCATCGTAGTCAGATTTAATGGACCAAGAGTACGCTTAAGAGCATGTTTAGAGTCAGTGGCTTCCGCAACAAGTGCACTGATTGATTTTTTTGCAAATAACCCACGTGACATAAAATTCTCCTTGGAGACCAGGGGGAATTTTAAGATATCATTACTTAAATCTAAAGAGGAAAGACTACCTGATTGGTTCTAGGTTAGCTTCCCAATCTCGTAGGTATTCTAAAAACTGCTGTTTATCTGGACGAGAACGCAAAAATTGTTGTGCTGTTTCATTGCCACTTAAATGAGCTATCTTAGCTAAAAGGTGTAAATGTCTCTTATCCCCACTAGCAAAAAGAAAAAAAAGTGTATGGACAGGTTCTCCATCAAGGGACCCATATAGAATTGGCTGCTCAGGAAATACAACTACGACAACATCATAAGACCCTTCGAAAACAATGTCTCTAGAGTGAGGGACAGCAATTCCATGATTGAGTCCTGTGGGCATGAGACGCTCACGATCAAATAGCAATTCCTTGAGCATTTCCGGATCTCTACCGAGTAGTCCTGCCACCCTTTTCATTGTGTTTGCAATGATCTCTTCTTTTGTATTCCCCTGAATATCCGCAAAAACCCCACCCTTATGTACCGCACGGTAGAGGCTAAATTGTTGGATACCAGATTTTGTTTCTGTTTCTTCTATTTCTAAAGGTTCTGGGCCAACTTCCAACTCTTGTTTAGCGAGCGTAAGAAAACCTGGTTGATTTTTGCTAAGTTTACAACTCATCACCCAGTTTTCAATCTCAATACGGCTAAATCGATATTGAGAATTCAGCCGATAAGCAGGAATCTTCCCCTCGGCTAGCCATCTCCGAATCGTCTTCTCTGAGACATTCAGCAATTCAGCAACATCTTTGATTTTGAGATCCATAGACAACTCCTTGCATGAATGTCATTTGTATTCGATTGTTTTCGAGTTATACCAAGTGTGAGAAATAATTTCATGAAGAGAATAAAATCTTTTGTCATCAGCCATAAAAACTCGAGAAAGCGACGAACCCCGAGTCCTGCAACCACCTCTATCATGCTGATTTTAGTAGATATTAACAGCCTTCAAAAAGAGCTACCACTTGCTTCGGCGTCGTTGCTTTGAGTAATTTTTTACGTCTTTCTGGATCTTTGATTGCACTTGTCAGGCTGGAAAGGAGTCTTAAGTATTGAGCTTGCTCTTGATTCGGTCCACCTATCATAAAAATCAAATGCACAGGTACACCGTCTAATGCATTCCACTCGATACCGGGCTTAGCTTGAATGCCCACAGCGAGAAAAAAATCATCACACTCTTCAATCTTGGCATGTGGAACAGCTACGCCCATTCCAATACCTGTTGAAACAATTTTTTCTCTATCTAAAATAGCACGAAGAAACACTTCGGGATCTTGCAGTTTTCCATTACTGTCGAGGAGATCCACTAGGGCTCTTATAGCCTTGTCACGTTCATCGACCTCTAAAAACACGACAAGACGCTCATCCAAGTAGTCGGATATCGTCACAAGCTCATCTCCCTTAAATCGCTTACGCAAACCGCTAAGGCCAGAAGCAAGCTGATGATTAATGCGTGCCAGTATGGCCAAATTTTCCCTCTCCACGTGCAGTGGTCGACAACGCTATTTCAGATATAAATTCGGCTTGGACGACAGGGGTCAAAACAAGCTGGGCAATACGCATACCTGGAGTGACTGTAAAGGTTTTTTTTCCATGATTGATCAAAATCACACCGATTTCCCCTCGATAATCGGCGTCTATTGTTCCAGGGGTATTCAAGACAGTGATTTGTTCTTTAATAGCAAGACCACTGCGTGGACGCACCTGAATCTCGTAGTTCTGTGGAATGGCTACTCGAATCCCGGTAGGAATTAACCGCACTTCACCAGGAGGAATCTCTATGATTTCTTGAATGTATGCTCTAACATCTGCACCAGAAGCTAGATCCGAAGCATAAAAAGGTAATTCCACATTCTCTTCTGTAAAAATCGGAACAGGTATTTTATCCATGAAAATTGTGCTTCTTATACGCTAGACGTTACTACTTATTTCATCAGCAATCGCAAGAAACTCTTTAAGCTTGTGAGACACTGCGCCCCTTTTCTTTCCATAGACGGCATACAAGGTATCATCGCGATCATATTCTCGTTCATTATCCAGAAGAAAGTCTAATACTAAACAAAGCTTATCTTTTAATTCATGCCTATTAACAATGCAATCAATCATTCCCTTTTCAAGCAAAAATTCTGATTTCTGCGCTCCGGGAGGCAGCTTTTGACCAATGACCTGCTCAACCACTCTAGGACCGGCAAAGGCCACTAATGCATCTGGTTCAGCGATAATAAGATCGCCTAAAGAGGCAAATGAAGCTGTAACTCCTCCTGTAGTCGGATTTGTTACAATAGAGATATAAGGCAGTCCTTGTTCATGGAGTTTAGCTAATGCTGCAGATGTTTTAGCCATCTGCATTAATGACAAAATGGACTCCTGCATTCGAGCGCCCCCTGAAGCTGATACGATAACAACGGGAAGCTGTTCTTGCATAGCTCGTTCAATCATACAAGTGAGTCTTTCTCCAACAACAGAACCCATGGATCCCGCCATAAACGTAAAATCTAGCACTCCAAGAGCGATACGCCGTCCTTTTACCCTACACTCACCAACAGCTACCGCTTCACTACGGGACGATTTCTTCTGTGCGGTTTTAAGGCGATCAACATAGCTCTCAGAATCCACAAAAGAAAGGGGGTCGGTCGGTAAAATATCAGTGAACCATTCTTCAAAACTCTCCCCATCTGCAAGGAGTTGGATACGTTGCATGGCTGAAAGACGATAATGGTGATCACATTTAGGACAACAATGTAAATTCTGCTCCAGCTCACTCGCATGAATCAGCTCGTGGCAGTGTGTACATTTCAGCCAACCACTATATCCATCTTTTTTTGTAGTTTGGATCTTAATTTTCGGCTTATTCCTGGAAAACAAACCCATAGTTCACCCAGTTATCCTATTTAAATTGTAGTAACGGTAACAGAAAAGCAAAATCCAAACAACCCACTATACCCAAGCATACCTAAATCCATTGAAAACGTGGTCATTTGACAGGAAAACGCTCTGAATGCAATTCAATTTTTACCAGCACCCAACCAACTCACATTGAATTGGTTGGGTGCTACGACCAGCTCAAATACAGAAGTTGTCAAAAACTAATACCAAACGCAATAAATAATTTCATATTTGAGCTGCGTGAAAGCTGTCGACAAATTGACGATCATAAACAGCATAGTATTAATGCAATACAATGCCATTTACGATCGCCGATTTTCGGCGCTTTGACGCGGCTCAAATGTGAAGTTATTTGTTGCGTTTGGTATAACTTCTGAACTTACTTAGGTGTAAATCCTTTACTATCTAGAGGCCATTAAAAACCGTTCTTCCACATTTTTCCAGGAGACTATTTTCCAAAAATTTTTAACATAATCGGCCCGCACATTCTTATACTGAAGATAATAGGCATGCTCCCAAACATCGAGGCCTAAAAGAGGCACAAGTCCTGCAGTGCTCAAAGGATCCTGATTAGCACAACTAGCAAGCTGAAGGCGTTTATTTCCCTTATTATACCCTAGCCAAGCCCAACCAGATCCTTGTATCCCTATTGCAAGTGCACTCATTGTTTCAATGCATTGGTCTAAAGAACCAAATTCTTTCTGGATAGCTTGCAGAATTTCCCCCTTAGGAAGCTCCCCGCCGCCTTTGCTAACAGGTGCTAAGTTCGTCCAAAAAATGGAATGATTCACATGACCACCACCATTAAACCGAATGGCCTGCTGCAATGCAATCATCCCAGCAACATCCTGGGCTTTGTTCGCTTGTTCATATTTTTCCAAAGCGATATTTAAATTATTTACGTAAGCCTGGTGGTGCTTTGTATAGTGTAACGTCATAATTTCAGCAGAAATCACAGGCTCAAGAGCTGAGAAATCATAAGGTAAATCAGGTAGTGTATACGTCATCGTTACTCCTCTCCTAGTGCAATAAAGTGGTGCAGATCATAGTAGCTCGCACCAAATTTTGCCAAGTAACCTCTCCAATTGCCCTAAGGCATGGCCGTTTGGGAAGTGTTTGCACCTGCGAAAAAAATGCGGCTACTGTGGAAGGACTGGTAAAAAGTATCTCATCAAATTCTTCTAGATCAGGAAATGGCTCTATCCGACGAGGATATGTATCGTAGAGATCGCATATTTGATAACGAATCATTCTTTCTAAGAAAAATTGCTCGATGCCCCCTCGCGACAAAGCCGAACGGGGGAAAAGGACATAACTGTCTTCATTCCACTCTATGGTGCGTAATAATTGAATGATTCCTTCTTGCCTCTCTTCTCTTGCTATCCACGGAGTCCCCCAACCGTTTTGTTCTAATACCTTAGCCGTTGTTTGTCCTACGGCAATCCTCTGCGTGTTTTGAGGTATTAAGAGCTGATAGTATGGCAAAATATCTTGTAGAATCTTCACCGCATGCTTGCTAGTGAAAATCATATGCGTATACTGCGTCCAGTCGGTTAAAGCAACTGCTATGGAGGGAAGATACCAAGATCTCGGTACAATATCAAAAAGCTGTAGGTGCACCACTTCCACATTGTCCTTGGCTATCCAATGCGGATTAGAACCTAAGTATAAAATCTTTTTAGGACGCATGAATACAAAGAAACAGCTGCTTCATTTCTTCATCATTGGCTTTTGCAATCACAGCTAATCTACCTTGTAAAGGCGTTGTCTCCCCTGGTAAAAAGACCCGGCTACGATGAGTAAGATTTAAACGAATGAGCGCAGCCTCTGCCACCACAATCGCATCATAATTCCCAGCATCAAGTTGCGCTAGTCGATTCTCGATAGTACTGCGAATATCCACGCATATCGCGTCAGGGAGCACCTCTCTTACTGCTATATCTCGCCTTGCAGTAGAACTACCTATTTTAGCAAATTTTGGCAGATCACTTAAGGATTCCCCATCTCTGAATACAAGAGAGTCTGAAGCATCTATCCCCTTAGTCAACGCTATAAGAGACAGTCCATCTGGCAAAGGACTAGGAAGATCTTTAGCAGAGTGAATCGCTATACGGCATTCTCCACGAAGTTGCATAGCATCGATTTCTTTGGTAAAAAAATCACTTTTGTCCAAATTTCTCAAAGAAGTTTTCAGGTCTTTGTCCCCTGTTGTCTGCAGAAAAACAGACCGAAACGAAATTCCAAAATGAAACTGTCGTAGTTCTAACAGAACCTCTTCTACCTGATGTCGAGAAAGGAGGGAGCTGCGTGCACCTACAACGATCGTTTTTTCAACCGATGAGAGTACGGATTGCTTCTTCAACAAGCTCCACCCCTTGAATATCAATCTTGCTCTTAAATTCTATAGAAAGCCCCTGAAGATTACGTTTTGGCAATATAACTCTTCGGAATCCCAGATATGCCGCTTCTTTAAGTCGCGATTCAATTCTGGGGACGCTACGCACCTCTCCTCCTAAGCCCACTTCGCCAATCACTACGGTATCAGGGTCAATAGGTCGATTACAAAAAGAAGAGGCTATCGCCATTAAGATACTCAAGTCGATGGCCGGCTCTGTAATCCGAATCCCTCCAGCTACTGAAACAAACACATCACAGTGGTGTAAACTATATCCCATCCTTTTTTCTAAAACCGCAAGAAGGAGTGCTAGACGATTTTGATCCAGTCCAGTGGACTTACGTGTTGATGTAGAAAAGGCTGAAGCAGCAACCAACCCTTGCACTTCAATAAGCATCGCACGAGTTCCCTCCACAGTAGGAACAATCACTGAACCCACAGACTCTCTTAGTCTCTCTTGGAGGAACAATAAAGAAGGATTATTGACCTGGTTTAGCCCCTCTATCCCCATTTGAAAAAGGGCAACGTCATCCGTAGGCCCAAAACGATTTTTGAGGGCTCGTAGTAAGCGATAACCATGGTGGCGATCCCCTTCGAAATCAAGGACAATATCCACTATATGTTCAAGCACTTTAGGGCCTGCAATCTCCCCTGTCTTTGTAACGTGCCCTATTAGAAAAGTTGAGATCCCAGAACTCTTCGATAAAATCATACATTCGGCGGCAATATCTCGTACCTGAGAGACTGAACCTGGAGACGATGACAGTTCTGGCTTATAAAGAATTTGGATCGAGTCAATGATCAGCACATCCGGTTTAAGTCGGTCTATGTGCAACTTGATATGACTAAAGATTGTTTCATTGAGTAAATATAACAACTCAGCTTCGACACCCAGCCTTTTGGCTCTAAGGCTTGTTTGCTCTACAGACTCCTCACCACATACATAGAGCACAGTCAATCCCTGCGATGCCAGACCTTGACTAATCTGTAACATAAGGGTCGACTTTCCAATGCCTGGATCCCCTCCAAGAAGAGTGAGTGACCCAGCCACAATCCCTCCGCCAAGCAGTCTATCCACCTCTGACATCGAAGTAGACAATCGACGTACCTGTCCGGGATCTATAGATTTTAGCTGTACCGGCTGAGCTGCTTCAAGAGGTGTTGTAGAAAACTTACTCTTGGTAACAGCTGCCTCAATTTCCTCGACAAAAGTATTCCATTTCTGACAAATCGTACAGTTACCAGACCACTTGGTTTGGCGATGCCCACATTCCTGACAACTCCAAAAAGTCTTGAGTTTAGCCACTTTTTTCCTCAAGTTTTCGCATTGCAGCCTCTGCTGCTGCTTGCTCAGCTAGTTTTTTTGACATCCCTTCTCCTTCACCAAGAATTCCCTCATCGATCAAGGCCGCAACCCGAAATACCTTGCTATGGTCTGGGCCAGTTTCACTAAGTACTTGATAGATTGGGGTGGTCTTATGATGTTTCTGAGCCCAATCTTGAAGACGTGCTTTCCAATTTTTTCCAGGTTCTTGTAATGAGGAGCCTAAATCTTGTCCGAAATGCGTCAGAAAAAACGTGCGAGCAGCTTCCAACCCTCCATCAAGGTAGATCGCTGCAAGGAGAGCTTCTAGGAGATCTGCTAAAATCGTAACTCGCCCTCTCCCATCATTCATTCTCTCCCCTTTACCAAGAAGCACATATGGCGCAAGATCGAGTTTACCTGTAAGATAGCTACACATACTAGCTTCGACAAATTGTGAACGCAGCCTAGATAACTCCCCTTCCGGATGACCTGGGAGTTGAAGGAATAAGAATTCTGCAACAATCAATCCGAGTACTGAATCGCCTAAGAATTCCAGTCGCTCGTTATGCTCTTTAACAAGACTCCTATGCTCGTTAAGAAATGATCTGTGAACAAACGCTTGAATCAAAAGATTTTTATCTAGAAATGCATACCCAATTTTCTCTTCAATCAACGGTAGTTCTTCAAGAAAACGCTCAAAAATTTCCATGGCACCCTATGCTAGCGCCACCCAAGGGTCGGCTGTCCATGACGCCTAATATTTTATGCAGCCTAGGTCTCTTACCCAATCATCTGCAAATACTAAAGGCGATCCAAGATAAGGACAAATTACCCCAAGGGCTGTGCACGTCTAACATAGCATGATTGAGAATTATGACTAAAGTGACTAAGCTGTTTTTCCTATGCCAAAGATCAACCCTTCTTACTCTCTTTTGAAAACCCCCTATATTTTCCCTATCATAGAGGAAAAATTAGCCCTGTTAGAAACCCTGGGGCTTAAAGAAAGTGTGATCAATCTTGGCATTGGCGATGTCGCATTGCCTCTAGCTCCCGCAATCGCAGAAGCCATTTGTTCAGCTACCCGTGAGATGACCCACCCATCCGGAAAAAAGGGATATGGTCCTTCAGAAGGATATTTCTTCTTACGCGAAACCATCTGTAATCACGAATACGCTTCATTTGGATTTTCTCCTGAGGAAATTTTTATTTCCGATGGAACTAATAGCGACACTGCCAACATACAAGAACTCTTTGCTACCGACTGCAAGGTGGCTATTACAAATCCTACGTATCCTGTTTATCTTGCTAGTAACGTCATGGCAGGAAGGAATGAACACATTCTTTTTCTTCCGTGTTTGGCTGACAATGGATTCCATCCTCAGCCTCCGGAAGGACCTTGCGATCTTATTTTTCTATGTTCCCCTAGCAATCCTACTGGAACTGCTATGGACCATGCCCTTCTCAAGAGATGGGTAGACTATGCCATAGAGAAGGATGCGGTCATTGTATTTGATAACGCCTATGCAGCATTTATCCGATCCCCTAATATTCCCTTAAGTATTTACGAAATCGAAGGCGCTCACAAAGTAGCCATCGAGTGTCGTAGTTTTTCCAAAGCCGCTGGGTTTACTGGACTTCGATGCGCTTACACTGTTGTTCCAAAAACTCTGCCTCACGGACTCCATACTATGTGGCGTCGCCGCCAATCAACAAAGTCTAATGGAGTCGCTTATCCGATTCAGCGCGGTGCTGAAGCTACGTTTTCAAAAGAAGGGTATACCCAGGTGAAAGCTCAAGTAGATATTTATCTTGAGAGTGGAAAAATTTTGCGCGAAGCGCTCCATCGCAATCACCAGACATTTTATGGGGGCATCGATGCCCCTTATATCTGGTGGAAAACTCCGAACGAAATGAATTCCTGGCAATTTTTCGACCACTTATTGGACTCTTGTCGCATTATTGGAATCCCAGGACTCGGATTTGGTTCTGCTGGGGAGGGTTATTTACGTCTTTCTACTTTCACTGTACCTGCCGAAGCCCAAGAAGCTGCAGTTCGTTTAGCTAGTCTATAATAAGGATTTCTGTTTATGCGTTTTACTCTTGCCAGTGATCATTTTGACTACTATTCCAACCATGGGTACATTGGTTTCGATGGCTTATTCTCCCCTAAGCTTTTAGAAGACGTTGAGAACATTGTCACTAAAAACTCTCGTGATCTTTGGCGATCCAATCTTTCAGTCAAAAGTGTCGTTTTTGAAAGAACCTGTGCTGAAATTGCTGCTGAATTGACTCGAGCTAAACAGGTCCGCCTTGGCTTCGATCAAGCTCTTTGTTCTAATGATTCTCTTCCTTTTGGCAAAAGCTCCAGTTCGCTTGCAGATCTCCTCTGCATACAGCCTATTACTTGTGGTATGATGTTGCGTCTTACGGAAGGAAACTCCCCCCTACCCTCCACGATTTTTTGCCCATGTCCAGAAAAACGGGGAACCGCCTTGTTTTTTTCAGCTAAAATGCTGATGACCTTACTCCCCCTAACCGAATTGAAAAACCAAAAATTCCTTCTCGTTGGCTATGCTGGGCCAAAACCTCTCTATGTTGCTAAAGAGACTGATCCTGCTGTTCATAGCCTAAAAAATTTAGGCTATGGGTTTGGCGATCATCTTAACACAACAACACACCCTATTCTCTTCTCAAAGTAGATCTATCTCTAAGAAGCTGTACTAAAACCTGGTTCAGTCGATTTTCGATCCAAATGATTGGGGGGCAATATCGACTCAGAGGATATCAATAAACCGGCACGGGATACTCCTGAAGCTTACGCCAATCTCATGAAACTCGTGCCCTATAATCGCATCGGAGAGCCAAAAGATATTGGCCATTGCGCAACCTGGCTGGCCTCTGACTATGCTGATTACATCACAGGTACGACGATTTTCGTAGATGGTGGGATGACATTGTTTCCAGGATTTGCATCAGGAGGATGACACAGGTAAACAATGACGTTATACCAAACGCAACAAATAACTTCACATTTGAGCTGCGTGAAAGCTGTCGACAAATCGGCGATCGTAAACAGCATTGTATTGCATTAATACTATGCTGTTTATGATCGCCGATTTGTCGACAGCTTTCACGCAGCTCAAATATGAAGTTATTTGTTGCGTTTGGTATTAGATATTTAGAAGGCGAACTACTTTCATAGATGAAGCAATACAGTCGTTGACAGATGCACCCTGTATGTAATTTCCTACCAAAAACATATTTGGTGTTTCGTGTTTCATAATTTCGAATACTTTGGCCATCCGCTCTTGATGTCCTACTTGCAATAGTGGAATTGCTTTGGCGCATTGCCTCATTGTGATCAAATCTGGAGACCTAGTGATTCCTAGATGTTGTTGGACCCATTGTGTAGCTAAGGGGATCGCCTCTTCAGTAGGAGGAAGCATTACCGTAAGACGAGTTTGCTCTCCTCTATTATGTTCTGCAAAAATAGAAGAATCAAAAACGACACCTAATAGCGGTTGCTTTTCTATACTTGGAACAAGAAGACCGAAGCCTTTTTGTCTCAGTAAATCACCTTGATATCCTAATTGCACCATTGTAAGACTTGTCATCGGAATGTTCCGAAGACTATTAGCTATTTTTGGGTTACTTTCTATAAGCAGTTGCCCCATCACCGCGGGAGGAAGAGCGCTAATTAAATAATCGCCTTCAAAAACCCCTAATGACGTAGTGACCCTGACGCCTTGTTTGTCCTGAAAAATGGACTGTACAGTATGCCCAAGGTAAAGATTCCCATGCAAAGCATGTGCTAATGCTGTGACTAACGTCTGCACACCTGATCTAAAAGAAAACAGCCCCGGACTACTAGCATGTTTCTTTTGTTTTCTTCCCAGAGTTCTAATCAGCGCTTTGGTGATAGAACCATGTGTTCTCTCCATCTCCTTGAGTCTAGGAAAACAAGCTTTCGCTGAAATCTGCTCACTACTTACTGCATAAATTCCTATAGATAGAGGATCGAAAAACCGCTCTGCTATACTCCTGCCAAATCTTCTTTCAGCAAATTGCCAAAGAGTTTCATCTTCTAAACACTGTGCTCGATTCCACTCAGTTAATAAAGATCCCCACACTCCTTTCATGAGAGGAGATCTTATCATCGATACAAGACGCGTAGGCACCTGTTCCAAACAACCCTGAAAAAACAAAAACCGTTGCTTGGCTTCTTCACGAGAAAAAATAAGCTCTTTTTCTAAACCAAGCTCTTTAACTAAGGAAAGAAGATCTAGACTACTACCATAACGAAAAGTTCGAGGCCCAGTCTCAAATAGAAAGCCTTGTTGATCTATCGTTTCAAGCCACCCGCCCACTTTTGAAGATTGCTCGAGAACAATGACCTCATGTGTATTTCGCAAAGCAAACGCAGCACTTAATCCAGAAATCCCAGCCCCTAAAATGATCACTCGTTGTTTTTTCATGATAGCTTTCAAACAGTCCATAAATCCCTCTACGGCGTAAGGCGAGTCAAAAAACGTTCTTGACCGATGACTTTGCAATACACGAAGATAGCTCGCATGAATGATGCCACTATACAGTCGAACAGACAAGCGGAAATCGTAACCTTTCTTAAAGAGTTGCGCAATGAACTCATCGATGGGTTTGAATCGCTAGAGCCTTTAAAACATTTTGAGCGCCAATCCTGGCAACATCCTCATGGAGGAGGCGGGGAAATTTCTTGTCTTTATGGTGATGTTTTTGAGAAAGCCGCTGTCAATTGGTCTGGGGTGTACGGGAAAGAGTTTCCGATGTCTGATGGCACGGGGCCTTTTTTTGCCACTGGCATCAGCCTGATCACTCATATGCTCAATCCCCATGCACCTACCGTACACTTTAATATTCGATATATCGAAACAAAAGACTCCTGGTGGTTTGGCGGAGGCTACGACCTTACTCCTATGGGTTTTCCCTATGAAGAAGATACCCAGCATTTCCATCGAATCGCACGAGAAACCCTAGATCCCTTTGGCAATGACCTCTACCTTAAATTCTCTCAGGCAGCTAAGGAGTATTTCTACCTACCCCATCGTCATAAAGAACGTGGAGTGGGGGGCATTTTCTTCGATCACTATAATACTGGAAATATAGACTGTGACTTTATGCTATGGAGCACTGTTGGCAAAACATTTCTAGAGGCCATTCTCCCCATTTATCGGCTGCGTATCGATCAACCTTATTCCCCTAAAGATAAAGACCTGCAGCTATCTCTACGCGCACACTACGTCGAATTCAACTTGCTCTATGACCGTGGCACTAAATTTGGGTTTCTATCGGGAGGGAATCCTGAAGCCATCCTCTGTTCTATGCCACCATTAGCAAAATGGTGATTGCTTCACAACTTCAATCAAAGCCTCGACATTTTCTTCTGGAGTTGCAGGTAATACACCATGGCCGAGGTTAACGATAAATCCGGGATCTTTTTGCATGCTAGAAAGAAGCGCCCGAGTGGACTCTTTGACTGAGTCCTTAGACCCAAGTAAAGATTCTGGAGCAAGATTTCCCTGAACTGCAATGCCTTTTGGAATTTCTCGACGCAGTAGTGCCATCTCTTTTTGACTATCAAAGCTAATTGCTGTCGGTCTTATTTGCGCCAACTCTTTGGCATAGTCACATGATCCACGCATAAAGAGAATACTAGGTACAGAAATCGTCTGAACCATTCGCTCAAGATATCTCAGAGACAGCTCAGAAAACAACTCCGCAGGTAACAGACCCGCCCAAGAATCAAAAATTTGCACGACATGAACACCTGCTTCGATTTGTAAGTGAAGATACTCCAATGTAGCTTCTAAAATCTTCTCCAGAAGTCTATGTAACTTCTGTGGATGATTCTCTACCCACTGCGTAATATTTTCTCGACCGATCAAATAGCTTGCCACTGTGTAGGGGCCCCCGCAAAACCCGATCAATGGTACAGATAATTGTGGTCTAACTAATTCAATCGTAGCTCTAACATAGGACAAAACATCGCGCGCAGGTCGTAGTAACAATTGATCCACATCCTCAGTGAATCCCTGGATATAAGGACTTTTTCCTTCAGGAAACTGTACTGTCAATCCTAGCATTTCAACGACAACGAGAATATCTGAAAAAACAATAGCCGCATCCACGTCAAAACGCCGAATCGGCTGCAAAGTGATCTCAGCAGCAAGCTCTGGCGTATGAAAAAGATGGTGCAGAGAATGCCGTTTACGCAACTCTCTATACTCTGGCATATAACGCCCAGCCTGTCGCATTAACCAAACTGGCGGCCGGTTCCCGTGGTTCTCACAAGCCAGAGCTTTTAATAATAGGTCATTCACGACAAGAGTCGATCGAGGATTGCATCAACATTAAAGCCAAATTCTAGAGCAAGATCACTAGCAGGAGCCGACTCTCCAAATCCTTCCATACTGATTGCAATTCCATCTCTTCCAATCCATTTTGTCCAACCAAAGCTACTAGCCGCTTCTATGCTAACCCTCTTACCGATGGAGCCCTCAACAACGGAAGCCTTATAGTCCTCACTTTGCTTTTCAAAGATTTCCCAGCAAGGCATGGAAACAACTCGCACTGATTTGCCCCGTTTTTCCAGGGCACTAGCCACTTCCATCGCTAAAGACAATTCCGATCCAGTAGCAAATAATGTAAACTGCGGTGGCGCAGTTTCTTTTTTAATAATATAAGCTCCACGACCCATTCCTTGCTGATACTCAATCTGCGTACCAGGAATTTCTGGAAGATTTTGTCGGGCCAATACAATCGCAGTTGGCCCTTTGTAGCGCAAAGCCGCTAACCAAGCCATTTTAACTTCATTGGAATCTGCAGGTCGGATCACATGTAAATTAGGCATGGCACGAAGTGCCGCCAGATGTTCAATAGCCTGGTGCGTTGGACCATCTTCACCAAGAAAAATAGAATCATGCGTGAATTGGTAAATCACCTGCACCTTGGATAAAGCAGCTAGCCTAATGGCATTACGCATATAATCAGAGAATGTCAAAAACGTCCCAATAAACGGTGTAATCATACTAGTTTCTGACAATCCAGCTGCTGCTGCTGCCATAGCAAATTCTCGTATGCCGTATTTGATATTACGTCCATCGAACTGTCTTGGAGCAATCAATGGAAATTTCTTCATCATTGTGCAATCAGAACCCGAAAGATCAGCCGACCCCCCATAAAGATGGGGCAATAGATCCCCTAATAACTGTAGGACGTCTTGCGAAGCTGCTCTAGTGGCTATAGGAGCTTTGATCTGGAGTTTGCGTAATTGTTCTTCAAGATCGGCAGGCAGCACCCTATTTTGCATCACTTGAAATTGCTGATAAAGATCTGGATACGCCTTTGCATAGGCTCGTAATAACTCATTCCATTTTTCTTCCATCTGGGCGTCTTTGGCAAGATGTTGCTCAAAAAACGTGTATATGGACTGCGGCACATAAAAATCTTCTTCTGGAAGCCCCAATGCCTTTTTAACAAGCGCTACTTCTTCGGCTCCCAGGGGAGAACCATGCGCCTTATGAGAGCCTGCTTTATTTGGAGAGCCTTTACCAATCACTGTGTGCATCGTGATAAAACAAGGCTTGGTTTGCCCATCGCGAATTTGCGAGAAAATCTCATCCATCGCATCAAAATCATACCCATCGACTTCGTAGACTTGCCAACCGTAGGACTGATAACGCATCTTGGTGTCTTCGGAACCAGATTGTTCCAGAGGTCCATCTAGAGTAATATGATTAGCATCGTGAATGAGAACAAGATTATCAAGACCAAGGTGTCCAGCCAGAGAAGACGCTTCCGAAGAAACCCCCTCCATTAAGCATCCATCCCCTGCCAAACAATATACTTTACTATTGAAAAGTTTATGCCCCTCTTTATTGAATTTGCTGCCCAAGATCTTGAGGCCAAGAGCCATACCGACAGCATTTCCCACCCCTTGACCAAGAGGACCCGTTGTGGCTTCCACACCATCTGTCATATGCAGTTCTGGATGCCCTGGAGTCTTGGAATGAAGCTGACGAAACTGTTTAATATCGTCGAGAGTTAAGTTAAACCCTGCAAGATGCAAACAAGAATACAACAACATGGAACCATGCCCAGCCGAAAGGACAAAACGATCTCGATTCAGCCACTTGGGATTCTTAGGATTATGCCTGAGTACACACCCATAAAGGTATGCACCAAACTCAGCGCACCCCATAGGCAAGCCAGGATGACCTGAGTTAGCCTTTTGTACGGCTTCCATGGAAAGTTCTCTAATCGTATTAGCAATTTTTTGTAGTTGTTTCTTAAGATTAGCATCCACGACATCGCCTAAAAGTTAAATAAAGATACCCAAGTTTTAACCTTATAACACTTAAACTTTCAACTGAAGTTTAGCTTATGCTATCTAGGACAAAACCTCTCAAACTATAAAAACCTCCGGATTTTCTTCGTTTTTTTGACATTTCAAGGCTATGTTTGCTAGAGTACTCCCTTCAGCTTTTGTTTAAGGTGCAAACAATGACGCTCTCGCAGGACCTCCGACGTAAATTCTTACACTACTTCAAAGAGAAGGGCCATGCTGTCATCGCCTCTTCACCCGTTGTGCCACACGACGATCCCACTCTGCTCTTCACTAATGCAGGAATGAACCAATTTAAGGATGTTTTTTTAGGCAAAACCATCCGTGATTTTACACGAGCGACAACATCACAAAAGTGTATTCGCGTTGGTGGCAAACATAATGATTTAGATAATGTGGGTCATACCTCGCGACACCTCACCTTTTTTGAAATGTTGGGCAATTTCTCCTTCGGAGACTATTTCAAGAAAGAGGCAATCCTTTTTGCTTGGGAAGTTGCCACCCGTATTTTTGAATTTCCTGAGGAAAAAATTTGGCCAACCATCTTTGAAACTGATGAAGAAGCCTTTGAGTTATGGAAACAACTCGTTCCAGAAAAAAGGATCACCCGCCTTGGAGAGAAGGATAATTTTTGGTCTATGGGTGATACTGGGCCCTGCGGTCCCTGTTCTGAGCTCTATTTAGATCGAGGCCCTCAATATGGTGATGCCCCCTCTCCCAAAGAGGATGCTTCTGGAGAACGCTATCTAGAATTTTGGAATCTTGTTTTTATGCAATTCAATCGCTCACAAAGCGGCCAGCTATCACCTCTTCCAAAACAATCGATCGATACTGGGGCGGGTCTTGAGCGCGTCGTTTCACTAAAGCTGGGTGTAAATTCTGTATTTGCAACAGATCTTCTCCGAAGCCTCATAGCTGAAGTGGAAAATATATCAGGTCGCAAATACAATCCCGATGATAAGGAATTTGCCCCAGCCTACCATGTCATAGCCGACCACATCCGTTCTTTATCCTTTGCTATTGCAGATGGTGCGCAACCGAGCAATCTCGATCGAGGTTATGTCCTTCGCAAATTACTCAGACGAGCTGTCCGTTACGGCAGAATGCTCCATTTAACAGAACCCTTTCTCTCTAGGCTTCTTCCTCGCTTGATCCAGGAAATGGGTGAAGATTACCCAGAGCTAAAAACAGCAGAAAACCGGATCTGTGAGATTCTTACAGTAGAAGAAGAAAGCTTCCTTCGCACATTGAAACGCGGAGGAAACATCTTGAATAATGTGATCGAAGAAGCGAAAAATAGCTCTCCGCGCCATATTAGCGGAGAAGACGCTTTTAAACTTAAAGATACTTATGGATTTCCTTTAGAGGAAATTTTACTGATTGCAAAAGATACCGGTCTTGAGGTGAATCTTGATCAGTACCAATTACTCGAAGAATCGGCTCGTGAAAAATCCCGTAGCGCACAAGCTACCCATCATCACGTAGCAGAAGAAAGTTTATTCAAGGAATTCTTTGAAAAAATGGGCCCTTCTCATTTTACTGGCTACACCGCTGCAAATGGCACGGGCAAAATCTTGGGCATTGTACATAATGGGAAGTTCGTCGATCAACTTACACTTTCTGATGAAGCTTGGGTCATCTTAGATGAAACTCCTTTCTATGCAGAGAAAGGAGGGCAAATCTACGATACAGGTTCCCTAACTGCCGAACACCTCTCTTTTAAGGTTACAGACTGCCGCGTGCCATTCCCTGGAATTATAGTCCATATTGGAAAATTAGAGCGTGGGGAGCTATTAAGCGGTCAAATCGTCCATGCCTCTATAGACCTTCCTAGACGTCAGCATATTATGGCACATCATACGGCAACCCATCTTCTGCACTGGGCGTTGCAAGAAGTCTTAGGTACTCATATTCGTCAGGCTGGATCTCTTGTTGAACCAGACCGTCTGCGTTTTGACTTTAATCATCATAAACCCGTGACACATGAAGAACTCCGAGCTATTGAAGATCTTGTTAATGAGAAAATCCGCACCAATCAACCAGTAACGACCTATGAACTCTCTTATGAGGAAGTCCAAAAAAAGGGAGAAATTAAACAATTCTTTGGAGACAAATACGGCGCCATCGTACGCGTAGTGGATATTGATTTCTCTAAGGAGCTCTGCGGTGGAACGCATGTGCACCACTTGGGAACTATTGGCTTATTTCGCATTCTCAAAGAAGGAAGCATTTCGGCTGGAGTTAGACGTATCGAAGCTGTTACGGGTAAACCTGCTACTGAGTTCATGTATGCACAGGAAAATCTTTTACACCATTGCGCAACCCTCTTAAAAACCGCTCCCCTCAAAACTCCAGAAGCGCTGATCCACCTTATTGATCAAGTCAAAGATCTTTCACAAGAGCTCAAAACATATCGTCGTACTATCCTACATCAGAAAGCACAAGAGCTCATTCATCAAGTAGAAACCATCGGTGCACTCTCCTTTCTCATCGCAGAAGTTGCTTTACCTGCTGAAGAGCTAGGAATCCTTGCTGATGAAATTCTACAGAAAAAAAAGCCTCTTGTCCTCGTTCTTGGTGCTAGATTTGAAGATAAAGCCCAGTTGCTTGTTCGCGTAAGTCCAGAATTCACAAGCAAAGGAATCAGTGCTGCCACACTGATCAAAGAATTAGCCCCGAGTATTGGTGGCAGCGGTGGCGGTAAAATGGATAGCGCTCAAGCAGGCGGGAAAAATCCCCATGGATTAGAGGATGCTTTGACAAGAGCCAAAGAAAGCGTACAGCAAGCCATAGCCAAAGCATAACCCCTCCAATGAATGCCAAGGATTTGCTGCAAAGCTCTGCTTTAAACTCCTTTCATCAGGCAGTCACTGATCATAAAGACCTTCTCGTTGAGGGTCTTTGGGACGCTCCTAAAGCAGCCTTGTTAACCCTGGCTCAAGATGCATTGCACCAAAATATTCTTATACTCACTGGCGGGGCAAGAGAAGAGCGTCTTCTAGATGACTGCTCTTATTTTGGTATCCGTGAAGTTCTTGAATTCCCAGCTTGGGAAACCTTACCAGGAGAAGATATCGCTCCTAGTACAGATATTGTAGGAAGACGCTTAGACATTCTCTATAAACTCACTCAACCCCATCAACCTAATATAGTATTTGCATCCCTTCAAGCTTGCTTACAAAAATGTCTTCCCCCCAAAGAATTGCAATCTCTATGTCGACAGCTTAATCTAGGCGACATTTTACCCTTTGACACTCTACCAGAATACCTCAAGATTCTTGGTTATAAACACTCTGCTATTGTAAGCGACAAAGGTGAATATGCCTTACGCGGTGGCATTCTAGATATTTATCCGATCAGCTCTGCAGATCCCGTACGGATCGAATTTTTCGGTGATAACATTGAATCCCTTAGGCATTTTGATCCTATTAGTCAAAAATCCATTGCTAAATGTAATCATGTTTTCCTTTCTCCAGCTTCTGAACTTTCTTTACTACAGAATTCCACAGAACTCGTATCTATTCTCGATTATCTAGGGCCTTCTACTCTTATTGTCTTTGATGAACTCGTGGAACTAGAAGATCGTTATGTTGCTCTCAAGGGGCTTCCCGGCGCCAATTCACGCTATTTTTTAAGTTGGGAAAGACTTCTTAAAGAATTTAAAACATGCCCACGTTTGTATTTCACAGAACAACCTATCGAGGAGCTCTGCGAAATATCAAAACCATCTGCTCCCAAAGGACGTAGCTTTTATACTAGCAAAGATCCGCTTCAACCTATCAGCTTTGAGATTGCTGGTTCTTCTTTTGATGCTCATCTCATACGTCACCCATTCAGTACTATCTCAGATTTTTTTTCTCCTGTTGAAAACCGCTCCTCTACCTCCTCTGAAGAAATTCTCCACGGAATTTCTCGCCTAAATAAACAAGCACTTAACCTCCACTTTATTATCTCTGGCGAACCAGAACAAAAAAGCCTTCAAGAACGTCTTACTCACGATTGTCCACAACTTCCTCAAAATACACATTTTGAATATGGCTATCTTTCGAGCGGATTCGTGGTAGGAGATACGCTGCAAGTCGTATTACCCATGACTGAACTGACGCATCGCTACAAAGTACGTCGGCAAAAATGGAGAAACACCTATCACACCCCTGCAGCAGAATTCCATCAGCTTGAGCCAGGAGATATTGTCGTACACTTTCATCATGGAATCGGCAAATTCCTTGGATTAGAAAAACGACCTAATCACCTAGGTCAACTCACAGAATTTCTCCTCATTGAATATGCCCAGGAAGGCATGCTCTATGTTCCCATTCAACAAGCCTATTTAGTCAGTCGATACATTGGCGCTAATGAAGAAGCCCCTACATTACACACCATTGGGGGCAAGCAATGGCAACGAGTCAAAGCTCAGGCCGAAAAAGCTATCATCGGGTACGCCCATGACCTTTTACATTTGCAAGCAGAGCGCGTTTTATCTGGTGGTTTTGCTTTCCCCCCCGATAGCTTAGAGCTCAAAAGTTTTGAGGAAGAGTTTCCGTACATTGAAACAGAAGATCAACTCCGTGCTATTGCTGAAATCAAGCAAGATATGCAGCAACCCACTGCTATGGATAGGCTAGTTTGTGGTGATGTTGGCTATGGGAAAACTGAAGTCGCTATGCGTGCTGCTTTTAAGGCGGTGGCCGATGGCAAAAAACAAGTAGCCGTCTTAGTTCCTACGACAATACTTGCTCTACAACACTATGAAAATTTTAAAGAGCGCATGGCTAATTTCCCCATACGCATTGGTGTGGTGTCAAGATTTAACAAGCCTAAAGAAATTGCTAAAACTCTTGAAGACGTCGCAGCTGGGACGATCGACATTCTCATAGGCACTCACCGCCTTATCAGCAAAGATGTGCTATTTCACGATCTAGGTCTTATCATTATCGATGAAGAACAACGCTTCGGTGTGCGCGCTAAAGAACACCTAAAGACTCTTAAATCTGGAGTCGACTGCCTCACTCTTTCTGCTACACCAATTCCTCGTACCTTATACATGTCATTAGTCGGTGCGCGGACCATTTCCGTGATCAATACTCCACCACATGACCGATTACCGATTAAAAGCCTCATCGTAAAACGAGAGCCTGTCACCATTCATCATGCCTTACTTCGCGAGCTATCGCGTGATGGACAAGCTTTTTTCATCCACAATCGTGTGGAAAGTATTTTTCGAGTGCGCGATGAACTTCAATCTCTACTACCTCAAGCTAGGATTGTCGTCGGTCATGGCCAAATGTCTCCAGATGAAATCGACACCGTTTTTCACGCATTTAAGAGTGGCCATGCTGATATTCTAGTTGCGACCACGATTGTTGAGAATGGCGTAGACATTCCTAATGCCAATACCATTCTTATCGATCATGCAGACCAATTTGGATTAGCTGATCTCTATCAGATGCGTGGTCGCGTAGGGCGTTGGAATCGACCCGCCTACACGTATTTCCTTACGCACCCTCACCGTCCCTTAAGTGAGATCTCTAGAAAGCGACTCTCTGCTCTGATCGAATCCTCTTCTTATGGTGGGGGAATGAAAATCGCTATGCGCGATCTAGAAATCCGCGGAGCTGGTGATATCCTAGGCACGCAACAATCTGGACACATTGCAACCATTGGATTCCATCTTTACTGCAAACTTCTAAAACGAGCTGTCAGTGCTCTACAGAAAAAGGGTGTTCCCGATTTCTGTGAAACCAAAATGGAATTTTCTTTTGATGCCCGACTTCCAGAAGACTATATCTTGGAAACCTCCCTACGGATGGAAATTTACCATCGCTTTGGTGACGCACGCAGCTTCGAGGAAGTCGATTCCTTAGTCGATGAACTCAAAGATCGTTTTGGACCTTGCCCACCGCAAGTTCTCTGGTTAAAATCTCTGACTCGTATCAAGATTTTCGCTGCCACAAGACATATCACTCTTCTAAAATTTGACCGCATGACTCTGACAGTAGAGAAAGAAAAAGGCAAAACCTCTACACGTTTTACCGTAGCTCTAGCTACTCCCAAAAAACCAGAGCAACTCGAAGAAGCCGTACTCAATATCCTCAAACAACTCGATCATGCTAAAAAAGCTTAGTTTGGCTCTGACTCGTCCCTCTGATTTTGGACCGCGTATGCAAGTCTCCTCATGTTATATCACCTGTAAGGGACGACTGTTGCTCCTTCAGAATGCCCCTTGCAAAAGATTTAGCGGTAGCTATGGAGTTCCAGCTGGTAAGCTCGAACCTTTAGAAACACCTCTAGCCGCAGTTCTACGAGAAACTTTTGAAGAGACTGGCCTTCTTATTGATTCTAGAGAACTTCACTACCACACCACATTTTTTGTTCACTATTATGATCTTGATTTCATCTATTATGTTTTTGTCCTCGAACTTGACACTCCTCCAAAACACATCTCCCTAAGGCCAAAAGAACACTCAACCCACCTCTGGGTTAGTCCCCAAGAAGCTCTCTTCCTACCTCTTATGCCACTAGCTAAAGAATGCCTTCTCCATATCTATGGGGAGGATCTTATTTTTTGACATAGTTGAGACTCCTGCATAACTGAGTTATGCAGGAGTCTCATAGTTCAAAATCGTGCAATAATTAGACGAGCCATTCTCGATGAAGAATTTTCCTAGGGGAAAATTTTCATCGGGAAAATAAGTCATAACGCCCTCGCAAAGCGAGGGGCTTGGTAGTTAAGGAGCAGCCCCATGGGCTGCCAAGGAAAGACCTTGCATTTGCGCACCGTCAGCACTTGGATATTTTATGAAAAATCATAGGAACAGCCCCGTGGGCTGTTGGAAAAGGCCAAAGTATGTGGTGATGCCCAGCACATGGATATTTTGAGAAATATAATGGGCAGCCCCAAGGGCTGCCAGTGTCCCTAGC
>JAGXTH010000017.1 GCA_018333475.1 Simkania sp. | reverse complement strand
TGTTCTCGGAAAAAGGAAAAATTATTCTTTCGAGTACTTCCCCTTCCATCTTTTCTGCTTCTTCTTTACTCAAACCAAGTTCGTTTTCTATGTTTACGCTTAGTTGTTCATATTGAACAACACCAGAGAGAACCAAAAATACTTCTGCTTGGAATTTATTTATCTCCTCGTCTAGATATAATACATACTTACGAGCGATGTCTTCGGAAACTGATATCCAGTTGGATGCAGTAAAAGCTTCCTGAAATTCGCGAGGCATTTTCAGCACTTCTTCTTCGATTATTTGTTTTAATTTATCGGTCATGTTTTTGTTTTAAGCTGTCTTGTTTTCATAAGTGGCTCCTGCACGCACTTTTTGTACTACTTCCTGTGCTCCATCCGACCAGAATCTCATACTTAGCCGATCAGCGTAAGCGAGTTTCCTCTTCTTTATTGTGTCACGGACAGCTTTCTTGGCTTCAGGCAGAACTTCTGTTTGTAATTGAACTATTGTTTTTCCTCTGTTCGCCCCGTCCTTAACTTTAAGGTTTCCGTAATCTTCTTTTATGTTTTTAGTCACAACAGCACCTTTGTCATCCAAATCGTTGTAACCCATGTTTATCTTCTCACCTTTTTTGATCGCTACTTGGTGCGCTCTGAAAGCTTGTATTTGTCTAGTGTACATATTTATCTTTCCAGTATCATTTGACGCGGTAGCGTCCCTGAGGTTTTTTCTTGCTTCCTCTACGTTTTTTTCCAAAGACGCAAGTTTTTCTTCGTTTCCTTCCATTAGTGTATGTAAATCCAACTCGGCCCTACGCAAATTAACGGACACCCTCTCGCCGTATCCAACTTTGCTGACTTCTTCAGCCCTCTTAAATCTCTTTTGCTTCTTGTCTTCACGAATCTTTTCCCAACCACCTGCCTTTGGAGTGCTAACAGTGTTTAGATTTTTGAGACCAGTATCAGAGAGTCCTTTGTTAATGATTGGAATCTTAGCATTACGAGCATCCCAACTAGCTGTACCCATTCGTCTTCCAAGTCTGTTAACAGCCCTACCAGCAAAATTGTCTTTACTGGTGTTTCTGGCTAGCCAAGATCCAGCCCGACCTGCAGTAGCGCGTCCAGCCATTGCCAATCCTCCAGTAGCTGCGCCTACTGCCAAGCCTCCAACCATAGCGCCGTAGTTGCTGAACGCCGTACCCATATCCCCGGCATAGTCTTTTGTGATAGTCTTAGCTTCTTTTATTAATACAAAGATCAGGATGAAAGGTATAATGTTTTTCATCAAAGCATCTAGCCAACCAGTTAAACTCGAAGCAGTATTACCTGAATCGTATTGGATCTGACTCAAAAATCCCCCAAAGAGAATTATTATGTATAGAAAGAAGGCGAAAATAGGCGCCATGAAAGAAAGTTTAAACAGATCAGTACTCCATTTATCGAAACTAAATTTCGGAATCTTGAAGGGCAAAGCCAGTGAAGTGAAAGCCAGTGGTGAGAACATCATCGCTATCCAAAGCCCCGCAACCCTACCTAGGAAAAGCATGGCTATGGATATAAACATCAAAACCATGTAACCGAGAAGTATTATAAATAAAATTGTAACCAAGGCAAAATTCCCAAGATTTTCTTTGGGGTTACTTATTACTTTTTGTGGGTCAAAAGTTCTAACTAATCCCACAGATATTGATTTGGGTTTATTGCTGTCGAGCGGAATAGCAGTACCGTTTTCGTCGTATGGTGTTATGTTGTTGTAAAATACACGCGCCAATATGTTCGAGGCATCTATCACTACCCTCGAAACAAACAAACTGAAATTAATTACCAAAGCAACCATAATTATGTAGCCGATGAGCCTTTGTTGCGCCGACACATTCATGCCAAGTATTGTTTTGATTGCAATGTAGAGAAGCGCAATTATAAAAAACATATTAGAAATGTCACGGACCACACTCCAAGCTTTCTCTACGAAGCCGCTCCGATAAGCGTCGCTACTAATAGAGTAATAAACAAAGAAGTCTAGGAATTTTGCTGATAGGGTGGTGATAGATGACAGGGGTTCGTAAACTATGTAATACAAACCAGCCACTAGACAGTTAGTAAAAATAGTCGTAACACCACAACCCAAGTCAAATACAGGTTTCTCAGGTATAGAAGAAAGTCCGTAGGCAGTGTTGTTGTTAACATTTGCTCCATCACCAGAAAATGCTACACCATTCGACTTGATCATTACATAGTCTTGGGTATCGGGAATAAGCACTGTGTAAACACTCACTAGATATTCCTCATCTGCTTTGATTGTAAAAGGAATTACGTAGTTGTAGGTTTTGACTGATGCAGTGTAGTCTATAGCCAGTTCATGTTCTTCTTTAGAACCAGCATAACCATATTCTAATATTTGATATTTTAAATGCTCATTAGGGTCAGGTTGACCGGTAACTTGAACTGAGATTTTGACACTGCCTGGGGATCCTGCAGTAATATTCGCCTCGGTAATTGGAGAAATATCCAAACTAGTTATCAAAGCGAAACTTTTATTTAAAGCTACTATGTTGCCAACACCACTCAGGTTAAGTTTTACTGGTGCAAGAAAAACAACCAAGGATAATATTCCGAGTGCAACTTTTAACCAGAAGTTTTTCTTGATAGCTTTCATTAATGCAAATACCTAATCATTGTAGCAAACCAAGGAAACAAAAACTATCGGAAAATTCTGCGGAAATAATATTCGTACGGATTCTTGTTTTTAAATTCAACTGTCTTGCTCCTGATATCAACTATCACGTTCTTGTAATACTCGTACACAACCAAAGTATTTGATACTTGTCGTAGTTCATAAGCGGAAACATCTGGAGCTGAAACTCGGACTTCCAGATTCTGTTCGTTGATGTAGCCAAAGTAGAATTTAGCAAAAGTATGGGCCAAATCCCAAGCAAAATTAACAATGTTTCCACCATTGTACCCGTACCTCTCGGCGAAGGCTGTGTTTCGACGTATTTGTCTTGCGAGTACGGTCTCTATGCCTTCATGATACCGCACTATGGCGTCGGAGGGCGGTGTAGCTTCTTGTCCAAGAATCAACAGATCGCTCGCTCTGTCACCATGGGGACCTCTGGGTGTAGGGTCAAGCAAGTCCGGTATTCCATCGTTGTCGTCATCTAAATCAATGTCGTTAGGTATTCCATCTCCATCAGTATCGTTGTCCAGGTAGTTTGGAATCCCATCTCCATCCATATCCGTATCCAGATGATTCGGCAATCCCCCTCCATCGATATCATCCAATGTGCCAGGCCCGTATGGTGTTGGGTCAATCCAGTTAGGTATTCCGTCTCCATCAATATCAATATCAGTGTCATTTGGATCCCAGTCGCCGTCTATGTCGTCATCATAAGGGTTAGCTATACCATCATCATCATTGTCATTATCTTGCGTTAGGGGTGGGTTACCATTTTGACCCGGTCCACCTGGGGGAGGTGGAACTCCAGGGTTTGCTGGATTGGGAGGTACTCCAGGATTTCCTGGACCAGGTGGTGTTGCCCCTGGGGGTAAAGAATTACCATTTGAATCTTTACAATTCTCAGAGGTGGTTACCCAGTCGCTCCAAACAGGGTTTCCGTTTGTTGTAGGACAGGAAGATACCCTTTTTTGATTTATAGAACCAGTGTAACCAATAGGACAACTGAGTAGTCTGGTCTGGTTGCTAGCGAAACATGCACCAGACGGTGGAAGAGGTGGAGGCGGAGGAGGTGGTGGTGGGGTTGTGTTGCTGTTCGGGTCTGTACACGTGTTGGTGGTTGTTGTCCAAGGGGACCAAACAGGGTTTCCAAATAAGGTAGGACAAGAAGATGCTCTTGTTTGACTTACAGAACCAGTATAACCAGGAGAGCAAGCCAAAGTTCTGTTTTCTGTGCTAGGGATACACATGTTTGTAGGTAGAGGTGGTATGGTGGTGTTGTACATTACAATGTATGCCGTATCGCTGGCACTGCCAGATTCACCGCTACAAGTCACTGTATGAGAAGAGCTACTTTTTACGAGAGATAAAACGAATGATCCACTGGTTCCTTCTCCGTGTCCTCCGCTATCACAAAACTGGGCTCCGCCGGATGTCCAAGATATAGTAACTGAAGCATTTAATGGAAAGAAAATAGGTGAAGCTGTGACGTCAACCCAAACCAAATCTCCACCATTTATATTTACAAAAACACTTGCAGTATCAGCAGCTGATCCGTTGATTCCAGAACATGAAACTGTATACGAGGTACTATTGTTTAGACCCCCAGTGTCAGCGGAGCCGTTTGTTGGAACATCATAACCGTTCAAAGTACAAGAAGAAACAGCTGAGGATGTCCAAGAGATAGTCGAAGATTCACCAGCGTCAATAAAAACAGGATTTGCAGTCACTGTAACCTTTGGGGTTTTGGTTGTCGGGTCAGTGCCAGTTCCTCCGGGTCCAGGGTTGAAACAGTTCGGAGGGGTTCCAAGCCATCCAATTGAACAACCCAATGGGTTTATGATCGGCGTACACGCTGGAAATGTACCATTTGTTCCCGCTGGGCAGTTGTCGTCTCCGGTGGTTATTATTACCCCAGGACCAGTATCTATTCCTATACCTGGGTCTATTACAGGAGCGTCTCCAGGGCCAGTACCGTCGTCACCACCAGGGATTCCGTCATATTTGTTTGTTGTGAATTGCAGTGTCTGACCATAAAACACTTCGATTGTGTCGTCGGGATTTGTAACCCTACCAACAGCTCGAAAGTTATAGGTCGTGTTTTTTTCTAAATCCTTGAGTAAATAATTAAAATTACCATGAGAATTGGTACCATATTTTTTCTCTGGGGTTGGTTGCCAAGATGGACCCCCTGTTTGAGGGTTACTTGGATCAGGTATGACAAATTTGGAATATTCGAAAAACATATCTACTGCTCTGGATGATTTAAAGCTACCTTTCAAGGTAGCACTCTTGCTGTCGATTACATCAGGCTCTTTTGTTGACACCACTGTATCATCACAGGTGTCACAAGGTAGTGTTCTGAATTTTCTTACTTCCCCAGATTTAATCTGAGCTTCACTTAAAGACCTGGGTCTTGTTGGATCGTAAGCACCATTTGATACCACTGCACAGTAGTAGTAGTCTGTTTCTGGTTCTAGTCCGTTTACATGGACACCAAAGTCTCC